>NZ_JBFRCG010000005.1:0-423451 GCF_040965595.1 Paraburkholderia sp. EG287B
CATGCCTGATGACCATAGCGAGCTGGTCCCACCCCTTCCCATCCCGAACAGGACCGTGAAACAGCTCCACGCCGATGATAGTGCGGATTGCCCGTGTGAAAGTAGGTAATCGTCAGGCTCCTTATGCTGTAACGTCCAGAACCCCGGTGTCTCCGAAAGAGCACCGGGGTTATGGCGTTTACGCTTTAGAAGCAGCAAACAAAAAAGCCGTCCGGTGGACGGCTTTTTGCATTGGTGCCCAGAATTACTGCTGCGCCAGAAATCTCGTCGCCAGATGCACCCAAAACGACGATCCGACTGGCAGCAGTTGATCGTTGAAGTCATAGCTCGCGTTGTGCAGCATGCAAGGACCCGCGCCGTGTCCTGCATCCCGGTGACCACCTTCGCCGTTGCCGAGAAACGCGTAGCAACCGGGTTTCTCCAGCAGCATGAACGAGAAGTCCTCGGCGCCCATGGTCGGCTCGACGTTCGCATCGACGTGATCGGCACCGACCACCTCACGCATGACCTCCGCGGCGAACTGCGCCTCCGCGCTGCTGTTCACCGTCGGCGGATAGTTGCGATGGAAGGTGATGTCGACCGAGCAGTCGTACGCTTGCGCCGTGCTCTCGGTGATCTTGCGCAGTCGCGATTCGATCAGATCCAGCGTTTCCGTCGTGAAGGTACGCACCGTTCCCGCGATCCAGGCCGTATTCGGCACCACGTTGACCGCATCGCCCGCATGAATCTGTGTGATCGAGAGCACCGCCGTATCGAGCGGCTTCTTGTTGCGCGTGATGATGCTCTGCAGCCCGTTCGCGATCTGCACTGCTGTGAAGACCGGATCGCGGCCATTGTGCGGCAACGCCGCGTGCGAACCTACGCCCTTGATTTCAAGGCGGAATTCGTTGCTCGAGGCCATAATCGGCCCTTCGGTCACGCCGAAGTAGCCAGCCGGCATGCCCGGCCAATTGTGAATGCCGAAAACGGCGTCCACCGGAAACTGTTTGAAGAGGCCATCTTCGATCATGGCTTTCGCGCCGGCGCCGCCTTCTTCGGCGGGCTGGAAAATGAAGACGATCGTGCCGTCGAACTGCCCGTGTCGCGCGAGATATTGCGCCGCGCCAAGCAGCATCGCCGTATGGCCGTCGTGGCCGCACGCGTGCATCTTGCCTTCGTTGCGCGAGCGATGGTCGAATGTGTTGAGTTCCTGGATCGGCAACGCATCCATATCGGCGCGCAATCCGACCATCCGTTTGCCGGTGCCGCGTTTGAGCACGCCGACGACGCCGGTCTGGCCCATGCCGCGATGCACTTCGATGCCCCATTCTGTGAGTTTTGCCGCGACAAGGTCGGAGGTCTGGGTTTCTTCGTAGCGCAGTTCGGGGTGCGCGTGGATCGTTCGTCGGAGGCCCTGAATTTCGCCTTGGGCGGCCTGGATTTCCGGAATCAGTTTCATGGCGGACGGTGCTCAAAAAGTGGGCGCCCGGCTTTCGTCTCCAAAATAAGCCGGGTCTAGACGGACCATTCTACGCCGAACCTTTTTTTTCGCGCCAACCCACAGGGTGCGTACAGGGCGCGCACCCCGAACATAATAAAATCGCTCTTACGACAAAACGCCTGACCCACGGATTTCCGATGAACGCCCCAGCCGAATTTGCCCGTGCAGTGTGCCCGCACGATTGTCCCGATACTTGCGCGATGCGCGTGACCGTCGAAAACGGCCGGGCAATCAAGGTGAGCGGCGATCCCGATCACCCGCCGACGCAAGGCGTGCTGTGCACGAAGGTGACCCGCTATGCCGAGCGTGTCCATCATCCGAAGCGTTTGACGCAGCCGATGAAGCGTGTGGGGCGCAAGGGCGAAGGGCGTTTCGAGCCGATCAGTTGGGACGAAGCCTGTCGCCTTGCCGCCGACCGCCTCGGCGAAATCGCGCAGCGCGCGCCCGAAGCGATCCTGCCGTACAGCTATGCCGGCACGATGGGACTCGTTCAGGGCGATAGCATCGCGCAGCGCTTCTTTCACAAGCTCGGCGCGTCGCGTCTCGATCGCGCAATCTGCGCGGCGGCGGGCGCCGCCGGCCTGCGTTATACGTTCGGCTCGAGCCTCGGCATGCTCACCGAGTATTTCGCGGAAAGCGAAGTGATCCTGATCTGGGGCGCCAACCCGATCGCGTCGAACCTGCACTTCTGGACCCGCGCGCAGGAAGCGAAACGCAACGGTGCGAAGCTGATCGCGATCGACCCCTATCGCTCGCTGACGGCCGAGAAGTGCCATCAGCACATTGCGCTCAAGCCCGGCACGGACGGCGCGCTCGCGCTCGGCATGATGCACGTGCTGATCACCGAGGACCGTCTCGATCACGATTACATTGCGGCCCATACGCACGGCTTCGACGAGCTGAAGGCGCGTGCGCTCACCTACACGCCCGCACGCGTCGCCGCGATCTGTGGCATCGAGGAACAGGTCGTCGTCGATCTCGCGCGCCTCTACGCCTCGACGCGCAAGGCGGCGATTCGCATGAACTATGGCCTGCAGCGCGTGCGCGGCGGCGGCAACGCCGTGCGCGCCATCGCCTGCCTGCCCGCGTTGACCGGTGCGTGGCGCGAGCGCGCGGGCGGCGTGCTGCTTTCGTCGTCGGGCTGGGCCCCTGTCGATGCGAACGCGCTCCAGCGTCCGGATCTGATCCCGGGCTGGCCGCAGCATCAGCCGCGTATCGTCAACATGAACCAGATTGGCGACGCGCTCACGCACGCAGGCGACGCCGCATTCGGCCCGAAGGTCGAAGCGATCGTCGTCTACAACTCGAATCCGGTTGCGGTTGCGCCCGAATCGGCGAAGGTTGCGGCCGGCTTCGCACGCGAAGACCTCTTTACGATCGTGCTTGAGCAGTTCCAGACCGACACCGCCGATTACGCCGACCTGCTGCTGCCGGCCACGACCCAGCTCGAGCATCTCGACGTCCACAAGTCCTACGGCCACACGCACGTCATGGCGAACTTGCCTGCCATCGCGCCCGTTGGCGAGGCGCGGCCGAATACCGAAATCTTCCGCTCCATCGCGCGCGCGATGGGCCTGACCGAGCCGGCGCTGTTCGAAAGCGACGAAGACGTGGCGGCCCACGCTTTCGACTGGACCGATCCCGCGCTGGGCGGCGCCGACTGGGCGGCGCTCAAGCGCGAAGGCTGGCTGAAGCTGAACGTCGCCGAAGCACCGTTTGCGAACGGCGGTTTTCGCACGCCCACGGGCAAGTGCGAGTTCCATAGCGAGGCGCTTGCGAAGGCCGGGCTCGATCCGCTGCCCGACTATCTGCCGCCGCACGAATCGGCGGACGGTGCGCCCGAGCTCGCTGCGCGCTTTCCGCTCGCGATGATCTCGCCGCCCGCCCGCAACTTCCTGAACAGCACCTTCGTGAACGTGGAAAGCCTGCGCGCGACCGAGGGGGAGCCGCACGTGGACCTCCATCCGGCTGACGCCGCACGCCGCGAGATTGCCGATGGCGACGAGGTTCGCGTGTTCAACGACCGCGGCTCGATGCGCGCGCGGGCGCGCGTGACCGATCGGGCACGCAGCGGTCTCGTGGTGGGCCTGTCGATCTGGTGGAAGAAGCTTGCGCCGGATGGCCGCAACGCCAACGAGGTGACGAGCCAGGCGCTCACCGACCTTGGCGGCTCGGCGACGTTCTACGATTGCCTCGTCGAGGTCGAGCGGGCCTGAAAGCGTCTCACGCTACCGCTAGCGGCCCCGCGACGCGCGTTCGAGGGGCCTTTCTAACTCGCTGATTTGCTGACATAAAAGCTGGGTCGCCATGCTACGATCCAATTTTTTAGCACGACCATTCGAAAAATCAAGGAGGAGACGCTGCATGGAAAAAGTCTGGCTGAAATCGTACCCGCCCGGCGTTCCCGCTGAAATCGACGCAAGCCGTTACGCGTCCATCACTGCGCTGCTCGAGGAGAGCTTCAGCGAATTCCGTGCAAAGCCCGCTTTCGCCTGCATGGGCAAGACGATCACCTACGGCGAGCTGGACCAGCTCTCCCAGCGCCTGGCCGCGTGGTTCCAGTCGCGCGGCATCGCACGTGGTGCGCGCATCGCGCTCATGATGCCCAACGTGCTCCAGTATCCGGTCGCGCTCGCCGCGGTGCTGCGCGCGGGATATGTCGTCGTGAACGTGAATCCGCTCTACACGCCGCGCGAACTCGAACACCAGTTGAAGGACAGCGGCGCCGAGGCGATCGTCGTCCTCGAGAATTTTGCCGGAACCGTAAGCGCGGTCGTCGCCAATACGCGCGTGAAGCACGTGCTGGTCGCGGCGATGGGCGACCTGCTTGGCGCGAAGGGCTTCATCGTCAACTTCGTCGTGCGAAGCGTGAAGAAGATGGTGCCCGCCTGGAACCTGCCCGGCCACGTGCGCTTCAACGACGCGCTCGCCGAAGGGGCGCGCACAGGCTTCAAGCGCGTCGAGCAGACGCCCGAGGACGTCGCCTTCCTGCAGTACACGGGCGGCACGACCGGTGTGGCCAAGGGGGCGACGCTGCTGCATCGCAACCTGATCGCCAACGTGCTGCAGTCGGCGGCATGGACCGAGCCCGCGCTGGCGAAATTGCCGTCCGGTACGCAACCGGTGACGGTCGCGGCGCTGCCGCTGTACCACGTGTTCGCGTTGACCGTTTGCGGGCTGCTGACGCTGCGCACCGGAGGTCTCGCGATCCTGATCCCGAATCCGCGCGACATCGCCGGCATGATCAAGGAGCTGCGCGGGTACTCGATCACGTGTTTCCCCGCGGTGAATACGCTCTACAACGCGATGCTCAACCATCCGGAATTCGGCAATCTGGACTTTTCGCATCTGCTCGTTGCAAACGGCGGCGGCATGGCGGTGCAGGAAGCCGTGGCCAAGCGCTGGTACGAGCGCACGCATACGCCGATCGTCGAAGGCTATGGCCTCTCGGAAACCTCACCCAGCGTGACCTGCAATCCGGTCACGGCGACGGAATACACCGGCACGATCGGTTTGCCGCTGCCTTCCACCGAAATTTCGATTCGCGACGACGCCGGCAACGAACTGCCGATCGGCGAAGCGGGGGAGATCTGCATCCGCGGTCCGCAGGTGATGGCGGGCTACTGGCAGCGGCCGGAAGAAACGGCGAAGGTCATGACGCCGGACGGCTACTTCAAGTCGGGCGACATCGGTCTCATCAACGCGCGCGGCTACATCAAGCTCGTCGACCGCAAGAAGGACATGATTCTGGTCTCGGGCTTCAATGTGTATCCGAACGAAGTCGAGGACGTCGTGGCCAAGCTGCCGGGCGTGTTCGAAGTGGCGGCGGTGGGCGTGCCGGACCAGAATTCGGGCGAGGCGGTGAAGCTGTATATCGTCAAGAAGGACCCGGCGCTCACCGACAAGGACGTATTCGAGTACTGCAAGACGCAGCTCACCGGCTACAAGCGGCCGAAGATCATCGAGTTCCGCAACGATCTGCCCAAGAGCAACGTCGGCAAGATCCTGCGCCGCGAGCTGCGCGACGGTCGCGCCTGAAAACGCAAGAGCGAAGCGAAAGGCCCGCGAGTCAAAAGCGAAGAGCGGTCTGCCCATCGAGGGCAGGCCGCTTTTTTGTCGTGCGCACTGTGGCGAAACGACAAAACGCACCAAAGAAAAAAGGCGCCCGGAGGCGCCTTCGAGATTACAGCGACTGTTCTTCTTAGAACTTGTGACGGATACCAACGCGAGCCGTGAACACGTTGTTCGTGCTCGACGGCGTCAGGCCGTTGATCGACGCAACAGCGGTGCCGCCCGTCGAGTCGGAGCCCGTAGCGTGCTGGTACACGCCGATCAGGTAGACGTCCGTGCGCTTCGACAGGAAGTAGTCCGTGCCCAGTGCGTACTGGAAGTACTTCGCGCCGCTTTCGCTCGTGCCGTTCGCACGCGTGACGCTGCTGCCGTCCGTGAAGTCGAACGCAAAGCCTGCCAGCAGGGCCGGCGTGAACTGGTACTTGATGTTCGCTTCGACGTTGTTGAAGTTGGCGTTCGTGCCGCGTTCGAACAGCGAGGTCGACGTCGAGCCGAGGTTGCGGAAGCTGACGTTCGAGTACGTCAGGCCGAGCGTTGCTGCGCCGAACGTATATGCGCCGCCTGCGCCGATGACCTGGTACGTGTTAGCCGATGCGAAGCCGCCGTACACCGGGTTGAACGAAGTGCCCGTAACGCCCTTTACGCCCGTCTGCGGCGATGCGGTGCCGCCGTTGTTGAACAGGCCGCCGGTCGCGTTCGGCGTACGTGCGTTCAGGTAACCCACGCCGAGGACGAGGGGACCGTTGTTATAGCCGGCGCCCAACGACCAGATCTGGTTCGCCGAGAAGTTGCCTGCCTGGCCACCGAAGCTGTACGTGCCGCCGAAGGTCAGGCCAGCGTAGTTGGCGCTGGTGAACTTGACCGTGTTGTTCGTACGGTAGGCGTTGTTGAAGTTGTCCAGATCCTGCGGGTGCGCTGCGATGTAGCCACCCCACTGGTCGCCTGCTTCGAGCGGGCCGACGTAGTCGACGACGGAGTCGTACTGGCGACCCAGCGTGACCGTGCCGAATTGCGAGCTCGAGAGACCAACGTAAGCCTGACGACCGAACATCAGGCCGCCCTGGCCGAGCTTGCCGTTATTCACGTCGAAGCCGTTTTCGAGCACGAAGACTGCCTTCAGGCCGCCGCCGAGGTCTTCAGCGCCGCGCAGGCCGAAACGGCTGCCTTGCATCACGCCGCTCGACAGGTTGTACAGGTGCTTGCCACCCGAATTCGTGTTGATGTTGAAACCTTCGTCGATGATGCCGTACAGCGTGACGCTGCTCTGAGCGTGAGCAACGCCCGCGAACGCGCCCAGCGCAGCCAGCGCGAGAAGCGACTTCTTCATTGAATGATCTCCAGTGTTTGCGAATCTTTTGCGTCTTTTAACGGGACCAGTTTTTTATCTTGCGTAGGGTCCTGTCCTTCTAACTTCGCGAGAAGTTGCACGTAATGTAACAAAAGGGTTAATAGTCACAAAGGAAAAGCCTGGGCCTCGCTAAGTACCTGTTTCGTTTACACAACATGGTCTAGAATATGCAGCTATCTATCGGCGCTGCCCCGGATTGACGGATGTCCGTGAGTTTGTGTAGTGGTGAAAGGGCAGTCCGGGCGAGCGACCAATCCGGCTCGCCAACGAAATGAAAGGGAGGCTGGATGACGCTAGATGACTTGATTACCGAATTCGACCGGGGCCTGCGCTCTCTCACCGGCGTGTCGCGCATGACGCGTCCGATGCCGCAGCCTTCCCCCGTTACCATCGAAGTGACGCCCGAGGGCGATGCCGTACCCGCCGGCAGCGAACTCACGCCTGCCGAGCGCACGCACGCCGCCGGGCTCATGCGCGTCAATCACGTCGGCGAAGTGTGCGCACAGGCGCTGTATCAGGCGCAGAAAATCTCGGCGCGCTCGCCCTCGCTCAGGGCGGCCTTCGAGCAGGCCGCGCGCGAAGAAGAGGATCACCTTGCGTGGACCTCGCGCCGGCTGCAGGCGCTCGACTCGCGTCCGAGCCTGCTCAATCCGCTGTGGTACGCGGGCGCACTCGCGATCGGCTTCGCCGCCGGCCGCCTCGGCGACAAGGTGAGCCTCGGCTTCATGGCCGAAACCGAGCGCCAGGTCGAGCATCATCTCGACAGCCACCTCGACAGCCTGCCGCCCGCCGATCTCGAGTCGCGCGCGGTCGTCGAGCAAATGCGCGCCGACGAAATCTCGCACGCCAAATCGGCCACCGATCTGGGCGGCGTCGAATTGCCTTTGCCGGTGCGTTCGCTAATGCGTGTAGCATCGAAAGTCATGACGCGAACCGCCTACTACATCTGATTAATGGCATGGGCCGGCAATCGCTGTCGGCCCAAACCCGGATTAATCTTTCAGAGCTTTCAGCCCCCGGTTTTAATCCCCGCAAGCCCCCCGCTCGATCCCGCCGTAGGCCGTTTATCGCCGCGCTTTTCACGTATCACCTTCAGAACCTGCGTTAGCTCATTCATTCATAACGGTTTTTGGCTTTTGTCCCGACTTCAACAAGTGCCGCTAAGTCCTTGTTCTAGCGGATAAATTTCGTCAAAAAACGTCCGGTCTCCCTTGACCCTCGTTGGGCGTTCCTCTAAAGTGGGAGACAGTGTGAGAAAGTGTATTTTTGTGTGATTTCAGGCGCGTATTCAGGTAGATTTTCCGGGATTTAGGCGGGCGGCGAAAAGCGCCGCATTAGGGGGAGCAAATTGTTCCAGGGGGCGTCGGCGCTAACACTCGATGCGAAAGGACGGATGTCGATTCCGTCGCGCTATCGGGAAGCGCTGCAACAACAGGCAGAAGGACGGGTGACGATCACCAAGCACCCGGACGGCTGCCTGTTGCTATTTCCGTGCCCCGAATGGGAAGTGTTCCGCTCGAAGGTCGCCGCCTTGCCGATGGACGCGCACTGGTGGCGCCGTATTTTTCTGGGCAATGCGTCCGACGTCGATGTCGACAGTGCGGGCCGCGTGCTCGTCTCACCTGAATTGCGTCTGGCGGCAGGAATGGAAAAGGAAGTCATGCTGCTCGGCATGGGTAGTCATTTTGAGTTGTGGGATGCGCAGACCTACGCCGCCAAGGAACAGGCGGCAATGGCGCAGGGCATGCCCGACGCCTTGAAAAATTTCACGTTCTGATCGCGGTTCAAAAAGCTATGGCATCTGCGATGGGACAGGGACTGCAGCATCGCACGGTGCTGCTAGACGAAGCGGTGAACGCGCTGGTCACGCGCGCGGACGGCGTCTATGTGGACGGCACGTTCGGTCGCGGCGGGCACAGTCGCGCGATCCTCGGGCGTCTCGGCGAGGCCGGGCGCCTGATCGCGTTCGACAAGGACCCGCTGGCGATCGCGACGGCGCAAACCGTGAACGACGCGCGGTTTTCGATCGTGCATGAGAGTTTTGCTTCGCTGCGCGACGAGCTCGCGTCGCGCGGGGTAGGGCGTGTGTCGGGAATATTGCTGGACCTTGGCGTGTCGTCGCCGCAGTTCGACGATCCGCAGCGCGGTTTCAGTTTCCGCGCGGATGGTCCGCTCGACATGCGGATGGACCCGACGCGCGGCGAGTCCGCCGCTGACTGGCTCGCTCGGGCCACGTTGCAGGAACTGACGGAGGTAATTCGGGATTATGGGGAAGAACGGTTTGCTTTTCAGATTGCAAAGGCGCTTGTTGCTCGCCGGGCAGAGTCCGACCGTCTCGGGCCTCTCGACAGCACGGGCGAGCTTGCCCAAATCGTGGCTAACGTCGTCAAAACCCGTGAGAAGGGTAAGGACCCGGCAACCCGCACCTTTCAAGCTATACGGATTCACGTCAATCAAGAGCTTGCGGAGCTGCAGGTCGTTCTAGAAGCAGCACTGTCGTTGCTGGAACAGGGGGGGCGGCTGGTGGTCATCAGCTTTCATTCGCTCGAAGACCGGATCGTCAAGCGGTTCATGCAGGCGCACGCGAACGCGCCGGCGGTGGACCGCCGCCTGCCGATCCGCGCCGTCGACCTGCCGAGCCCGCCGCTCAAGCTGCTCGGGCGCGTGTTCGCGAGCGACGAGGAAGTCGCCGCGAATCCGCGCGCCCGCTCGGCCGTGATGCGCACCGCGGAGCGCGTCACGCCATGAATCGTCTGAACATCTTCCTGCTGATCGTCGTCATGGGGTGCGCGCTTTCCGTCGTGAACGCCACCAATCAGCAGCGTCAGATCTTCATCCAGTTGCAACGCGCGCAGTCGCAGGAGCATCAGCTCCAGCAGGACTACGCACAGCTTCAATATCAGCAGAGTGCGCTGTCGAGAACGTCGCGCATCGAACAGATCGCCACCGACTCGCTCAAGATGCAGCCCGTCACGACCGGACGCACGCAATATCTGACGCTCGCGCCCGGCAGCGCCACCGCCGTCGACGCCCCCGTGCCGACCTCGGCGCCCCCGCAGGGCGCCGCGCCCACGCCTGCCCGCCGCGGAGGCACGCGATGAAAAAGGACAATCGCCGCAAGAGCGTCGCCTTCAGCGCCAACCCCATTCTCTCCGTGCGCCTGCCGATGTGGCGCTCGAAGCTCGTCGTGTTCCTGCTCTTCATGGCGTTCGTCGCGCTTGCCGCGCGCGCGTTCTGGATTCAGGGCCCGGGCAACGCGTTCTATCAGAAGCAGGGCGAAAGCCGCTACCAGCGCACGATCGAGCTGCCGGCCACGCGCGGCAAGATTCTCGACCGCAACGGCCTCGTGCTCGCCACGAGCCTGCCCGTGCGCGCGATCTGGGCGATTCCCGAAGCCGTCCCCGACGATCTCGGCGCCGACAAGCTCAACCAGCTCGGCGCGCTGCTCGGCATGAACACGAAAGAGCTGCGCGCGAAGCTGTCTGAAGACAAGACCTTCGTCTACGTGAAGCGCCAGGTGCCGCTCGACGTCGCGCAGAAAGTGACGGCGCTCGACATTCCGGGCATTTACCAGCGCAACGAATACAAGCGCTTCTATCCGGAAGGCGACGTCACTGCGCACTTGATCGGCTTCACCAACGTCGAGGACGAGGGCCAGGAAGGCGTCGAGCTGTCGGACCAGAAAGTGCTCGCGGGCGTGCCGGGCATTCGCCACGTCATCAAGGACCGCATGGGCCACATCGTCGAGGACGTCGACGAAACGGTCGTGCCCCACGATGGCAAGGACGTCGAACTTTCGATCGACAGCAAGATTCAGTACATCGCCTATTCGAACCTGAAAGCCGCCGTCGAGAAGTTCAAGGCCAAGGCCGGCGCCGCGATGGTGGTGGACGTGCGCACCGGCGAAGTGCTCGCGCTCGTGAACTATCCGACCTACAACCCGAACGACCGCTCGCACCTCACGGGCGAGCAGCTGCGCAACCGCATTCTCACCGACGTGTTCGAGCCGGGCTCGATCATGAAGCCGTTCACGGTGTCGCTCGCGCTGGATCTGCACCGCGTCTCGCCGAGTACACTGGTGGATACGGGCGCGGGCCACTTCACCCTCGACGGCGCGACCATCACCGACGACGCCGGCTTTGGCGTGCTGACGGTGGGCGGCGTGATCCAGAAGTCGAGCAACATCGGTGCGACCAAGATCGCGATGACGCTGCGCCCCGAAGAAATGTGGGACATGTACACCAGCATCGGTCTCGGTCAGGCGCCGAAGGTCGGGTTCCCCGGCGCGGCGGCGGGCCGTTTGCGTCCGTGGAAAAGCTGGCGCCGCATCGAGCAGGCGACGATGTCCTACGGCTACGGCCTCTCCGTTTCGCTGTTCCAGCTCGCGCGCGCGTACACGGCGATCGCGCACGACGGCCAGATTCTGCCGGTCACGATCTTCCGCCACCCGGGCGACACGCAGCCGGTGCAGGGCACCCAGGTCTTCGCGCCGACCACGGCGCGTGAAGTGCGCACGATGCTGGAGAGCGTGGTGTCGAAGGACGGCACCTCGCCCGACGCCGCCGTGCCCGGCTACCGCGTGGGCGGCAAGTCCGGCACGGCGTACAAGCACGGCCCGCACGGCTACGATCATTCGAAATATCGCGCGTCGTTCGTCGGCATGGCGCCGATGCCGAATCCGCGCATCGTCGTGGCCGTCACGGTCGACGAACCGACGGCCGGCAGCCACTTCGGCGGCGCGGTGTCGGGTCCGGTGTTCTCGGGCATCGTCGGCGATACGCTGCGCTCGCTCAACGTGCCGCCGGACATGCCGGTGAAGCAGCTCGTCGTCGAGGACACCAGCGCCGCCGCCTCGGCCCCGGCCGTCGCGAACGCGCCCGCTACGCCGGTGAAGCGCGTGTCGAACACGACTACCGCGAAAAGCGCCGCCGCCGCGCGTCACATGACCATCGCGGACAACGCGAAAAATCGACCCGGAGTCGTCCGATGAGCGCCACGCGCAACCAGCATCCCGCGCACCGGCAGATCGCGGACGCGCTCGCATGGCTGCGAACGCACGTCGCGTCCGCAGCCGGCCTGCACGCCGACACGCGCTCGCTCCAGCCGGGCGACGTGTTTCTCGCCTACGCCGTAGAGGGCGCGGACAACCGCCCGCACATCGCCAATGCGATCGAGCGTGGCGCCGCAGCCGTGCTGTATCAGCCGGAAGGCTATGCGGGCGAACAGCCCGACGCGTCGATTGCGCTCGCAGTGCCGCAGCTCGACGTGCTCGCGGGCGAAATCGCCAGCGGCTGGTATGGCGACCCGAGCGATGCCATGCTCGTGGTCGGCGTGACGGGCACGAACGGCAAGACGTCGTGCAGCCAGTGGATCGCCTCGGCGTTCACGGCCATCGGCCAGAAGTGCGCGATCGTCGGCACGCTGGGCACGGGCTTTCCGGGCCAGCTCGTGCATACGGGCTTCACTACGCCCGACGCGCCGCAGCTGCAGCGCAGCCTAGCGCAATTGCGCGGTGCCGGCGCACAGGCGATTGCGATGGAAGTCTCTTCGCACGCGCTGCATCAGGGCCGCGTGAACGGGACCTCGTTCGACATCGGCGTCTTCACGAATCTCACGCAAGACCATCTCGACTATCACCACACTTTCGAGGCCTACGAGGCCGCGAAGGCGCGTCTGTTTGCATGGCCGGGCCTGCGCGCCGCGATCATCAACGCCGACGACGCAGCGGGGCGCCGCCTGATCGCCGCGACACGCGGCAAGGCTCGCACGATTGCGTATGGCGTGGCGACGCCCGCCGCCGACGCACCCGTTGCCGACGCGTGGCTGCGCGCGAACGACGTGCGCGCCACTGCCACCGGCACGGCATTCCATCTGGAAACGTCGGACTGGGGCGAGGCGCAAGTCGAGGCGCATGTGCTCGGCCTCTTCAACGTGAGCAATCTGCTCGGCGTGCTCGGCGCGCTGCTTGCGGCGAACGTGCCGCTCGTCGCGGCGCTCAACGAGATCTCCAAGCTGCAGCCGGTGAACGGGCGCATGGAGCGTCTCGGTGGCCGCGCCGATCACGACGAGCCGCTCGTCGTGATCGATTACGCGCATACGCCGGACGCGCTCGAAAAAACGCTCGAAGCGCTGCGCCCGATGGCAGCGGCACGCGGCGGCCAGCTCGTCTGCATGTTCGGCTGCGGCGGCGATCGCGACGCGACCAAGCGCCCGCTCATGGGCGCGATCGCGGAACGCCTCGCCGACCAGGTCGTCGTGACGAGCGACAACCCGCGCAGCGAGACGCCCGCGGCGATCATCGAGCAGATCGCACAAGGCATGCGCGACGCCGCGAAGGCGCGCCGCATCGAGGATCGCGCGAGCGCGATCCTGCAGGCGGTGCGCGGCGCGGCGCGCGAAGACGTCGTCGTGCTGGCCGGCAAGGGCCACGAGGCGACCCAGGAAATCATGGGCAAGAAGCGCGCGTTTTCCGATCAGGACCACGCGCGGCTTGCACTCGCCGCCCGTGCCACGCACGGGCGCGGAGGTGGTGAATGACGATGCTTTCCCTGCGCGAAGCCGCGGCGCTGATTCCCGGCGCGAGCGTACTCGGCGACGAGAACGCCACGTTCGAGCGCATTTCGACCGACAGCCGCACCACGGGCCCCGGCGATCTCTTCGTCGCGCTCAAGGGCGACCGCTTCGACGCGCACGACTTTCTCGGCGAGGTCGCGAACCGTCACGTGAGCGCGGCGCTCGTTTCGCGCAGCCCCGGCGACTGGCGCATTCCCGCGCTACGCGTGGACGACACGCGCAAGGCGCTCGGCGCGCTCGCGCTCGGCTGGCGCCGCCGCTTCTCGATGCCGCTCGTCGCCGTGACGGGCAGCAACGGCAAAACGACGGTCAAGGAAATGATCGCGTCGATCTTCGCGGCGGCCGTGGGAGAAAATTTGCGTCTCGCGACCACCGGAAACCTCAATAACGACATCGGCGTGCCGTTAACGTTGCTGCGTTTGAGCGGCGCTCATCAGCTGGCGGTGGTCGAACTCGGCATGAATCACCCGGACGAGACCGAGTTGCTGGCGAAATTCGCCGAGCCGACGGTCGCGGTGGTGAACAACGCGCAGCGCGAGCATCAGGAATTCATGGCGACGGTGGAAGCCGTCGCGCTCGAGCATGCGAGCGTGATTCACGCGCTCAAGCCCACGGGCGTCGCGGTGTTTCCGGCCGACGATGCCTACGCGAGCATCTGGCGCGTGGCGGCGACGGGTTCGCGCATTCTCGACTTCGCGCTGCATACGGAGACGCGTGCGGTGGAAGCGGCAGTCACCGGCAAGCTCGTCGACAAGCTGGCGGGCAACCGGCTCGCGATCGCGACGCCGGAAGGCCATCTCGAAGTGGAGTTGAAGGTGCTGGGCGCCCACAACGCGCACAACGCGCTCGCGGCCACGGCGGCGGCGATTGCGTCGGGCGTCTCGCTCGAGGCGATCGGCCGCGGGCTCGAGGCGTTCGAGCCGGTCAAGGGCCGCTTGCAGGTGAAGCGCGCGGCGCTCGGCGAGCTGACGGGCGCGACGGTGATCGACGACACCTACAACGCGAATCCCGATTCGGTGCGCGCAGCGATCGACGTGCTGGCTTCGCGCACGTCGCCGCGCGTGCTGGTGCTCGGAGACATGGGCGAAGTCGGCGACGACGGTCCCGCATTTCACCGCGAGGTGGGCGCCTACGCGAAGGAACGCGGCATCGACGCGCTCTACACGCTCGGCGACGCAGCGCGTGACAGCGCGGCGGCGTTCGGCGCGCAGGCGCTGCATGCCGCCGACGTGGGCGAGCTCGTGCGCGCGCTGGCTGGTGCCGGTTACGGCGCCGGCGCAACGATTCTCGTGAAAGGCTCGCGCTTCATGCAGATGGAGCGCGTAGTAGCGTCACTCACGAATCCGCAAAACCCTGCGCCGGACGCGAAGTCCGGTGCGCACTGAAATACGAAGGAATACAAGGCATGCTACTGGCGCTGGCGCAATGGCTGCAGAATGACGCAAGCTTCTTGCGCGTGTTCAGTTATCTGACGTTCCGTGCGGTGATGGCCACCATCACCGCGATGGCGATCGGGCTTTTTCTCGGCCCGTGGGTGATCCGCAAGCTCACCGCAATGAAGGTCGGCCAGGCCGTGCGTACGGACGGCCCGCAGACTCACCTCGTGAAGTCCGGCACGCCTACCATGGGCGGCGTGCTCATTCTGCTGGGCATCGCGGTTTCCACCTTGCTGTGGGGCGACCTCACGAACCGCTTCATCTGGATCGTGATGCTCGTCACGTTCGGCTTCGGCGCGATCGGCTGGGTCGACGACTATCGCAAGGTCGTCTACAAGGACCCGCGCGGCATGTCTTCGCGCGAGAAGTACTTCTGGCAGTCGGTGATTGGTCTGTTCGCGGCGGTGTACCTCGCGTTCAGCGTCTCCGAGGCGAGCAACGTGCGCGTGTTCGATCTCTTCATGGCGTGGGTGCGCAGCGGCCTGTCGATGGGCCTGCCCGCGCGCGCCGACTTGCTGCTGCCGTTCCTCAAGTCGATCAGCTATCCGCTCGGCGTGTGGGGCTTCATCGCGCTCACGTATTTCGTGATCGTCGGCGCGAGCAACGCCGTGAACCTCACCGATGGCCTCGACGGCCTCGTGATCATGCCGGTCGTGCTGGTCGGCGCATCGCTCGGCGTGTTCGCCTATGTGATGGGCAGCTCGGTCTACTCGAAGTATCTGCTTTTTCCGCATATTGCCGGAGCGGGCGAACTGCTCATCTTCTGTTCGGCGATGGGCGGGGCAGGGCTCGCGTTCCTCTGGTTCAACACGTATCCGGCCCAGGTCTTCATGGGCGACGTGGGCGCGCTCGCGCTCGGCGGCGCGCTGGGAACCATCGCGGTGATCGTGCGTCAGGAAATCGTGCTCTTCATCATGGGCGGCATCTTCGTGGCGGAGACGCTCTCCGTGATGCTGCAGGTCACCTGGTTCAAGTACACGAAAAAGCGTTACGGCGAAGGGCGCCGCATCTTCAAGATGGCGCCGCTGCATCACCATTTCGAACTGTCCGGCTGGAAGGAAACGCAGGTTGTCGTGCGTTTCTGGGTTATCACGCTGATGCTGTGTCTGATTGGTCTATCCACGCTCAAGCTGCGTTGAGCCTTTAAGTAAGCAAGGGAAGCAAGCGATGTTCGGCGAGAAGTTTCGGGATCGGCAAAAGCCGATGGTGCTCGTGCTGGGACTCGGGGAATCGGGTCTCGCGATGGCGCGCTGGTGCGCGCGGCATGGTTGCCGCCTGCGCATTGCCGACACGCGCGAAGTGCCGCCCAATCTTCCCGAACTCGCCGCGCGCGGCATCGACGCCGATTTCGTCGGCGGTCCGTTCACGACGGCGCTGCTCGACGGCGTGGAACTCGTCGCGATTAGCCCGGGCCTCTCGCCGCTCGCCGAAGATCTCGTGCCGCTGATCGCGGCGGCGCGCGAGCGCGGCATCGAAGTGTGGGGCGAGCTCGAACTCTTCGCGCAGGCGCTGCGCCATCTCGGCGAGAGCGGCTACGCGCCGAAGGTGCTCGCCATCACCGGCACGAACGGCAAGACCACCACGACGAGCTTGACCGGCATGCTCTGCGAGCGCGCGGGCAAGCGCGTGGCGGTGGCGGGCAATATCAGCCCGGCCATGCTCGACAAGCTCGCCGAAGCCATCGACAACACCGCGCTGCCCGACGTCTGGGTGCTCGAACTGTCGAGCTTCCAGCTCGAGACGGCGCACACGTTCGAGCCGGACGCCGCGGCGGTCCTCAACATCACGCAGGACCATCTCGACTGGCACGGCGGCCTCGACGCTTACGCGGCCGCGAAGGGCCGTATCTTCGGGCCGCGCACGACGCGCGTGCTCAACCGCGACGACGCGCGCGTCATGTCGCTCGCGAGCGCGAAGGCGAGCGGCGACGCGAAGATCGTGACCTTCGGCCTGAACGAGCCCGAGAACGACGGCGACCTGGGTCTGTTGCGCGAGAACGGCATGCAGTGGCTCGTGCAGGCCCACGACCTCGACGCGGCCGACGTGCCTGTCTCCCCGCGTCGCCGCAAGCAGCAGGAAGCGGCGCCCGTGAACCTCGGCATGAAGCGCCTCATGCCCGCCGACGCCCTGCGCATTCGCGGCCTGCACAATGCGGCCAACGCGCTCGCGGCGTTTGCGCTCACGCGCGCGATCGATCTCGCGCCCGCGCCGCTTCTGCACGGCCTGCGCGAGTATCGCGGCGAGCCGCATCGCGTGGAGCTGATCGCCTCGATCGACGGCATCGACTACGTGGACGACAGCAAGGGCACGAACGTCGGCGCGACAGTGGCGGCGCTCGACGGCCTCGCGCAGCGCACGGTGCTGATCGCCGGCGGCGACGGCAAGGGCCAGGACTTCGATCCGCTCGCCGCGCCGGTTGCGCGCTGGTGCCGCGCCGTGATGCTGATCGGCCGCGACGCGTCGAAGATCCGCGCGGCGCTCGAAGAAACCGGCATCGCGATGAGCGACTACGCGACGCTCGAGGAAGCCACGCGCGCGGCGACGGCGCTCGCGCAACCCGGCGACGTCGTGCTGCTTTCGCCCGCTTGCGCGAGCCTCGACATGTTCCGCAACTACGCCCATCGCGCGGCCGTGTTCCACGACACCGTAGAAGAAATCGCCGCAGAACGGGGGACGATGATATGAGCTGGTCCGAGCGATTCGGTGCGCGCCTCTCGCGCGAAAACGGCCAGGCCGGCGGCTCGTCGAGCGGCGGCGCGCGCTCGGGCGGTCTCGCGAGCGTCGTCAACGGCGTGCGTCCCGGACGCTCGCGCATGCTCGACTACGACCACTCGCTGCTGTGGGCCGTGATCGCGCTGCTCGGGCTTGGCGTGGTGATGGTCTACTCGGCCTCGATCGCCATGCCCGATTCGCCCAAGTACGCCTCGTACCGCGACTGGGCGTTTCTCGTGCGCCACCTCGTTTCGCTCGCGATCGCCACGGTCGCGGCGCTCGTCGCGTTCCGTATTCCCGTTTCGACGTGGGAGCGTTACGCGCCCAAGCTCTTTCTCATCTCGCTCGCCATGCTGGTGGTCGTGCTGATTCCGCACATCGGCAAGGGCGTGAACGGCGCGCGCCGCTGGATTCCGCTCGGCGTGACGAACATGCAGCCGTCGGAAATCATGAAGCTCGCCGTGACGATCTACGCTGCGAACTACACGGTGCGCAAGCAGGAATACATGCATAGCTTCGCGAAAGGCTTCCTGCCGATGGCATTCGCCGTGGGCGTGGTCGGCGCGCTGTTGCTGCTCGAGCCTGACATGGGCGCATTCATGGTGATCGCCGCGATCGCCATGGGCGTGCTGTTCCTCGGCGGCGTGAACGGCAAGCTGTTCGGCGGCCTCGTGGCCACGGCAGTGGGCACCTTCACGCTGCTCGTGTGGGCGTCGCCGTGGCGCCGCGAGCGGATCTTCGCGTACCTCGATCCGTGGGACGACCGCTACGCACAGGGCAAGGCGTACCAGCTCACGCACTCGCTCATCGCGTTCGGTCGCGGCGAATGGTTCGGCGTGGGTCTTGGCGGCAGCGTCGAGAAGCTCAACTATCTGCCGGAAGCGCATACCGACTTCATTCTCGCCGTGATCGGCGAGGAACTCGGTTTCGTCGGCGTCCTCGTCGTGATCCTGCTGTTCTACTGGATCGTGCGCCGCTCGTTCGAGATCGGCCGTCAGGCGCTCGCGCTCGACCGCACGTTCGCGGGCCTCGTCGCCAAGGGTCTTGGCGTGTGGTTCGGCGCGCAGGCCTTCATCAACATGGGCGTGAACCTGGGTCTCTTGCCGACCAAGGGTCTCACGCTGCCGCTCGTGAGCTATGGCGGCTCGGGCATCCTGCTCAATTGCGTCGCCGTGGCGTTGCTGCTGCGCGTGGATTACGAAAACCGGGTCCTGATGCGCGGAGGCAAGGTATGACTGCAGCGACGCGCACGCTCATGGTGATGGCCGGCGGCACCGGGGGACACGTGTTCCCGGGGCTCGCCGTCGCGCATCGCATGGAGCAGTGGGGCTGGCGCGTGGTGTGGCTCGGCAATCCCGCAGGCATGGAAGCGACGCTCGTGCCCAAGCACGGCATCACGATGGAATACGTGCGCTTTGGCGGCGTGCGCGGCAAAGGCATCAAGACCAAGCTGATGCTGCCGCTGAACCTGCTGCGCGCCTGCACGCAGAGCCTCGCGGCGCTGCGCCGCGTGAAGCCCGACGTCGTGCTCGGCATGGGCGGCTACATCACGTTCCCGGCGGGCGTGATGAGCGCGCTGTCGGGCCGTCCGCTCGTGCTGCATGAACAGAATTCGATCGCCGGTCTCGCGAACAAGGTGCTCGCGAAGCTGGCCAGGCGCGTGCTCGTGGCGTTTCCGGGCGCCTTGCCGAACGCCGAGTGGACCGGCAACCCGATCCGCGAGGCGCTCGAACACGTCGACGCACCGGCGGCGCGCTACGCCGCGCGCAGCGGTCCGCTGCGCGTGCTCGTGGTGGGCGGCAGCCTCGGCGCCACGGCGCTCAACGAAGTGGTGCCGCGCGCGCTGTCGCTGCTTGCACCAGAAGAGCGTCCGCACATCGTGCATCAGGCGGGCGCGAAGCACATCGACGCCTTGCGTCAAAACTATCTCGACGCCGGACTCGAACTGAACGACACGGTGCAGCTCGTGCCGTTCATCGACGACATGGCGAGCGCCTATCGGAACGCGGATCTCGTGGTCTGCCGTTCGGGCGCAATGACGGTGGCCGAGATCGCGGCCGTGGGCGTGGCGGCATGCTTCGTGCCGTTCCCCTACGCCGTGGACGACCACCAGACCACCAACGCCGCGTTCCTTGCCGACAAGGACGCAGCGCTCGTGGTGCAGCAACGCGACCTGACGGCGGAGGGACTCGCCGACTGGTTGCGGCATCAGACCAGAACATCGCTGGCAGAAATGGCCGGGCGCGCTCGCGCGCTCGCGAAACCCGACGCCGCCGATCAGGTCGCGCGCATCTGCGCGGCCGTGGCGGGCGTAGTAGCGGGAGGAAAGCAATGAAACACATCGTCAAACATATCCATTTCGTCGGCATCGGCGGCGCGGGCATGAGCGGCATCGCCGAAGTGCTCGTCAATCTTGGCTATCAGGTAAGCGGCTCGGACCTCGCGAAGAACGGGGTCACCGATCGACTCGCCGCGCTCGGCGCGCGCATCGCGATCGGCCATGCCGAAGAGAACATCGAAGGCGCGAATGCCGTAGTCGTTTCGACCGCGGTGCGCAGCGACAACCCCGAAGTGCTCGCGGCACGCCATCGCCGCATTCCCATCGTGCCGCGTGCCGTGATGCTCGCGGAACTGATGCGTCTGAAGCAGGGCATCGCAATTGCAGGCACGCACGGCAAGACCACCACGACCTCGCTCGTGGCGAGCGTGCTGGCCGCGGGCGGGCTCGATCCGACCTTCGTGATCGGCGGGCGTCTGATCAGTGCGGGCGCGAACGCGCGCCTCGGCACGGGCGACTTCATCGTGGCGGAAGCCGACGAATCCGACGCATCGTTCCTGAACCTGTTCCCGGTGATCGAAGTCATTACGAACATCGACGCCGATCACATGGACACCTACGGGCACGACTTCGCGCGCCTGAAGCAGGCGTTCATCGAGTTCACGCATCGCCTGCCGTTCTATGGCATCGCGGTGCTGTGCGTGGACGACCCGAACGTGAAGGAGATTCTGCCGTTCGTCTCGAAGCCGATCATCCGTTATGGCTTCGCGTCCGACGCGCAGGTGCGC
The DNA here is from genome assembly GCF_040965595.1 of Paraburkholderia sp. EG287B. Taxonomy (NCBI): domain Bacteria; kingdom Pseudomonadati; phylum Pseudomonadota; class Betaproteobacteria; order Burkholderiales; family Burkholderiaceae; genus Paraburkholderia; species Paraburkholderia sp. EG287B. The sequence goes on from NZ_JBFRCG010000005.1 coordinate 20,687, forward strand.
GCGGTCAACGTGGTCGCGCGCGAAGGCAAGATGTACTTCACGGTGATGCGCGAAGACGCGCCGTCGCTCGACATCGTGCTGAATCTGCCGGGCACGCACAACGTGCAGAACGCGCTCGCTGCGATTGCGATCGCGACCGAACTCGAAGTCAAGGACGCCGATATTCAGCGCGCGCTCGCGGAATTCAACGGCGTGGGCCGTCGTTTTCAGCGCTATGGCGAAATTCCCGTCAACGGCGGCGGCGCCTGGACGTTGATCGACGACTATGGCCATCACCCGGTGGAAATGGCCGCGACGATCGCAGCGGCGCGCGGCGCGTTTCCCGAGCGCCGTCTCGTGCTGGCGTTCCAGCCGCACCGCTACACGCGGACGCGCGACTGTTTCGAAGACTTCGTGCGCGTGCTGTCGACCGTCGATGCGCTCGTGCTGACCGATGTCTATGCGGCCGGCGAAGCGCCGATCGTCGCAGCGGACGGCCGTGCGCTCGCACGCGCGATTCGCGTCGCGGGCAAGGTCGAGCCCGTGTTCGTCGAGACCGTGGATGAAGTGCCGGAGGCGCTAGCTGCTGTCGTGCGCGACGGCGATGTGGTGATTACGATGGGTGCGGGTTCGATCGGCGGTGTGCCGGGTCGAATCGCCCAACAGGAACAGAAGGCGTGAGTGACATGAGCAGTATCGATCCGAAACAATTTGGCAAGGTCGCGGTGCTGTACGGCGGCGTGTCGGCCGAGCGCGAAGTGTCGCTCAAGTCGGGCACGCTGGTGCTGCAGGCGTTGCAGAGCGCCGGCATCGACGCGCATCCGTTCGACCCGTCCGAGCGGCCGCTTTCGGCGCTCAAGGACGAAGGTTTCGTGCGCGCGTTCAACGCGCTGCATGGCGGCTATGGCGAAAACGGCCAGATCCAGGGCGCGCTCGACTTCTACGGCATTCGCTATACGGGCACGGGCGTGCTCGGCTCCGCGCTCGGGCTCGACAAGTTCCGCAGCAAGCTCGTGTGGCAGCAGCTCGGCATTCCCACGCCGCCGTTCGAGGCGGTGCTGCGCGGCGACGACTACGCGGCGCGCGCGCCGCAGATCGTCGCGAAGCTCGGCCTGCCGCTCTTCGTGAAGCCCGCGAGCGAAGGCTCGAGCGTGGCCGTGATCAAGGTGAAGGCGGAAAGCGAACTCGTGCCGGCGCTCGAAGAAGCCGCAAAGTTCGACAAGATCGTGCTGGTGGAAAAGAGCATCGAAGGCGGCGGCGAGTACACCGCGTGCATCGCGGGCGACCTCGATCTGCCGATCATCAAGATCGTGCCGGCGGGTGAGTTTTACGACTACGACGCGAAGTACATCCTCGACACGACGCAGTATCTGATTCCGTGCGGCGTCGCGCCGGAGAAAGAAGCGGAACTGAAGAAGCTCGCGCGCCGCGCGTTCGACGTGCTCGGCTGCACCGATTGGGGCCGCGCCGATTTCATGATGGACGGCGCAGGCAACGCGTACTTCCTCGAAGTGAACACGGCGCCGGGCATGACCGATCACTCGCTGCCGCCGAAGGCCGCGCGCTCGGTAGGCATCGAGTATCGCGATCTGGTGGTGCGCGTGCTGGCACAAACGCTAAAAGATTGAACCCCTGATTAATCTCTGACCGACGAATTGCCGAACCAGTAGTGAACCGACAATCTCGAAATGTGGAATAACGTACGCCAGCTCAACCTTGCCGCCAACGCGTTGCACGCGCTGCTCGCGCTCGCGCTGCTGGCGGCCGGCTGCTACTGGCTCGTGCAGCGTCCGAACTTCGCGCTGCGAGAGATCCGCATCGAGGGCGACACCGAGCACATCAACTCGCCCACCGTGCGTGCGAGCGTGGTCGGCCGGCTGAAGGGCAACTTCTTCACTGTCGATCTCGATACGGCGCGCGCCGCGTTCGAGCAGATGCCGTGGGTGCGTCACGCGAGCGTGCGCCGCGTGTGGCCCAACGCACTGGCTGTCACGCTCGAAGAGTACAAACCGCTGGGCACGTGGGGCAGCGATCAGCTCGTGAGCACGGATGGCGAACTGTTCACGGCGAACCAGGGCGAACTCGACGAAGAGTTGCCCGCGTTCGACGGCCCCGACGGCACGGCGCCCGAGGTGGTTGCGCGCTACCGCGACCTGGAGAAGTGGTTCGCGCCGCTCGGGCTCACGCCCGACGAAGTGACGCTCTCGCCGCGTTACGCATGGACGGTGAAGCTCTCGAACGGCATGCAGGTGGAGCTGGGCCGCGAGCGCAACGCCGACACACTGAGCGAGCGTTCTCACCGCCTCATCGCGGCATGGTCGGCGGTAACGCAACGTTGGGGCAAAGAGATCGAATACGCGGACTTGCGTTATCCAAACGGGTTTGCGATAAGGGCGGCCGGCATGCGCTTCATCAGTGACACGCCCGCTCCGGGCAAGAAGTAACAGGACATCACACGCAACGAGCACGATATGAGTAAAGACTATAAGGATCTGCTGGTCAGCCTCGACATCGGGACGTCGAAGGTGGTGGCCGTCGTCGCCGAATTGAAGGGCGAAGGCCACTACGAAGTGATCGGTCTCGGCCAGAGCGAATCGAAAGGTCTCAAGAAAGGCGTGGTGGTGAACATCGAGGCCACAGTGCAGTCTATCCAGAGAGCGCTCGAAGAAGCGGAACTCATGGCCGACTGCAAGATCACTAACGTATTCACCGGCATTGCGGGTAGCCATATTCGCAGCTTCAACTCGAGCGGCATGGTCGCCATCAAGGAGAAGGAAGTCACGCAGGCAGACGTCGCGCGCGTGATCGAAACGGCGAAGGCGATCAACATCCCGACCGACCAGCAGGTGCTGCATATCCTCACGCAGGAATTCATCATCGACGGCCAGGAAGATGTGCGCGAGCCGATCGGCATGAGCGGCATCCGCCTGGAAGTGAAGGTGCATATCGTGACGGGCGCGGTGAGCGCGGCGCAGAACATCGTGAAGTGCGTGCGCCGTTGCGGCCTCGAAGTGAACGACCTCATCCTGCAGCCGCTCGCTTCGTCGCTGGCGGTGCTGACCGAGGACGAGAAGGAACTGGGCGTGGTGCTCGTCGACGTCGGCGGCGGCACGACCGACATCGCGATCTTCAGCGAAGGCGCGATTCGCCACACCGCGGTGATTCCGATCGCGGGCGACCAGGTGACGAGCGACATCGCCATGGCGCTGCGCACGCCCACGCCCGACGCGGAAGACATCAAGGTGAGCTACGGCATCGCGAAGCAGGCGCTCGCCGATCCGGACGAGATGATCGAAGTGCCGGGGCTGGGCGAGCGCGGTCCGCGCACGCTGTCGCGCCAGGCGCTCGCCGCCGTGATCGAGCCGCGCGTGGAAGAGCTTTTCTCGCTCGTGCAGCAGGTGGTGCGCGAGTCGGGCTACGAAGAACTGCTGAGCTCGGGTGTCGTGCTCACGGGCGGCGCCGCGATGATGCCGGGCATGGTGGAGCTGGGCGAGGACATTTTCCTGAAGCCGGTGCGCATCGGCGTGCCGGAATACGCGGGCGGTCTGGCCGACGTGGTGCGCAATCCGCGCTACTCGACGGCGATGGGCCTGCTCGTCGAAGGCCGCTCGCAGCGCATGCGCGGGCGCAAGGTTGCAGTGCAGTCGGGGTCGATGGGCCAGGTCTTTTCACGCATGAAGGACTGGTTCCTCGGCAACTTCTAACCACAGAAGTCGCAGGACAGAAGGCGAAGTACAAGCTTCGAAAATCGCGCTGGTGACGGCGGCTAGCGCGCAGTGGAAGGTTGCCCGATCTTCCACTGGATAACGGCCGAGGAGCGGAATCTTTTTCTTGACGGAGGCAACATGGAATTCCAGATGCTGGAAACCGAAACCAACGGCACCATCATCAAGGTGGTAGGCGTTGGTGGTGCGGGCGGCAATGCCGTGCAGCACATGATCAACCGCGGCGTGCAAGGCGTCGACTTCATCGTGATGAACACGGACGCACAGGCGCTCTCGCGCTCGCGTGCATCGGCCGTGATTCAGCTCGGCAACACGGGCCTTGGCGCCGGGGCGAAGCCGGAGATGGGCCGCGCGGCAGCAGAAGAAGCCCGTGAGCGCATCGCCGACGCACTGCGCGGCGCACACATGGTGTTCATCACCGCCGGCATGGGCGGCGGCACCGGCACGGGCGCAGCCCCGGTCGTCGCGCAGATCGCCAAGGAGATGGGCATTCTCACAGTTGGCGTGGTGAGCAAGCCGTTCGAGTTCGAAGGCGGCAAGCGTATGCGCGTGGCGGAAGCCGGCTCGCAGCAACTGGAGGATCACGTCGACTCGCTGATCGTCGTCCTGAACGACAAGCTGTTCGACGTGATGGGCGATGACGCCGAGATGGACAAGTGCTTCCAGTGCGCGGACGACGTTCTGAACAACGCAGTTGCCGGCATCGCCGAAATCATCAACGTCGACGGCCTCGTGAACGTCGACTTCGAAGACGTGAAGACGGTGATGGGCGAGCAGGGCAAGGCGATGATGGGCACGGCGACGGTTGCCGGTGTCGATCGCGCACGCCTCGCGGCGGAACAGGCCGTGGCGAGCCCGCTGCTCGAAGGCGTCGATCTGTCGGGTGCGCGCGGCGTGCTGGTCAACATCACGTCGAGCCGTTCGCTGCGTCTGTCGGAAACGCGCGAAGTGATGAACACCATCAAGAGCTATGCCGCAGAAGACGCGACGGTGATCTTCGGTGCGGTGTACGACGACGCGATGGGCGACGCGCTGCGCGTGACGGTGGTGGCAACGGGCCTCGGCCGCGCTGCGAAGAAGCAGCAAGCCGCGCCGATGCAACTGCTGCGCACGGGCACGGACAACCAGCCGATCCCGGCTCCGGCGGGTTCGTACGCACCGCAGCACAGCGGCCACGGCAACACGGCCGACTACGGCGCGCTCGACACGCCGGCAGTGTGGCGCACGTCGCGCGACACCGCGGCTTCGCACGTGCAGGCGCTGCAGGAAAAGGGCGTCGACACGTACGATATCCCGGCGTTCCTGCGCAAGCAGGCGGACTGACACGCGAGCCGATCTGACTGCGGCAGGGCACGCGTTGCCCTCGCCCGCAGACAGACAGCGCGCTGCGTAGCAATGAAGGCGAGCAAGGCCAGCAAGGCCGCATCCGCGAGGATGCGCGGCAGGGACGGTTGCCCGCCACGCGTTGAGCGTGGGGGACAGGCGCGGTGTCGCCAGGCGTTCCTGTGTAACCTTGGAGTACATCGTTGCCCAACATTGCACGACGCCAGCGCGACACGCTTGCGCATCGTTGCGAAGGACGAGTCATGATCAAACAGGGTGAAACGCTGCCCGAAGCGACCCTCTTCGAGTTCGTCGAAGACGCGCGCGAGGGTTGCACGCTGGGGCCGAACAGCTTCGACGTGCAAAAGGAAGCGGCGGGCAAGCGCGTGGTGATCTTCGGATTGCCGGGCGCGTTCACGCCCACGTGCTCCGCGAAGCACGTGCCGGGTTACGTCGAGCACTATGACGCGCTGCGCGCGGCCGGTGTCGACGAGGTCTGGTGCGTGTCCGTCAACGACGCGTTCGTCATGGGCGCGTGGGGACGCGATCAGCGTACCTCGGGCAAGGTACGCATGATGGCCGACGGCAGCGCAGCGTTGACTCGTGCACTCGGACTGGAGCAGGATTTGTCGGCGCGTGGCATGGGAATCCGCTCCCAGCGCTATGCGATGGTGGTCGACGACGGCGTGGTCAAGACGCTGCACGTCGAAGCACCCGGCAAGTTCGAAGTGAGCGATGCTGCGAGCATACTTGCCACGTTGACCCGCGCATGAGCGCGTTCGCGGGCGCGGCGTTGCCCTGAAGCAACGTGTACCTGCGGCGCAAATGTGACAGGCGATTACGTGAGCCCAGCGGGCCGATTACCCCGGGAACGCCTCCGTTCCGGGCGTCGGCCCGCGCTCCATCCCCATTGGGTAACACGGGGAAACAGTTTGTCACGCCGGTGAAAACGACGGACTCGGCGCAACTGGAGTATAATTCGTGCTATGAATTAAAAAGTCCCGATTGGGATTTTCAATGAGCAAGAAGACCATGTTGAAGCAGCGAACCATCAAATCAATCGTGAAGACAGTCGGCATCGGCCTGCATTCGGGGCGCAAGGTCGACCTGACGCTCCGTCCGGCGGCGCCGAACACGGGCATCGTGTTTTCGCGCGTGGATTTGCCGACGCCGGTGGACATCCCCGCATCGGCGATGGCGATTGGCGATACCCGCCTCGCTTCGGTGCTGCAGAAAGACGGCGCACGTGTCTCGACGATCGAGCACCTCATGTCCGCCTGCGCAGGCCTTGGCATCGACAACCTCTACGTGGATGTGACCGCCGAGGAAATTCCGATCATGGACGGCAGCGCGGCTTCGTTCGTGTTCCTGATCCAGTCGGCGGGTATCGAGGAGCAGAACGCTCCGAAGAAGTTCATCAAGGTCAAGAAGCCCGTGGAGATCCGCGACGGCGACAAGTTCGCACGCCTCGACCCTTACTTCGGCTTCAAGCTCAAGTTCACGATCGACTTCCGCCACCCGGCCGTCGACAAGACGGGTCAGGCGCTCGAAGTGGACTTCGCGAATACCTCGTACGTGCGCGAAATCGCGCGCGCCCGCACGTTCGGCTTCGCGCACGAAGTCGAGATGATGCGCGAGCTGGGCCTCGCGCGCGGCGGCAGCATGGACAACGCCATCGTGCTGGACGAGTACCGCATTCTGAACAACGACGGCCTGCGCTACGACGACGAGTTCGTGAAGCACAAGATGCTCGACGCGATCGGCGACCTGTACGTGGTCGGCCATCCGCTGCTGGCGGCGTACGACGCGTACAAGTCGGGCCACGGCCTGAACAACGCGCTGCTGCGCGAGCTGCTCGCGAATGAGGACGCCTACGAGATCGTTACGTTCGACGATCCGCAGAAGGCGCCGCGCGGCTTCGGCTACGAGGCACAGACCGCATTCGCCTGAGTTTCGGGTGCGATCTGGCAGTAAAAAGGGCAGCTATATGCTGCCCTTTTTCTTTTTTGCGCGGCTTCGAGAAATTTCGGCGCCGCAGATCAGCGCTTTTTGGTGTGGCGCGCCGCCATCTTCGCGAGGGCGGCCTGCAGCGGCGAGGCCTCGAGCGTCTCGCTCAGCGCCTGGAGCGCTGCCGCGCCGGCCGGCGTCATGCGCGCCTGCTTGGGCGGCGTGGGATCTTTCACGGCTTGCGGACGCACGCGGATGCGCACACTGTTCAACGCCCAGCCGCGCGCCTGCAGGTCCGCCACGAGCCGGGGCTCCAGATGCCGCAACCGCGCGGCTAGCGCATTGTGCGCGGTGAAAAGGGCCAGCGTGCCGTCCTTGATGAAGCCGGGCTCGACGCTCGCCGCGAGATAGTCGGGCAGCAGCGCGTTCAGGTCGCGCTGGATCGCCGCGATCTGCTCGACGCCGGCGCGCAGCGGCGCGAACGCGTCCGTGCGGCTCAGCACTTCAGCGAGCGGCTGGGGGGCGCGTGGTCCCCTGGACCTTGAAAACGGCGAGAAACGGCTCATGTGGCGTAAGGAGGGGCGAGCGCGCGGACGGGACTCTGATGCCGTCATTGTAGCCTGCGCACCGCTCATCCAAGCGCCTTCAGGCCATTCGGCCAGGGCCGCATCGCGGCCCTTCGCCGCACGGCGGGAAGGCCGTCCGTGCGGGCACCGCGCGCCAGAGCCGTCTTCGCGCTGACACAGGCGGGTGAGAGGGCGCGTGCTAAAATGCCCGATTCGAATCCACCATTTTTGGGCTAAAGCCGCCGAGGTCCCTCCGGTCCGGATGCGTAGTGCACACATGCACAACCCGCTGAACCCGCCCTCAGGAATCACGGCCGAAGCCGCGACGCAGACACCGATCCGATGACCACCGGTTTCTTACAGAAAATCTTTGGCAGCCGCAATCAGCGCCTGATCAAGCAATATCAGAAGACGGTCGCGGCGATCAACGCGCTCGAACCGAAGATCGAGCAGTACACCGACGAGCAACTGCGCGCGAAGACGGTCGAGTTCCGCGAGCGCGTGGCCAATGGCACCTCGCTCGACGAACTGCTGCCCGAGGCGTTCGCCGTTTGCCGCGAGGCGAGCAAGCGCGTGCTGAAAATGCGCCACTTCGACGTGCAGCTGATCGGCGGCATGGTGCTGCATTACGGCAAGATCGCTGAAATGCGCACCGGCGAAGGCAAGACGCTCGTCGCCACGCTGCCCGTCTACCTGAATGCGCTGTCGGGCCGCGGTGTCCACGTCGTGACGGTGAACGACTACCTCGCGCAGCGCGACGCCGAATGGATGGCGCGCCTCTACAACTTCCTCGGTCTGTCCGTCGGCATCAACCTGTCGCAGATGGACCACGCGACGAAGCAGGAAGCGTACGCCGCGGACATCACCTACGGCACGAACAACGAGTTCGGCTTCGACTACCTGCGCGACAACATGGTCTACGAGACCGAGGCGCGCGTGCAGCGTGCGCTGAACTTCGCCGTGGTCGACGAGGTGGACTCGATCCTGATCGACGAAGCGCGTACGCCGCTCATCATCTCGGGCCAGGCCGAAGACCACACCGAACTCTACGTGCGCATGAACGCGCTGCCGCCGCTGCTCGAGCAGCAGATCGGCGAAGAGAAGGCCGACGGCACGGGCGTGGAAAAGCCGGGCGACTACACGCTCGACGAAAAGGCGCGCCAGGTGTTCCTCACCGAGTCGGGCCACGAGAAGGCCGAGCGCATGCTCTCCGAGTGGGGCCTGATCGGCCAGGGCGAAAGCCTCTATGCGCCGCAGAACATCACGCTGATGCACCACGTGTACGCCGCGCTGCGCGCCCACACGCTGTTTCACAAGGACCAGCACTACGTGGTGCAGAACGGCGAAGTCATCATCGTCGACGAATTCACCGGCCGTCTGATGGCCGGCCGCCGCTGGTCGGACGGCCTGCACCAGGCCGTGGAAGCGAAGGAACACGTGAAGATCCAGAGCGAGAACCAGACGCTCGCTTCGATCACGTTCCAGAACTACTTCCGCATGTACGCGAAGCTCTCGGGCATGACGGGTACGGCCGACACCGAAGCGTACGAATTCAACGAGATCTACGGCCTCGAAACGGTGGTGGTCCCGACGAACCGCACACCCAAGCGGATCGACAAGCAGGATCAGATCTACAAGACGGCGAACGAACGCTACGACGCCGTGATCCGCGATATCCGCGAATGCTACGAGCGTGGTCAGCCGGTGCTGGTCGGCACGACGTCGATCGAAAACTCGGAGCTGCTTTCGAACCTGCTCACGAAGGCCGGTCTGCCGCACGAAGTGCTCAACGCGAAGCAGCACGCGCGTGAAGCCGCGATCGTCGCTGAAGCGGGCCGTCCGCAGCGCGTCACCATCGCCACCAACATGGCGGGCCGCGGTACCGACATCGTGCTGGGCGGCAATGCGGAGAAGCAGGCAGCGTTTATCGAAGCCGACGAAGCGATTCCCGCCGACGAAAAGGCGCGCCGCATCCAGCAACTGCACGACGAGTGGCAAACGCTGCACGATCAGGTGAAGGCCGCGGGCGGTCTGCACATCATCGGCACCGAGCGTCACGAGTCGCGCCGGATCGACAACCAGCTGCGCGGCCGTGCGGGCCGTCAGGGCGACCCGGGTTCGTCGCGTTTCTATCTCTCGCTCGAAGACCCGCTGCTGCGCATTTTCGCGGGCGACCGCGTGCGCGCGATCATGGACCGCCTGAAGATGCCGGAAGGCGAGGCGATCGAGGCGGGCATCGTCACGCGTTCGATCGAATCGGCGCAGCGCAAGGTCGAAGCGCGCAACTTCGACATCCGCAAGCAGCTGCTCGAATACGACGACGTCTCGAACGATCAGCGCAAGGTGATCTACCAGCAGCGCAACGAACTGCTCGAAGCGCATGACATCACCGAAACGATCGGCGCGATGCGCCATGGCGTGATCACCGACATCGTGCGCCAGTTCGTGCCGCACGGCAGCATCGAAGAGCAGTGGGACGTGCCCGAGCTCGAAGAAGTGCTGCGCAACGAATGGCAGCTCGACCTCGCGATCCAGGAGATGATCAACGAGTCGTCGTCGATCGACGCCGATGAAATTCTCGAAGCCGTACTGGCCGCCGGCGACGAAGCGTACGAGCAGAAGGTCGCGCTCGTGGGCCGCGAATCGTTCAGCGCGTTCGAGCGCTCGGTCATGCTGCAAACGCTCGACCGCAGCTGGCGCGAACACCTCGCGGCGCTCGACCACCTGCGCCAGGGCATCCATCTGCGCGGCTATGCGCAGAAGAACCCGAAGCAGGAGTACAAGCGCGAGGCGTTCGAACTGTTCGCCGCGATGCTCGAAGCCGTCAAGCTCGAAGTCACGCGCATCGTGATGAACGTGCAGATCCAGTCGCCGGAGCAGCTCGAACAGGCGGCCGAGCAGATCGAAGAGCAGGGCCATCATGTCGAGAACGTCGAGTTCCGCCATGCCGAATTCGCCGAAGCCGACACGGCGCCGGCTCCCGCGGCTGCCGCACCGGTGGCTGCCGACGCCGCCGCCGCGATGGTGGGCGCGGCCATGAGCCATACGCCGCCGGTGGGCAGCGAGATGCCGAAGGTGGGCCGCAACGATCCGTGCCCGTGCGGCAGCGGCAAGAAGTACAAGCAGTGTCACGGCAAGATCGCGTGACGCAGGCTTGAACGTAGATTCCGGTGGCCCGCTTTCCCTGGCGGGCCTTGCGTTTTGAATCCCGATGCCGGCCAGGCTCCAGCGCCCTGGCCGGCATTGCCTTTTCGACAGGTCGCCACCATGGCTGTCAATTTCCCCTCGATTGATCCCGCACAACTTCATCCGGTCGCCGGCGTGACGCTCGGCTGGGCGGAAGCCAACATCCGCAAGCCCAATCGCAAGGACGTCCTGGTGATTTCCGTCGACGAAGGCGCGAGCGTGGCCGGCGTGTTCACGCTGAACCGTTTCTGTGCCGCGCCGGTGACGGTGTGCCGCGAACATCTCGCGAAGGTGCGCGCCGGCGGCAAGGGCATTCGCGCGCTGGTGGTGAACACCGGCAATGCGAACGCGGGCACCGGCGAGCCGGGCATGAAGCACGCCCGCGAGACCTGCGATGAACTCGCGCGCCTGGCCGGCCTCGAATCCTCGCAGGTGCTGCCGTTCTCGACCGGCGTGATCCTCGAGCCGCTGCCCATCGACCGCCTGAAGGCGGGCCTGCCTGCCGCGCTGGCGAACCGCAAGGCCGCGAACTGGTACGACGCCGCGCAGGCCATCATGACGACCGACACGCTGCCGAAGGCCGTGTCGCGCCAGGTGACGGTCGACGGCCACACCGTCACGTTCACGGGCATCAGCAAGGGCGCGGGCATGATCAAGCCGAACATGGCGACCATGCTCGGCTTCCTCGCTTTCGATGCGAACGTCGCGCAGCCCGTGCTCGACGAACTCGTGAAGTACGTGGCGGACCGCTCGTTCAACTGCGTCACGATCGACGGCGATACCTCGACCAATGACTCGTTCATCATGATCGCCTCGGGCAAGTCGAGCCTGCCCGCGATCACCTCGACGGATACGCCCGCCTACGCCGCGCTGCGCGACGCCGTGACGGCCGTCGCCCAGGAACTCTCGCAGCTGATCGTGCGCGACGGCGAAGGCGCGACCAAGTTCATGACCGTGCAGGTGGAAGGCGGCAAGGACGTGGCCGAGTGCCGCCAGATCGCCTATGCGATCGGCCATTCGCCGCTCGTGAAGACGGCGTTCTACGCATCGGACCCCAACCTCGGCCGTATCCTCGCGGCGATCGGCTATGCCGGCGTGACGGACCTCGACGTCGACAAGATCGACCTGTATCTCGACGACGTGCTCGTGGCGAAAGCGGGCGGTCGCAACCCGGCCTACCGCGAAGAAGACGGCCAGCGCGTCATGAAGAAGAGCGAGATCCTGATTCGCGTGCTGCTCGGCCGCGGCGACGCGCAGGCCACGATCTGGACCTGTGACCTCTCGCACGACTACGTGAGCATCAACGCGGATTACCGCTCCTGATTTCAAGCGCCTTCACCACATGGACAAGCTCGAACAGTTTCTGACCCGCGCCGAAGCGCTGCTCGGCCGCCTCGAGGCCGTGCTGCCGCCGTCGGCACCCGATGTCGACTGGAACGCGGCCGTCGCGTTTCGCTGGCGCAAGCGCCAGGGGCGCGGCTTCCTGCAGCCGGTGCCCGCGATCTCGCTGATCTCGCTCGACGACCTGCAGAACATCGACCGGCAGAAAGATCTCATCGACCGCAACACGCGCCAGTTCGTGCAGAAGAAGCCCGCGAACAACGTGCTGCTCACCGGCGCACGCGGCACCGGCAAGTCATCGCTGATCAAGGCCTGCCTGAACGCGTACGCGCAACAGGGCCTACGCCTGATCGAAGTCGACAAGGACGATCTGCATGACCTCGGCGATATCGTCGATCTCATCTCGACGCGCCCCGAGCGCTTCATCGTGTTCTGCGACGACCTCTCGTTCGAGGAAGGCGAATCGGGCTACAAGGCGCTGAAGGTGGCGCTGGATGGCTCGGTGGCTGCGCAGTCGGACAACGTGCTGATCTACGCGACCTCGAACCGGCGCCATCTGCTGCCCGAGTACATGAGCGACAACGAGACGTACAAGCACATGCCCGACGGCGAGATTCATCCGGGCGAAGTGGTGGAAGAGAAGATCTCGCTGTCCGAGCGTTTCGGCCTTTGGGTGAGCTTCTATCCGTTCAAGCAGGACGACTATCTGACGATCGTCGGCCACTGGCTGCGCCATTTCGGTTGCGACGACGCCGAAGTCGAATCGGCGCGCGGCGACGCACTCGTCTGGGCGCTGGAGCGCGGCTCGCGTTCGGGCCGCGTGGCGTGGCAATTCGCACGCGACTGGTCGGGCAAGAAGGCGCAAGAGGCATGAGCGCCGAGGCCAACACCGCAAACGATGCTTCCGGAAAGACACGCCCCGTGACGGAAGTCGCGGTGGGCGTGCTGGTGCAGCCCGATGGCCGCTACCTGCTCGCGCAGCGCCCCGCAGGCAAGCCGTATGCAGGCTACTGGGAGTTTCCGGGCGGCAAGCTGGAACCGGGCGAAACGGTCGAAGCGGCGCTCGCGCGCGAGCTGCACGAGGAGCTGGGCATCGACGTGATGGTGTGCCACCTGTGGCACACGCTTGAACACGACTACCCGCACGCCTACGTACGGCTCTACTTCTGCAAGGTGACCGAGTGGACCGGCGAGCCGCATGGCCGCGAAGGTCAGGCGTTCGTCTGGCAGTCGCTGCCGGCGAGCGTCGAGCCGCTCTTGCCCGCGACGATTCCCGTGCTGGAGTGGCTCGCCGCGGAGTAACACCCAGCGGCCACGACGATGCAAAAGGCCGCTGTGTGTGATGCACAGCGGCCTTTTTTCGTCCGGCGCAAGCGCGTCGCGGCGCTCGCTTACTGGCGCGTATCGGTGGGCGGCGCGTCTTCAGGCGGCGTTTCGTCGTCGGCGCCGCCAATGCGGTATTTTTCGGCCGCCCATGCGCCGAGGTCCATCTGCTTGCAGCGCTCGGAGCAGAACGGTCGGAAGCGGTTTTCCGGCACCCAGCGGACTTCCTTGCCGCAGGTCGGACATTTGACGACAGTGGTCATGCGATAGAACTTTGGTTGCGTTGAGTCTGGCGTGGCGGCGCGTCCGGTTTTACAGGCTGCACAGCGTGAGCTGGAACGGCACGTCCTGATCGACGGCCCGCGGACGCAGATCGCCATCCTGCACGGTGAAGCGCACCCACAGCATGTACTTGTTGGCGCTCGCCTCGGGAATCATGCGCAATTCCGGTGCCACGCGGACCTGCATGAGCTGATACGCACGGCCCGACAGCATCTGCTGATAGCTGCCCTGCATCGCCATCACCTTCGACGCCTGGCCCGACTCGCGCGCGAGGCGTAGCACGATGGCGGCGGCGTCGCGCAGCGGCAGCAGCGGCGTGACCCATTTCGCGATGTCCTGGCGGCGCTGATCGGCGTGCAGTTGCTGCCACGCGTAATACGACGGCAGATCGAACTTGCAGGTGCCGCCGGGAATGATCGCGCGGCTGCGGATGCTCGTGAGCCACTCGTTGTCCATCAGGTGCTGGCCCGTCTTGCCTTGCATCTGCGTGAGGCCGGCGAGCGTCTGCTCGATTTCGCCCAGCACGGTTTCGAGCGCATTCTGCTCGATGCCGGGATTGCCGCGGAACGGCGCGAGCGTTTGGCGCTGCCGCTCGAGTTCCTTCATGAGATCCGACTTCAGGTCGGCGCGGCCTGCGACTTCGGCGATTTCGAAGAGCGTCGTAAGCGCGACGTGATGTTCCCTCGGATCCTCCTGGGTCAGGAAAAACGTGAAGCGCTCGAACAGGTCTTCGAGGCGCAGCAGCGTCCGGATTCGCTCGTTGAAGGGATACTCGTAAAGAATCAAGCGCGCTCGCCTCGGGCGTGGTAGGTGACGGATTGCAGGACATTCTAATGCCGTGGGACTACGGTCGCAATCGCGCCGGGCCGGCGCTATGCCGATGTGACCCGCTAATCGCGCGCGGATGGCGCCTTTTACGCTTTACTGGCCTTTTCGGCAGCGAGCCTGAGATACGTCTGGTGCAATGCGTCGACGTCCTGATCGAGCGTTTCGAGCGTCGCACCGTTGTCGTTCACCACCACGTTGTCGGCGGCCGCGAGGCGTGCTTCGCGCGTGGCCTGCCGCGCGATGATGGCGAGCACTTGCTCACGTGTGAAGCCATTGCGGCGCATGACACGCGCGATCTGCGTTTCCACGCTGCAATCGACGGTGAGCACGCGATCGACACGCGTTTTCCAGGTGCCCGACTCTACGAGCAAGGGCACGACCACGATCACGTACGGCCCGCTGGCCTCTCGCGTTTCGCGTTCGGTCTCGGAGCGGATCAACGGGTGCGTGATGGCCTCGAGCCGCTTGCGCGCGGACTCGTCGCCGAACACGAGCGTGCGCATGCGCGCGCGGTCCATCGAACCGTCCGGCGCGACGAATTCAGGGCCGAATTCCGCGGCGATCTGCGCCATCGCGACGCCGTGCGGTGCGGTAATGCGATGCGCGATGAGATCGGTGTCGACGATCGTCACGCCGCGCGCGGCAAAGCCATCCGCGACCGTGGACTTGCCGCTGCCGATGCCGCCCGTCAATCCGACCGCGAACATTTGATCAGTTCCCCCACGCAAATACGCCATACAGCGGTGTGCCCGCAAACAATGTGACGAGTGCGCCAGCGGCCAGATACGGGCCGAACGGCAGCGGCTCTTCGAAACGCATGCGTCCCGTCAACGTAGCGATGATGCCGACGAGCGCGCCGGCCACTGCGGCGATCACGACGATCTGCGGCAGCGCGCTCCAGCCGAGCCATGCGCCGAGCGCGGCGAGCAGCTTGAAGTCGCCGTGGCCCATGCCTTCTACGCCACGCAACAGCTTGAAGATCCAGTAGACGCACCAGAGCGCCAGATAGCCCGCGACCGCACCGATCACCGCTTCGCGCAGCGTGACGAAGGTGCCGGCAAAATTGACCAGCAACCCGACCCACAGCAGCGGCTGCGTGATCTCGTCGTGCAGCATCTGGTGTTCGAGGTCGATGGCGCTTGCAGCGATGAGCGTGGCGCACAACACGAAGGCGGCGAGCGCCTTGCCGGTGGGTCCGAAGGCGAGCAATGCGCCGGCCGCGCAGGCCGCGCCCGCGATCTCGATGAGCGGGTAGCGCACGCTCACGCGCGCATGACAGTGCGAGCAGCGCCCGCGCAGCGCGACCCAACTGAGCACCGGGATGTTTTCCCGCGCGCGCAGGACGTGGCCGCAGTGCGGGCACGCGCTGCGTGGGAGCCAGAGGTTGTAGCGCGCAGGCAGCCCGTCTTCTTCGAAGAGCGGACCGGGCGTGCCCGTCGCTTCGGCCACATCGGCGCGCCACGCGCGCTCCAGCATGATCGGCAGCCGGTGCACGACGACGTTGAGGAAGCTGCCGATGACGAGCCCGAACGCAATGGCGAAGACCATGAGCACGCCGAACGGCAGAGCGGCGAGAGCGGCTGCGAGCGGCGTTGCGGTATCGGGCGTGGACAGGAGTTGGACGGGCATGAGAGGGAACCGGAATCTGGCTGCGATGCTACACCACGTTGCCCAGTTGAATGATGGGAAGATACATCGCCATGACGAGGCCGCCGACCAGCGCACCGAGCACGACGATCACGAGCGGCTCGCACAGGCTCGACACGAGCGCGATCTTTTCGTCGACCTGACGGTCGGCGAGCGAGGCCACATCGAGCAACATCGCATCGAGCGCGCCCGATTCTTCCGCGACCGCAACGGGCTGAACCACATCGGCCGGAAAGCATCCCGCCGCACGCATGGCTGCGGCGAGCCGCTCGCCGTGCCGCAGGCGCTCGCTGATACCTGCGCTCGCGCGATCGAAGAAGGCGTTGCCGCTTGCGTGCGCGAGCGAATCGAAGGCGTCGGCGAGCGGCGTGCCGGCGGCGAGCAGCGTACCGAGCGCTCGGCTCCAGCGGGCGGCACACAGTGTGGTGAGCAGCGCACCGCAAAGCGGGAGCCTCAGCAGCGTGCATCCGAACGCGATGCGCGTGGCTTCCGAGCGGCGCAAGCCCGCTCGCAGGGCGAGCGTGCCGGTGGCTGCGGCTACGGCAGCCGGCACGCTCCAGCGCGCGGCGCCCGCCGAGAGCGTCAGCACGAACCGCGTGGGCGCGGGCAGGGCAGCGCCGAAGCCGTCGAAGATCTGCTTGAACGTGGGCACGACCCAGACCAGCAACGCCGCCGTAATGACAAACGCGAGCAGCAGCACTGCGACGGGGTAGGTGAGCGCGGCGCGCACTTTGGCGCGCTGCGCGGCGGCACGCTCGCGGTCGTCGGCGAGGCGCGCGAGTACGGCGGCGAGCGCACCCGAGGCTTCGCCAACGGCGACGAGCTGGCAATACAGCGCGTTGAAACGCGCCGGATGTTGCGCGAGCGAGTCGGCGAAGCGCAGGCCGCCGGCGATGTCGCGCGCGAGCGCGGCGGCAATGCGCGGCATGCCGTTCGGTCCCGGCGAGAGCGCGAGCAGTTCGAGCGCGTTCGCAAGCGGCAGGCCGGCGCGCAGGAGGCTCGCGAGCTGGCGCGTAAAGCGTGTGACGTCCGCGTGACGTGCCTTGGGCGCGCCTGCGCTCGACCTGCGCTCGATGGCGAGCACGGTGATGCGCTCGCGCTTGAGCGCGGCGCGCACAGCCGCGGCGTCGAGCGCGATCAGCGTGCCACGCCTGGTCGTGCCCGATGCGTCGAGACCGCGCCACACGAAGCGCCACTCGGATGGGCCGCGATGGGCGCGCGCGGCGCTCATGGCGCTTCCGTTGCGGCAAGCGCTTCGGCGAGGCTCGTGGTGCCGTCGCGCACGCGTGCGAGCGCCGCGTCGCGCAGGGTTGCCACACCGCTTCTGCGTGCTGCGCGAGCGATTTCGTGCGCGCCGCTCCCAGTGACGATCAGGTCGCGGATGGTCTCCGAGATCGGCAAGACCTCGTGAATTCCCACGCGGCCGCGATAGCCGATGCCGTGGCAAGCCTCGCAGCCGCGCGCAATATAAGGCTGCGTCATGTCACCGTCGTAGGTGTTGAGTCCCGCCGCGACGAGTGCCGCCGGCGAAGCTTCGCCGCGCACGCGGCATTGCGGGCATAGCCGCCGCACGAGACGTTGCGCCGTGACGAGCCGCAGCGAGGCCGCCAGGTTGTACGGTTCGACGCCGATGTCGACGAGCCGTGCGCAGGCCGCGCTGGCGTCGTTCGTGTGCACGGTCGAGAGGACGAGATGGCCGGTCTGCGCGGCCTTGACGGCCACGCTGGCGGTTTCTTCGTCGCGGATTTCGCCGATCATGATGACGTCCGGGTCCTGGCGCAGCAGCGCACGCAGTGCTACCGCAAAGGTGAGCCCGGCCTTCTCGCGCACGTTGACCTGATTGATGCCTGCGAGCTGGATTTCGGCGGGATCTTCCACCGAGCAGAGATTGCGCGTCGTGCCATTGAGCCTTTGCAGGAAGCAGTAGAGCGAGAGCGTCTTGCCGCTGCCGGTGGGGCCCGTGACGAGGACGAGACCATGCGGCGCGCCGATCGCTTCGGCTACGGTGCGCTGTTGCGCTTCGTCGAGCCCGAGTTCGGCAAGCGACAGTTCGGCGGGGAGCGCTTCGAGCCTGCGCAATACGAGCTTTTCGCCATGAAGTGTGGGCAGCGAATTCACGCGATAGTCCTCGGCGGCTTGCGACGCCCCCGAGAGTGCGAGCCGCAGCCTGCCGTCCTGCGGAATGCGCCGTTCGGCGATGTCCATGCGGGCGAGCACCTTGATGCGCGTGACGAACGCATCGCGCAGATGCGCGGGCGGCCGCACCATTTCGTGCAGTACGCCGTCGATGCGCAGACGCACGCGCCAGCCGTGTTCCATCGGCTCGATGTGCAGATCGGAGGCGCTGCGCCGCGCGGCTTCGCGCAGCGTTTCGGAGAGCAGGCGAACGGCGGGTGCGTCGTCGAGTTGCGGTGCGGAGACAGGCGCAGATGTGCGCGCCATTGCTCCGCTGCCCGTACCGCCTTCGGCAGCCGCGGCGGCAAAAGGGCGCGCACGATAAGGAGTAGAAAGCATCGGCATGCCGGCGCGAAGCCGCCTCGAACAGATGACGCCTTCATCATGGCGCGAGGCGCACTGCGCCGCCACCCGGCCGAACGGCTAACGTCCCGGCAGCAGCTTCTTCGCCTTTTGCAGCGTGCCCTGGCGCGGCTTGGCGCCGGGTTTGAAGAGCTTGACCGTGCGTACGGCCTGGTCGTCGCTGCGTAGCACTTCGAGCTTCACGTCGCCGATCTGCAGGCACACATCGCCTTCGGGAATCTCTTCGAGCACTTCGAGGATCAGGCCGTTGAGCGTCTTGGGCCCATCCGTGGGCAGCTTGATATGAAGCCAGCGATTGAGTTCGCGCAAAGGCATGCTGCCCGGCACGATACATTCGCCTTCGTCGTTCCAGCCGCCGCGTCCGGTGCCGCTGCGCGGCATCGAGGTGGTGAATTCGCCGATCAGCTCCTCGATGATGTCTTCGGGTGTCACGAGTCCTTCCATCTCACCGTACTCGTTCACGACGAGCGCGATGCGATGGCGGCTTTCCTGGAAGTACTGAAGTTGCTGGAATCCAGGCGTGCCCGTGGGCACGAAGTACGGCTCGGCAAGCAGTTCGCGCAGCGTCTCGCGCTCGAATTCCTGGTTATGCAGCGCGGCCAACGTCTTGCGCACATGCAGCACGCCGAGCACCCGGTCGATGTCGCCTTGATAGACGATCAGCTTGTTGTGATAGCAGGTCTCGAGCTGATGCAGGATGTCTTCGAGCGGGGCGTCGTAGTCGAGCGCCTCGATGCGCCGGCGCGGAATCATCACGTCGTCGACGGTGATGTTCTCCAGGTCGAACAGGTTGAGCAGGATGCTGCGGTGCTTGGTCGGCATGAAGCTGCCCGACTCGAGCACGATGGTGCGCAACTCCTCGGTGGAAAGCCGCTGGTCATGCGCCTTGTGCGTATTGATGTGCAGGATGCGCAGGATGGTGTTCGCAAACATGTTGACGAACCAGATGAGTGGCTTCGTCACACGCATGAGCGGCGCGATCAGCAGGCTCGCGGGCAGCGCGATTTTTTCCGGAAACGTTGCGCCCACAATCTTCGGCGTGATTTCCGCGAACACGATGATGAGGAACGCGACGATGCCCGTCGCGATCGAGAGCACGAGGTTATTGCGGCCGAACGTATGGAGCGCGATCGAGGTCGTGAGGACCGGGATGATGGTGTTGAAGAGATTGTTGCCGATCAGGATCACCGAAAGCAGCAGGTCGGTGCGCGCGAGCAGCTTCTGGGTGGTCTTCGCGCCGAGCGTGCCGTGATTGGCGAGGTATTTGAGCCGATGGCGATTGAGCGCCATCATCGCCGTTTCGGAGATGGAGAAGAAGCTGGAGCAGATGAGCAGGACGAAGACGGCGCAAATCTGCGCCCATAAGGGAAGGTGGTCCACGCGTCGAGACAATGAGGGGGGGCGGATGGGGAAACTATAACAGAGGGGTACCGCAGTTCCAGGGCCACTGGCCGAACGGACAAGGCGGTTGCCGGTTACGCGCCGCGAGTTGCCGGACAGGGATGGAAGTGCGGGAGATGCAGGCGAAAAAAAACCGCGCAATGAATGCGCGGTTTTTTCTCGAATTCTGGTCGGGGTGAGAGGATTCGAACCTCCGGCCTCTACGTCCCGAACGTAGCGCTCTACCAGGCTAAGCTACACCCCGAATTGACTGCTGGACTCCACAACTTGCTTCGTCTGTTTCAAGACTGGCGCGTCGTCGAGTAAGAACATAATTCTAGCAGGCTATCTTTGTAAATGGAAGGGGGGAACGCTGAAATCGCATCGGCGGCGGCCCGGGCCTCGGTGCGCGCGCATTGCAGCGTGTGCTCGAGCGCGCCTGAGCGCGTGATCGCCGCGAAGATTTCATCGAAACGCGTCGTGCCGCCTTGCTCGATCGCTTCGCGCGCAAGCGCGGCTTCCGCCGCCGTGCCGTGCTCGATCAGCCAGATGAGCGGCAGCGTGGGCTTGCCTTCGCGCAGGTCGTCGCCCGCGTTCTTGCCCATCGATTCAGGCGTGCCCGTGTAGTCGAGCCAGTCGTCCATGATCTGGAATGCCGTGCCGATGCGCCGCCCGTACTCGGCTGCGGCTTCCTCGGTGCGCGCATCCGCCCCCGAAAGCACCGCGCCGAGCTGCGCCGCGGCTTCGAAAAGCTTGGCGGTCTTGTAGCGGATCACCTGCATGTAGCGGTCGGTGTCCACGTCGGCGTCGTGCATGTTCAGCAGCTGCAGGACTTCACCCTCGGAGATGATCGTCGTGGCGGCGGACAGGATTTCCATCACGCGCATCTTGCCGACGCCCACCATCATCTCGAACGAGCGTGAGTACAGGTAATCTCCCACCAGCACGCTGGCGGCGTTGCCGAACAGCGCGTTGGCCGTCTGGCGGCCGCGCCGCAGGTCCGATTCGTCGACGACGTCGTCGTGCAGGAGGGTCGCCGTGTGAATGAACTCGACGACCGCTGCAAGCACATGGCGCTCGGTGCCGTGGTCGCCGAGCGCGCCGGCCACCATCAGCAGGAGCGCCGGACGCAGCCGCTTGCCGCCCGCGCCGATGATGTACTCGGAGATCTGGTTGATCAGCATCACCTCGGACGCCAGGCTCTGCCGGATGACACGATTCACCTGCTCCATGTCACTGGCGATGGGGGCAAGCAGGGTGGCTGCGCTGGGGGATGGGGTGGCGGTGGACGACATGATGGCAAATAGGGGTAGTGCCGCGGATTATAAGGCGAATCGACAGCATGCCGGACGCTCCGCTACCGTCCTGCCGATGGCTCCCTCTATTTTCTCGCGGCCCGGACGGCCGCATGGATGCTGGCGCTATGCTGTGCGGATAGCCTTGGAGTCCGTCTGACGGGCCCAGGATCCCTCGCGCGCACTCGCGCAACGGACTTGCACAGCTTTTGACCGCCAAGCTAACTCTATGTATAATCTAAGGTTTCGGGCGCGCAGTGTGCCTGAAAAGATTACTCAGAGTGAGGTTCTCAATGTACGCGGTCATAAAAACCGGCGGCAAGCAGTACAAGGTTGCCGTTGGCGAAAAACTTAAAGTAGAACAGATACCGGCTGACATTGACGCAGAAATCACGCTCGACCAGGTTCTCGCAGTGGGCGAAGGCGAATCGATTAAGTTCGGTACGCCGCTGGTCAGTGGGGCTTCCGTCAAGGCCACCGTTGTGTCGCAAGGCCGACACGCCAAAGTGACCATCTTCAAGATGCGTCGCCGGAAGCACTACCAGAAGCATGGCGGCCACCGCCAGAACTACACCGAACTGCGCATCGACGCGATCAACGCGTAAGCGCACGCAGGTAAAGGAGCAAACAAATGGCACACAAAAAGGCAGGCGGGTCGTCACGTAACGGCCGCGACTCAGAGTCGAAACGACTTGGCGTGAAGGTGTACGGCGGCCAGGCGATCCTCGCAGGCGGCATCATCGTTCGCCAGCGCGGCACGCGCATGCACCCGGGCCTGAACGTCGGTATCGGCAAGGACCACACGCTCTACGCGCTGGTCGACGGCCACGTCGCGTTCACGATCAAGGGCGCAGCCAACAAGCAACTGGTCAACGTCGTCCCGGCAGCGGCCTAAGCTTTAGACCGCTCGCGAGCGGGCTGCACGCGACGCAAGGAAGGCCCCGCGAAGTTTGCGGGGCCTTTTTATTTATCCGCAGTCTTTCGGGGTCGTAACGGGCTTCCGTTGACTTGCGGTGCGTTGTTGGCCAGTTTCGGCCATGGCGGGCAAAATATCGATATCCACGGGACGGAGTAACTCATGAAGTTCATTGACGAAGCGAAGATCGAAGTCATCGCCGGCGATGGGGGCGATGGCAGCGCGTCGATGCGACGCGAGAAGTTCGTCCCGTTCGGCGGGCCGGACGGCGGTGACGGCGGGCGCGGCGGCAGCGTCTACGCCGTCGGCGACCGCAACATCAACACCCTCATCGACTACCGCTACACGAAGAAGCACCAGGCGCGCAACGGCGAGAACGGCCGCGGCTCCGACTGCTACGGCAAGGGCGGCGACGACATCACGCTGCGTATGCCGGTGGGCACGGTCATCACCGACCAGGACACGGGCGAGCTGATCGCCGACCTGACCGAGCACGAACAGCAGGTGATGGTCGCGAAAGGCGGCGCGGGTGGCCTCGGCAACCTGCATTTCAAGTCGTCCACGAACCGCGCGCCGCGTCAGAAGACCGACGGCAAGCCCGGCGAGCGCCGCATGCTCAAGCTGGAACTGAAGGTGCTGGCCGACGTCGGCCTGCTCGGCATGCCGAACGCGGGCAAGTCCACGTTCATCGCCTCGGTGTCGAACGCGAAGCCCAAGATCGCCGACTACCCGTTCACGACGCTCGCGCCGAATCTGGGCGTGGTGCGCGTGGGGCCGAGCAAGAGCTTCGTGATCGCCGATATTCCGGGCCTGATCGAAGGCGCCGCCGAAGGCGCGGGCCTCGGTCACCAGTTCCTGCGCCATCTGCAGCGCACGAACCTGCTGCTGCATCTGGTCGATCTCGCGCCGTTCGACGAAAGCGTCGATCCGGTTGTCGAGGCGAAGGCGATCGTCGGCGAGCTGCGCAAGTACGACGAGACGCTCTATGACAAGCCGCGCTGGCTCGTGCTGAACAAGCTCGACATGGTGCCGGACGATGAGCGCGCCGCGCGCATTGCGGACTTCGTGAAGCGCTTCGAGTGGGACGGTCCCGTGTTCGAGATTTCCGCGCTCACGGGGCAGGGCTGCGAAAACCTGTGTTACGCGGTGTACGACTACGTCTCCGCGCACTCGGACGCGCGCCGTGCTGCCGAAGCCGAAGACCTCGCCTCGGACGTGCGCTTCCGCGAGGGCAAAGGTGGGAACGCGGAGCAGCCGCAGGAGTAATTCGCTGCACCGGCCGGCGCGCGAGCCGCGCACGCCGCGCCGGGGAAACTTCACGCGTCATCAGTCATTTGGGAGACCGCGCAGCATGCGTTCCGTCATCGCCGATTCGCGGCGTCTGGTAGTGAAAGTCGGTTCGAGCCTCGTCACCAACGACGGCCGCGGGCTCGATCATGCGGCAATCGGCCGCTGGGCCGCGCAGATTGCGGCGCTGCGTGCGCAAGGCAAGGAAGTCGTGCTCGTGAGTTCGGGCGCGATCGCCGAAGGCATGCAACGGCTCGGCTGGACGAAGCGGCCGCGCGAGATCGACGAGCTTCAGGCTGCCGCCGCAGTCGGGCAGATGGGGCTTGCGCAGGTCTATGAGAGCCGCTTTGCCGAGCACGACATCCGCACTGCGCAGATCCTGCTCACGCATGCCGACCTGGCTGACCGCGAACGCTATCTCAATGCGCGCTCCACCTTGCTCACGCTGCTGCGCCTCGGCGTCGTGCCGATCATCAACGAGAACGACACCGTGGTCACCGACGAAATCAAGTTCGGCGACAACGACACGCTCGGCGCGCTCGTTGCGAACCTGATCGAAGGCGATGCGCTCATCATCCTCACCGACCAGAGCGGGCTTTATACGGCCGATCCGCGCAAGGATCCGGGCGCGACGCTCGTGCAGGAAGCCGACGCAGGCAAGCCGGAACTCGAGGCGATGGCGGGCGGCGCGGGCTCGAGCATCGGCCGCGGCGGCATGCTCACCAAGATCCTCGCGGCCAAGCGCGCCGCGCATAGCGGCGCGAACACGGTGATCGCGAGCGGGCGCGAAGCGCAGGTGCTCGTGCGTCTGGCCGCGGGCGAGGCGATCGGCACGCAGCTCATCGCACGCACGGCGCGCATGGCGGCGCGCAAGCAGTGGATGGCCGACCACCTGCAGGTGCGCGGCCACGTCGTGATCGACGACGGCGCGGTGCAGAAGCTCACGGCAGACGGCAAGAGCCTGCTGCCCATCGGCGTGACCGGTGTGCAGGGTGCGTTCGCGCGCGGCGAGGTGATCGCTTGCCTGAACGGCCTGGGCGTGGAAGTGGCGCGCGGGCTCACCAACTACAGCAGCGCGGAAACGAAGCTGATCCAGCGTCATCCGAGCGGCGAGATCGAGGGCATCCTCGGCTATATGCTCGAGCCGGAGCTGATTCACCGCGACAATCTCGTGCTGGTTTGACGGCCGTTCCTGGCCAGCCTCGCATCGCCTCACCAGAAGTTAAAAAGCCGCTGTGGCCAAAGGCCGCAGCGGCTTTTTTTCATGCCCATCAAAGGCAGTTAACGCACCAGCGTCGACTGCGTGCGGCCGTAGCGCAGGTTTTCGATCAGGGTCGACGCCTTCGCGATCGGCATCTTGTTGGCGCAGAAGTAGTCCTGATAGAGCCTCGACTGGTATGCGTTGAGCGTGCCGTTCTCGATGCGCGACCAGTTGTTCGCGACGGTCTGGTCCCAGCCGTTGTGATCGGCGTCGAGGCTCGCGTAGAGGCGCCACTCGTAGGTGTCGCAGCGAATCCCTTCGTAGTTCACGTTACGCGCGCCGCTCGGGCTCGTGATGACGATCGTATAGCGCACGACGCCATCCGTGCCGACCGTGAGCGATGCGGGGTCGATGGCGAACTTGAGCGGCGAGTTGTTCGAGACGTCGAACGGCAGCAGCGTCGCGCCGGCCTGCGGCAGCGGCGGCAGGCCTTCGAGCTTGTTTTCCTGCCATTCGCCCTTGCGGTCCAGAAGGTAGACGAACGCGCTGTCGTCCTTGTTCGTGGGACCGGAACTGGAGCACGCGGCCAGTCCTGACACAAGCAGCACACCGCCTGCGGCGCATGCCGCAGCAAGAGCAAATCGTTTCAAATTGGTTTCCTCGAAGCACGGGCGCGCGTTACGAACGAACGGCGCCGCGAATGCGAACCGGCGGGACCCGGCGCGTGATGCGCCGGGCCCCGCCGGTTCGGGCGTTCTTTGCGTTGGCTCAAGCCCCTTGATCCTGCTCGTCCTGCGCAGGCTCGATGATACTCTGCGCCGACGCGCAATCGCTTTCGATCGGCGTACGCGGCGTACGTTCGGCTACGCCTTCCGGTGCAACCTCATACGGCTCGGCGTGCACCGCGTCTGCGTGCGCCGACGTCACGATGCGCGGGTAGCGCACCTCGTGAGCCTGCACGCCCAGACGCTCCTGACGCGGCGCGGGCCGGCGCAGGAAGCGCGAAAGTTCGGTCAGCGCGAGCTGATAGACGTCGCGCTTGAACTCGATGACCGCTTCGAGCGGCACCCAGTATTCATTCCAGCGCCACGCATCGAACTCGGGATGCTCCGTTGCCCGCAGGCAGATATCGCAGTCGCGCCCGACCATACGCAGCAGAAACCAGATCTGTTTCTGGCCGCGATAATGGCCGCGCACTTCGCGCTTGATGAACTTGTCCGGCACCTCATAACGCAACCAGTCGCGTGTGCGACCGACGATCTTGACGTGCTCCGGATGCAAACCGGTTTCTTCGTGCAACTCCCGAAACATTGCCTGCATGGGGGTTTCACCATACTTGATGCCCCCTTGCGGAAACTGCCAGGAATGTTCGCGAACCCGCTTGCCCCAAAACACCTCGTTTCGCGCGTTCAAGAGGATGATGCCGACGTTCGGGCGAAACCCCTCACGATCCAGCATACAACCACCTTCGAATCCTTTAAAATTGCTTTGATTATAAACAGATAACGGCCCTCACGCACCCGCCGTCCGTGACCCGCCGTCCGGAAAGTCGAGCGAATGGCCGAGACTGCGCAAAACGGTCTCGGGGCGCGATCGGCTTCGAGTTTGGCCGCGCCCGTCGCTGGCGTCATCAGCACGGCGCCCGGCACGTTGTCATAATGGCGGGTTCGTGAACTCCTCCGCTGGTCACTTCTTCGGGCGGTCCGCACCGGGCCGCCGCTTTTGGATAATTTGAATGAAAGCCTCCCGTTTCTTTATCGGCACCCTGAAGGAAGCGCCCGCTGACGCGGAAATCGTCAGCCACAAGCTGATGGTTCGCGCGGGCATGATCCGTCGCATCGCTGGCGGCATTTACAACTATCTGCCGATCGGTCTGCGTTCGATCCGCAAGGTCGAGCAGATCGTGCGCGAGGAAATGAACCGCGCCGGCGCCATCGAGCTGCTCATGCCGGCCGTGCAGCCGGCCGAGTTGTGGCAGGAATCGGGTCGCTGGGAACAATACGGGCCGGAACTGCTGCGCTTCAAGGATCGCAAGCAGAGCGACTTCGTGATGGGCCCGACGCACGAAGAGGTCGTCACCGACATCGCGCGCGGCCAGATCAAGAGCTATCGCCAGCTGCCGGTGAACTTCTATCAGGTGCAGACGAAGTTCCGCGACGAAATCCGTCCCCGTTTCGGCGTGATGCGCGGGCGCGAATTCATCATGAAGGACGCGTACTCGTTCGATAAGGACGTCGAAGGTCTCAAGCTGTCGTACCAGAAGATGTACGACGCTTACGTGCGCATCTTCACGCGACTGGGCCTGCAGTTCCGCGCAGTCGCGGCCGACAACGGCTCGATCGGCGGCAGCGGCTCGCACGAATTCCACGTGATCGCGGAAACGGGCGAGGACGACATCGCCTACTGCCCGAGCTCGGACTTCGCGGCCAACGTCGAAGCCGCCGAAGCGCTGCCGCTCATCGCGCAGCGCGGCGCACCCACGCAGGCGCTGACGAAAACGCCCACGCCGGGCGCGGCCAAGTGCGAAGCCGTCGCCGAACTGCTCGGCATCCCGCTCGAAAGCACCATCAAGTCGATCATCCTCGCGACGGACAACGAAGGCGCCGAGCCCACGATCTGGCTGCTGATGCTGCGCGGCGACCACGACCTGAACGAGATCAAGGTCGGCAAGCTCGAAGGCCTGAGCGGCTTCCGCTTCGCGACCGAAGCGGAAATCGTCGAGTGGTTCGGCACGCCGCCGGGCTACCTCGGACCGCTTAACACGAAGAAGCCGGTCAAGGTGATCGCCGATCGTACGGTCGCGAACATGAGCGATTTCGTGGTCGGCACGAACGAAGTCGACTTCCACACCACGGGCGTGAACTGGGGCCGCGACCTGCCGGAGCCGGTCGTCGCCGACATCCGCAACGTGAAGAAGGGCGATCCCTCGCCGGACGGCAAGGGTGTGATCGACATCTGCCGCGGCATCGAAGTGGGCCACGTGTTCCAGCTCGGCACGAAGTACTCGGAAGCGATGAACGCCACGTTCCTCGCCGAGAACGGCAAGCCGGCGCCGATGCAGATGGGCTGCTACGGCATTGGCGTCACGCGTATCCTCGGTGCAGCCATCGAGCAGAACTTCGACGAGAAGGGCATCATCTGGCCTGAGTCGATCGCGCCGTTCCAGGTCGTCGTGTGCCCGATGGGCATGGACCGCAGCGAGCTCGTGCGCGAGCACGCCGAGCGCGTCTACAACGAACTGCTCGAAGCGGGCGTGGACGTGATTCTCGACGACCGCGGCGAGCGTCCGGGCGTGATGTTCGCCGACTGGGAGCTGATCGGCGTGCCGCATCGTCTCGTGATCGGCGAGCGCGGCCTGAAGGACGGCAAGATCGAGTACCAGGGCCGCCGCGATACCGAAGCGACGCTGCTAGCGGCCGATGAGGCCGCGCAGACGGTGGCGCAGAAGATCCGCGCGGCACTCGCGGTTTAACGACGGTCCATCCCGGTTAAAGGAGCGCTGCGAGCGTGGAGTACAGTTTTCTGTCCGCTACGGTCCTGCTGCTCCTCATCACCGACCCGCTCGGGAATATTCCGCTCTTCATCAGCTGCCTGCGCGGCGTTGCCAAGCAGCGCCGCGCGGTCGTGATCCTGCGCGAGGTCGCGATCGCGTTCGTGATCCTGCTGATCTTCATGGTCGCCGGCAACAGCTTCCTGCGCATGATGGGGCTCACCGATACCTCGCTGCGCATCGGCGGCGGCATCGTGCTGTTCCTGATCGCGCTGCGCATGATCTTTCCGCATCCGGGCGGCCCGTTCGGCAGTGGCGACAAGGGCGGCGAGCCGCTCATCGTGCCGCTCGCCATTCCCGCGCTGGCGGGGCCTTCGGCGCTCGCCACGGTCATGCTGCTCACCTCGCAGGCGCCCGGCAAACTCTATGAATGGGTGGCCGCGCTCGTCGTGACGATGGTGATCTGCGCGGTCGTGCTGGTGATGGCGGAGCGCATCCAGCAGTGGCTCGGCGAGCGCGTGGTGACGGCCTTCGAGCGGCTGATGGGCCTCGTGCTCGTGGCGATATCGGTGGAGATGATCCTCGCGGGGATCGCCACCTTCGTGCATCACCTCTGACGCCGCGTGCAGCGCGCGTCGCAGGCAATAAAAAAGCAGCCCGCGGGCTGCTTTTTTCATGACGCTCCGATTAACTCAGAAGCGCTTCAGGCTCCTTCGGTCAGCGCACGGATGGTCGGCAGATTGCGCCAGTAACCCTTGGCGTCCATGCCGCAGCCGAACACGTAGCGGTCCGGCACCGAAAAGCCGCAGTAGTCGGGATGCAGCGGCTTGGCCTTCGTGAGCGTCTTCTCGCACAGCACGGCCGAGAGGAAACGCTTCGCGCCCATGTCCATGATGCGGTCGCGAATCGCGGCCATGGTCTCGCCTTCGTCGAGGATGTCGTCGAGCACGAGCACCACACGGTCCTTCACCGACTCGCGCGGCGCCACGCGCCACTGCATCTCGGCGCTGCCCTTGATCGCGTTGCGGTAGCGCGTGAGGTGGATGTAGTCGAACTCGAGCGGGAAGTCGAGGTGCGGCAGCAGCATGCCGGTGAACACGGCGGCGCCGCCCATCACCGACAGCACGAGCGGGAAGTCCTCGCTGATCTCGGCGCGGATGGCTTCGGCCATCCGGCCGATCGACGCATTGACGTCGCCCTCCGAAACGATCTCTTCGGAGTGGCGGAAAATGTGCAGGGCTTCTTCGCGATTCATGACTCTGGCGGGAAGGTAGCTGTAGCTACTGAAGTGTGGAAAATAACGGCGGCGCGCGCTACAGCATAAACCCGCGCATTTGGTCCGTCGCGCGCCGCGTCGAGTCGGGCCGCCGTGCGCGCGATATGCGCCGTGCGGCCCGCGGGATCAGCGCATGCCGGGCATCATGCCCTTCATGCCGCGCATCATCTTCTGCAGATTGCCGCCCTTGAGCTTCTTCATCATGGTGCGCATCTGCTCGTACTGGTTGAGCATGCGGTTGACTTCCTGTACCTGCACGCCCGCGCCCGCCGCGATGCGGCGCTTGCGCGTGGCCTTGATGAGCTCGGGCTTGGCGCGCTCGGCGGGCGTCATCGAGTTGATGATGCCTTCCATGCGGCGCATCTGCTTCTCGGCCTGGCCCATGTTGGCGCCCGAGGCGGCCTGCTGGAACTGCGCGGGCAGCTTGTCCATGAGCGACGACAGGCCACCCATGCTCTTCATCTGCGAAAGTTGCGCGCGGAAGTCATTGAGGTCGAAGTCGCCGCCTTTCTTGACCTTGTCGGCGAGCTTTTGCGCGGCCTGGACGTCCACGCCGCGCTGCGCTTCCTCGACGAGCGCGAGAATGTCGCCCATGCCGAGAATACGGTTCGCCATGCGGTCCGGGTGGAACACCTCGAGGCCGTCGAGCTTTTCCGCGACGCCGACAAACTTGATCGGCTTGCCCGTGATGTGGCGCACGGAGAGCGCCGCGCCGCCGCGCGAATCGCCGTCGAGCTTGGTGAGCACGACGCCGGTGAGCGGCAGGGCGTCGTTGAACGCCTTCGCGGTGTTGACCGCGTCCTGGCCGAGCATGGCGTCGACCACGAACAGCGTTTCAGCGGGCTTGAGCGAGGCGTGCAGCGCGGTGATCTCGTTCATCATCGCCTCGTCGATACCGAGGCGGCCGGCCGTGTCGACGAGCAGCACGTCGTGGTAGTGGCGTTTGGCCCAGTCGACCGCCGCGGCGGCGATCTCGACGGGCTTCTGGTCCGGCTGCGAGGGGAAGAAGTCGGCGCCGACCTGTTCCGTCACCGTCTTCAACTGCGCGATGGCGGCCGGGCGGTAGACGTCGCACGAAACGGTGAGGACCTTCTTCTTGTACTTCTCGCGCAGGAGCTTGGCGAGCTTGCCGGTGGTGGTGGTTTTACCGGCGCCCTGCAGGCCCGCCATGAGGATGACGGCAGGCGGCGTGACGGCGAGGTCGAGTTCGGCAGCACGGCCTTCGTAGTCGCCGCCGATCACGGCGGTCAGCTCGCGCTGCACCACGCCGACGAGCGCCTGGCCCGGCGAGAGGCTGGAGATCACTTCCTCGCCGAGCGCCTTCTCCTTCACCTTGGCGATGAATTCGCGCACGACGGGCAGCGCCACGTCCGCTTCGAGCAGGGCGAGACGCACCTCGCGCAGCATTTCCTGCGTATTGGCTTCGGTCAGCCGGGCTTCGCCGCGCAGCGTCTTGACGACGCGCGCCATCCGTTGAGTGAGATTGTCGAGCATGGGGAGGCGGTGAGCAGTGCGGCCCGGCCCGCGCGCGCAAAACGGGAATGCGCCGCGTTTCGTCGCCGATTCGTTAGGTAAGCGCGCGGCCAGGGGGCCTATAGTAAACTTCGAACATGGTTATTGTACTGTATGCCCTCACCGTGCTCCTGTACGGCGGATTGTGCGCCGCCGACTGGCGTGCGCTGCGCCGCGCGGGTACCGCGCCGCTGCTCGGCAGCGTGCCGCCCGTTCCGGTGACGTTCGGCGCGGGCGGCGACGCCCTGCGCGCGCGGACTTTCGGCCCGCTTTCGCGTGCGCTGCTCTTCGTCGCGCTCGCCGCGCACGGCGTGCTCCTGCACATGACGATCTTCCCCGCCAACGAAATGGTGTTCGGCTTCGCCTTCGCGTTGTCGGCCATGTTCTGGCTCGGCGCCGGCATCTACTGGATCGAGAGCTTTTTCTTTGCGCTCGACGGCCTGCGCCTCCTGCTGCTGCCGTTGGCGGCCGTCGCGTCGATCCTGCCGTTCGTGTTCGGCGGCGTGCGCGTGCTGCCCTATGCGGCCGCGCCGATGTTCAAGCTGCACTTCGTCATCGCGAACATTGCCTACGGGCTCTTTGCGATCGCCGCGTTGCATGCGGTGCTGATGCTCGCCGTCGAGCGCCGGCTGCATGCGCTCAAGGGCGCGGGCTTCCAGCGCAACGCGAGCAATCGCGGCGGCGGCTGGCTCTCGAACTGGATCGAGACGCTGCCGCCGCTCCTCACCATGGAAAAGCTGCTGTTCCGCCTGATCGGCGCGGGCTTCGTGCTGCTCACGGCCACGCTCGTCTCGGGCATCGTGTTCAGCGAGCAGTTGATCGACCGGCCGCTTTCGCTCGATCACAAGACCGTCTTCGCGATTCTTTCGTGGCTGATGTTCGGCGCGCTGCTCACCGCGCGCAAGATTTCCGGCTGGCGCGGCCGCGCTGCGCTGCGCTGGGTGATCGCATCGTTCATCGCCTTGCTGCTCGCCTATGTGGGCAGCCGTTTCGTCTTCGAGGTGCTGCTGCACCGCCCCGTGGTTTGAGTCGTGTGAGTCGCGTGTTCCGATGAGACAGATTCTTCTCCTCGTCCTGCTGTTCGTGGTCGGACAGTGGTTCGTCAAGGCGCTGCGCCGTGCGCAGACGCAAACGCGTGCCGGTGCCCAACCGGGGCAGGGCGCTGCGCGCAGCGCCAATGGCGGCGCGAGCGCGAGCGGCAAACCCGCGCTGCCCGAGCCGATGGTGCGCTGCGCCGAGTGCGGTGTGCATGCGCCGCGCAGCGAATCGGTGAATGTCGGCACGCGCTCGTTCTGCAGTTCCGAGCACGCGCGCGCGTACGACGCGCGCGCCACGGCCCAGGATCGCCCCGCACGATGAGCGCTGCTGCATCGCCAGGATCGCGCGCGTACGAAGTCGATGCGCAGGGCTGGGTGTCCGGCGCGCGCCGCCTGCCTTCACCCAACTTCGAGGCCCGCCCGCAAGGCGCCGTGCCGACGCTCATCGTCGTCCACAACATCAGCCTGCCGCCCAACGTCTTCGGCGGCCCCGAGATCGCCGATCTCTTTCTCAACCGCCTCGACTGCGACGCGCATCCGTACTTCGATGCCAACCTGCGCGGCGTGCGCGTCTCGGCGCACTTCGTCATTCATCGCGATGGCGCGCTCGAGCAGTTCGTCTCGTGCGACGAGCGCGCGTGGCACGCGGGCGCGTCGAGCTTCTTCGGGCGCGAGCGCTGCAACGATTTCGCCATCGGCATCGAGCTGGAAGGCAGCGACTCGACGGCCTTCGAGGCGCCGCAATACGCCACGCTCGCCGCGCTCGTGAAGGCGCTCGTCGCGCACTATCCGATCGAGGCGCTGGCGGGCCATTCGGACATCGCGCCTGGGCGCAAGACCGACCCCGGCCCGCACTTCGACTGGGCGCGCCTCAAACACGATACGCAGCTCGCCGATGCCAGCTTCCCCTATATCCAGGGGCACGGCGCGCAGAACGCGGCGTCGTGACACGTTCGATCGCCTGCTGAACCCTCTCAAACTGCACAAGAAATAAGCACCTTTTGCGCGCAAACGCAGGGTCTTCGCGCGCGCCTCGCAGACCACTCGCAGGGGCATTCGCCGCCAGGCCCCGCGCTGCTTGGCTTGTGGCCTTGTCAAGATAGGACCAGCAAAAAAAGCCATTTGATCGTACTGTTTCTTCCACTATACTTGGTACCCGAAACAAGGCTTCACACCATATGTTGTGTTGTACCGCGGCGCCCCGCTTCATTCGCAAGGCGCCGCGCGCGTTACCAGCATAGAAAAAACAGAAACTTTGTACGGTGCCGTCGGCCGAGAGAACCGGCGCACCGGCTGTAATCGAGAGAGAAGGTACAGCCAATGATCGCGACATCCACGATGAAGACCGAAGCAGTCCGTGATTCATCTGCCTTGTCGCATCCGGCAGCCTCGCCAGGCTGGACTTTTTTCTCTGCCCGATCGAGCGTGCACACGGGGGCACGACGTCGGCGTCCGTCTTAATCCGCGAACTCTCTTCGCACCTTTCCAGGACCCAGGAGCTTTGCACATGCAAACGACCGATAACGTCTCGACCCGGTATGAAGGCGCGCCCGCCGCGCACACGCTGGGTGGCCAACCGCAAGACGGCCAGACGAGCGCGCAGCAGTTCGCCGACCACAAGGTGATTCGCCGCAACGGTAGCGTGGTGTCGTTCGAACCTTCGAAAGTCGCGATCGCGATGACGAAGGCCTTCCTCGCCGTGAACGGCGGCCAGGGCGCGGCTTCGGCGCGCGTTCGCGAGCTCGTCGAGCAGCTCACGCAGAACGTCGTGCGCGCACTCGTGCGCAGCCGTCCGAACGGCGGCACGTTCCATATCGAAGACATCCAGGATCAGGTCGAACTCGCGCTGATGCGCGGCGGCGAGCACAACGTCGCGCGCGCCTACGTGCTGTATCGCGAGAAGCGCAACCAGGAGCGCGCCAACGCGCCGGAAACGGCCGCGAGCGCAGCGCCCGGCATCAACGTCACGGACAACGGCGTGACGCGCCCGCTCGACATGCAGGCGCTGCGCGCGCTGATCGACTCGTCGTGCGACGGTCTCGGCGACGCGGTCAACGCCGACCCGATCGTCGCGGAAACGGTGAAGAATCTGTACGACGGCGTGCCGATGAGCCAGGTCTACGACTCGGCCATCCTCGCTGCGCGCACGATGATCGAAAAGGACCCGGCGTATAGCCAGGTGACCTCGCGCATCCTGCTGCACACGATCCGTCGCGAAATTCTCGAAGAGGAAGTGACGCAAGCCGAAATGGCCGTGCGCTACGCCGACTACTTCCCGCAGTTCATCAAGCGCGGCGTGGAAGCGGGCCTGCTCGACGACAAGCTGCAGCAGTTCGACCTCAAGCGTCTGGGCAACGCGCTCGACGCGGGCCGCGATCTGCAGTTCGGCTACCTCGGCCTGCAGACGCTCTATGACCGCTACTTCCTGCACGTCGGCGGCACGCGCATCGAAATGCCCCAGGCATTCTTCATGCGCGTCGCGATGGGCCTCTCGCTCAACGAGATCGACCGCGAAGCGCGCGCGATCGAGTTCTACAACGTGCTCTCGTCGTTCGACTTCATGTCGTCCACGCCCACGCTGTTCAACTCGGGCACGCACCGCTCGCAGCTCTCGTCGTGCTACCTCACGACGGTGGCCGACGACCTCGACGGCATCTACGAGGCGCTCAAGGACAACGCGCTGCTCTCGAAGTTCGCCGGCGGTCTGGGCAACGACTGGACGCGCGTGCGCGCGCTCGGCTCGCACATCAAGGGCACCAACGGCAAGTCGCAAGGCGTCGTGCCGTTCCTGAAGGTCGTGAACGACACGGCGGTCGCCGTGAACCAGGGCGGCAAGCGCAAGGGCGCGGTGTGCGCCTACCTGGAATCGTGGCACCTCGACATCGAAGAATTCCTCGAGCTGCGCAAGAACACGGGCGACGACCGCCGCCGCACCCACGACATGAACACGGCGAACTGGATTCCCGACCTGTTCATGAAGCGCGTGATGGAAGGCGGCGACTGGACGCTCTTCTCGCCCTCGACCTGCCCGGATCTGCACGACAAGTTCGGCGCCGAATTCGAACAGGCTTACACGGCTTACGAAGAGAAGGTCGCGCGCGGCGAGATCAAGCTGTTCAAGAAGCTGCCGGCCGCGCAGCTGTGGCGCAAGATGCTCGGCATGCTGTTCGAAACGGGTCACCCGTGGATCACGTTCAAGGATCCGTGCAACATCCGTTCGCCGCAGCAGCACGTGGGCGTCGTCCACTCGTCGAACCTGTGCACGGAAATCACGCTGAACACCAGCGACAGCGAAATCGCCGTGTGTAACCTGGGCTCGGTGAACCTGGTCGCGCACATGGTGGAGCAGGCCGACGGCACGTACGCGCTCGACCACGACAAGCTCAAGCGCACCATCAGCGTGGCGATGCGCATGCTCGACAACGTCATCGACATCAACTACTACGCGGTGTCGAAGGCGCGCAACTCGAACCTGAAGCACCGTCCGGTGGGCATGGGCATCATGGGCTTCCAGGACTGCCTGCACGTTCTGCGCACGCCGTTTGCTTCGCAGGAAGCCGTGGAGTTCGCCGACCGCTCGATGGAAGCCGTCTGCTACTACGCGTACTGGGCGTCGACGGAGCTGGCAGCCGAGCGCGGCCGCTACTCGACCTACCGCGGCTCGCTGTGGGATCGCGGCATCCTCCCGCAGGACACGCTCAAGCTGCTCGCCGAAGCACGTGGCGGCTACGTCGAAGTCGACTCGAGCGAATCGATGGACTGGACGTCGCTGCGCGAGCGCATCGCGACGCACGGCATGCGCAATTCGAACTGCATCGCGATCGCGCCGACCGCGACCATCTCGAACATCATCGGCGTGTCGCCTTGCATCGAGCCGACGTTCCAGAACCTCTACGTGAAGTCGAACCTCTCGGGCGAATTCACGGTGGTGAACGACTACCTGGTGCGCGACCTGAAGGCGCGCGGCCTGTGGGACGAAGTCATGGTCGCCGACCTGAAGTACTTCGACGGCATGCTCTCGCGCATCGACCGCGTGCCGGCCGATCTACGCGCTGTGTATGCAACGGCGTTCGAAGTCGACCCGACGTGGCTCGTCGAAGCCGCATCGCGTCGTCAGAAGTGGATCGACCAGGCGCAGTCGCTGAACATCTTCATGGCCGGCGCATCGGGCAAGAAGCTCGACGAGATCTACAAGCTCGCATGGGTGCGCGGTCTGAAGACCACGTACTACCTGCGCACAATGGGGGCGACGCACGTCGAGAAGTCGACGGTTGCGCACGGCGCGCTCAACGCCGTGCCGACGGGCGGCGAAGGCGGCGGCAATGCAGGCGGCGCCTTCGGCGGTGCAACGGGCGGCGCATTCGGCGGTGCAGCAGGCTCGACCACGATGCAGGCCGCACCGGAAGCCGCGGTTGAAGCGGCGCCGGAAGCCGATGGTCCGGTGTGCATGATGCGTCCGGGCGACCCCGGCTTCGAAGAGTGCGAGGCTTGCCAGTAAAGCTGGCTGCGCATGATGCGTGCGGTGCAACGCCGCGCGCATCATGCGAGGACTGCAGCATCCGTAGTAAACAGTAGTCGAAGCAGTCGTAGCGAGATGTAACAACGAACGAGGCGCGCGCAATGCGCGCCGACTCTCCCGGCAACTCGCACCACGCGCGTTGCACTACGCGAAAGAGGCAACAGGAAGGAATCCCTGGAGTTTCTCGCAGGGACAAGACTTAAGGCCGCGCGAGCTTCCAGCGCCGCGCGCGGCAGGCAGTGAGCGGCGAGTGAGAACGCACTCGCAGCGCGAGCGAAAAGCGCGCGGCGAACCCCGTCTTTCACACACGCTCTCGATGTCGCGAAGACCTTCGAAGCACCTCGCACATGCGAAGTGAGCACGACGAATGAGTGCTCTCTACACAGTGCTCACGCGATGCAATCGACACGATGCGATAACAAAGTGTTGTATCGAGGTCGCAACGCGAATCGAAAACAGGATTTTTCGTGTGCGAACCCTTTTATCGCTCACGAAAAGATGGTACAAACCGATCTAAATTGATGGTGACATTTATGCTCAACTGGGATGACGAGATCACGGCCGTAACTCCGTCGAGCGGTGCGCAGCAAAACGCAATGCGCAACCCCGCGGGTCAGGCTGTCCAGGCTGCCGAGGTGCAGTTTGGTCTGCGTTCCGCTCCACAGGCTTCCACGGCGACCAACATCTTCGCCAGCGACTTCGCCGTCGCACCGCCGCCGCAAGCGCCGGTCTCGACCGAAGCGCGCGTGAATGTCGCCGACAAGCGCATCATCAACGGCCAGACCGACGTGAATCAGCTGGTCCCGTTCAAGTACAAGTGGGCTTGGGAAAAATACCTGGCGGGCTGTGCGAACCACTGGATGCCGCAGGAAATCAACATGTCCCGCGACATCGCCCTGTGGAAGGACCCGAACGGTCTGACCGAGGACGAGCGCCGCATCGTCAAGCGCAACCTCGGCTTCTTCGTGACCGCCGACTCGCTCGCCGCGAACAACATCGTGCTCGGCACCTACCGGCACATCACGGCGCCCGAATGCCGCCAGTTCCTGCTGCGCCAGGCGTTCGAAGAGGCGATCCACACGCACGCCTACCAGTACATCGTCGAGTCGCTGGGTCTGGACGAGAGCGAGATCTTCAACGCGTACCACGAGGTCAAGTCGATCCGCGACAAGGACGAGTTCCTGATCCCGTTCATCCAGACGCTGACTGATCCGTCGTTCAAGACCGGCACGCTCGAAGCCGACCAGAGCCTGCTCAAGTCGCTCATCGTGTTCGCCTGCATCATGGAAGGCCTGTTCTTCTATGTCGGCTTCACGCAAATTCTCGCGCTCGGCCGCCAGAACAAGATGACCGGCGCCGCGGAGCAATACCAGTACATCCTGCGTGACGAGTCGATGCACTGCAACTTCGGCATCGACCTCATCAACCAGATCAAGCTTGAAAACCCGCACCTGTGGACCCCGGCGTTCCGTGCGGAGATCACCGAACTGTTCAAGCATGCGGTCGACCTCGAGTACCGCTACGCCGAGGACACCATGCCTCGCGGCGTGCTCGGTCTGAACGCATCGATGTTCAAAAGCTATCTGCGCTTCATCTGCAACCGCCGTTGCCAGCAGATCGGTCTCGATCAGCTGTTCCCGAACGAAGAGAATCCGTTCCCGTGGATGAGCGAGATGATCGACTTGAAGAAGGAACGCAACTTCTTCGAGACGCGCGTGATCGAATATCAGACGGGCGGTGCGCTGTCCTGGGAATAACCCGGGCGCACTGCGGTGCAAGTCTTTTGGGGTTGCCGCGAGGCGCCGTGCAGGCGCCTCGACCGGCATGATGATTAGGAGCAGGAACGCCTGATGCAAAGCATGCCCGGAGCCAGGCTGGCTCACCGACGTGACAGGCACTTTGCGAACCCTTCAGAGGGATGGGCAAACTTCCCCCCGGAAAAGCGCGCAGGCTTCGCGTGTCGTGAGGCCGCCGCTTTCAACGAACGTTGCCCGGTGTCGGTAGCCGACGCCGGAATGACCTGGCGCGCTGTGCCTCGTGGCACGGCGCGCCTTACCGCATTCATTAGCGTAAGCGCGCGGGATCAGCGTACGCCGATGAATAGCCCGCTTCGCAGCGTGCGCCGTGAGAAGCGTTCGCGGGAAGCGGGTTTTGACGAAGGGTGTAGTTTGAACTGACTCTCATCTGAACCTGAAGGAGAAAAAAATGGCTACTGCCAAGAAGAAACCGGCGGCTAAGAAGGCCGCAGTGAAGAAGGTTGCAGCGAAGAAGGCAGCTCCGGCGAAGAAGGCCGCAGCGAAGAAGGTCGCGGTCAAGAAGGTTGCAGCCAAGAAAGTCGCCGTGAAGAAGGTTGCTGCGAAGAAGGCAGCACCGGCGAAGAAGGCCGCAGCGAAGAAGGTTGCAGCCAAGAAAGTCGCCGTGAAGAAGGTTGCTGCGAAGAAGGCAGCGCCGGCGAAGAAGGCCGCAGCCAAGAAGGTTGCCGCGAAGAAGGTTGCAGCCAAGAAGGCGCCTGCGAAGAAGGCTGCTGCCAAGAAGGCTGCGCCTGCGAAGAAGGCTGCCGCCAAGAAGGCTGCCAAGAAGGCACCTGCGAAGGCCGCTGCCGCACCTGCTGCCCCTGCTGCGCAACCGTCCGCGCCCGCAGCAACGGTCAAGACTGCCCTGAATCCGGCCGCAGCATGGCCGTTCCCGACCGGCAGCCGTCCGTAAGCAGTCCGAGACGAAGCGCGCAGGCTACGTCGTACGCGCGCTTCGTTGGCCGGGCCGGGCGGCATGATGCGCAAGGCTCGATCCCGATCCCGTCGCTGGGTTGTCCGCGGCGGGATTTTTTTCGTCTGGAGTTCGTAATAGTTGGGGTGAGGTCACCCGCATGCCGCGCGCGGGCATGAAAAAAGGCGCATGCACAGGGGAGCACATGCGCCTGAGGTTCCGCATCCGGCGCAAGGCGCCGCTGCGGTACAGGGGAAAGCTTTAGTGCGTGATGCGCGTCACGCCGCCGCTCGAGAGCAGCCGCACGCGGTCGCCCGCGTTGAAGACTTCGCCGGTCGCGGATTGCGTAATGGCGCGGTAGTCGCCGTTGTCGAGGCGCACCGTGATCTCGAGGCCGTCGCGCATGGCCACGCCGTTCTCGACCGCGTTGCCGGCCACGGCGCCCGCAATGCCGCCGATGATGCCGGTGACGATCGAGCCCGTGCCGCCGCCGATCTGGCTGCCGGCCACCGCGCCGAGCGCGCCGCCACCGATCGCGCCAAGGCCGCTAGGCTGGCCGTTGTTCGAGCTGATCTTTACCGCGCGTACGCTTTCAACCGTGGCCATGCGCACCGATTGCTCGCGCTGCGCCTGCGAGGCCGTGTACACATCGGCGGAACTGCTGTTGTAGGCGCAGCCCGACATCGCGAGCGACCCCGCGAGCATGGCTGCAACAATCAGACGACTTGTTATTTTCATTCCCGTAGCTCCAATGGGCGCCGTTCGTGTGCGGCTCCCGCGTTCAGTTCGGCAGTTCGTAGCCGAATGCCTCCTTGAACCGTTCGTTGATCTGCGCTCGCGTGGGCGCATAGTTTTGCGGACCGAGATGCTCGATCTTGAGCGC
Source organism: Paraburkholderia sp. EG287B (assembly GCF_040965595.1). Taxonomy (NCBI): domain Bacteria; kingdom Pseudomonadati; phylum Pseudomonadota; class Betaproteobacteria; order Burkholderiales; family Burkholderiaceae; genus Paraburkholderia; species Paraburkholderia sp. EG287B. The sequence goes on from NZ_JBFRCG010000005.1 coordinate 60,874, forward strand.
GCCCATCAGGCTCGCGAGACGCCCCGTGGTTGCCCAGTCGAGGCCGTTCTCGATGCCGTAGAGCAGGCCGCCGCGGAAAGCGTCGCCGCAGCCGGTCGGGTCGAGCACCTGAGCGGCCTTGACCGGAGGAATCTCCTCGATCTTGCCGCCGTGGTAGATCTGCGAGCCGTGCTCGCCGCGCGTGATGATCAGCGCGTCGACATGGCTGGCGATTTCGTCGAACGACCAGCCGGTGCGATGGCTAACAAGATTGGCTTCGTAGTCGTTGACCGCTACGTAGGTCGCAAGTTCAATCGCGCGGCGCAAAGAGGCGCCGTCGAAGAGCGGCAGACCCTGGCCCGGATCGAAGATGAACGGCACGCCGGCCTTCGCGAACTGCTCGACGTGCTGGACCATGCCGTCGAAGCCGTCCGGGGCGACGATGCCGAGCTTGATGCCGGGTGCTTCGTCGGCGCGGTTCAAATGCGATTGCATCATCGCGCCCGGGTGGAACGCGGTGATCTGGTTGTTCTCGAGGTCGGTCGTGATCATCGCCTGCGCGGACCACGTCTCTTCCAGCACGCGCACGTGCGCCTTCGAGAGGCCGAGTGTGTCGAGGCGTTCGAGGTACGGCCGTGCGTCGGCGGCGCCGAGCGTCGCCATGATGCGGGCGTCGCCGCCGAGCAGATGCAGCGCGTACGCGATGTTGCCGGCACAGCCGCCGAACTCGCGGCGCATCGTCGGCACCAGAAAGCTCACGTTCAGGATGTGCACCTGCTCGGGCAGGATGTGCTCCCGAAAGCGACCCTCGAAGGTCATGATGTTGTCGTAGGCGAGCGAGCCGCAGATCAGCGTAGCCAAGGCGGAATTTCCTGTAGGGCGTGGTAGGGGAAGGGGCGGCGCACCGGCCTGCGCATTGGCATCAGCAAACAGGCTCTGAGTGAGTGTGCGCCGCCGCCGGATTACTTCAGCGCGGCGAGTGCGGCGTCGTAGTTCGGTTCGTTCTTGATTTCGCCAACGCGCTCGGCGTGCAGGACGTTGTCGTTTTCGTCGAGCACGACGACGGCGCGCGCGGTCAGGCCGGTGAGCGGGCCGCTCGTCACGTCCACGCCATAGGCTTGCGCGAATTCATGGCCGCGGAAGGTCGAGGCCGTGACGACGTTGGCGATGCCTTCGGTCGTGCAGAAGCGCGCGGCGGCGAACGGCAGGTCGCCCGAGATCACGACGACAGTCGTGTTGTCCAGGCCGGCGGCGGCTTCGTTGAACTTGCGCGTGGAGGTGGCGCAGGTCGGCGTGTCGAGGCTCGGCACGATGTTCAGCACCTTGCGCTTGCCGGCGAAATCGGCGAGCGAGACAGGCTTCAGATCCTTGCCGACGAGCGAGAACGCCGGGGCCTTCTGGCCGACGCTCGGGAAGGTGCCGGCGACGTCGATCGGGTTACCGCCTAGCGTGACTTGACTCATGATGTGCTCTCCGGGAATGCATGGTGTGGTGAATGGCGCACCCGCGCGAAGCGGGACGCCGGGAAACGCGCGGGGCACGCCAGTGCACCCGCGTACAGACGGAAAATCAGGGGTAGAAAATCTCGATGCGGAAGTTCGACGCCACCACGTCGCCCGTGTCGAGCCGCACGATCATGGTCTGCGTGGTGCGTGCGGGCAGACCGGCTTCGATGGACGTGCCGGGCGTGACGTAGTCCTGCGGCCATAGCACGCGCCGCACGACGATGTTGTTCTGCCGGTCGAGCAGCGACAGCTCGATCGCGGGGTACGCGAGCGCCACGTTGAAGCGGTTGCGCAGCGGCACTTTCAGTTCGAGGTGATGCGGCTCGTTGTCGACCTGGCGCAGATCGGACGGCTCGACCAGCAGGCCGTCGATGTCGCGCGGCGGCAGCACGCGGCAGCCGAGCTGCTCGCACGCCTGCTGATAGAGCGACTGCGAGTCGGGCCAGTAGACCATGACCGTTTCGCGCTGCCACCACGCGAGCTGCACGACGAGCAGCGCGAGCAGCAGGATGGCGATGAGCGTGCCGAGAATGCGCCAGACGAGGCCGCGCGAGCCGCGCGGGCGGGCGGGCGCTTCACGGGTGACGGCGAACGGTGAGGCGCCGTCGTTGGGCGAGAGCGCGCTGAACGCGGGCTCCGGTGCGGCTTCGCGGGTGCGCGGGCCGAGTGCGGGCTCCGGGTCGTTCATGCGAGCCGCAGCCGATGCTTCGTTGGCCGAAAAGGTCGGCTCGGTCGGGCCGCCCGTGCCCAGGTTCGGCTCGCTGCGCGTCCAGCGCGCGGCGGGCGGGAAGGGTTCGGCGGCTGCGGGCTGCCGGGGCGGCGGTACCGGTGCTGCTGCGGGTGCCGCCGGCGCGTGCGGCGCAGCTTGTTGTGGTGCGCGCCCGAGCGTCGGTTCGTCGTCGAAGGCGACCCGCGACTCGGCTCCGGGCGCGACCCCTGGCGAGGCGCCACGGGCAACGCTTGCCCCTTGCAGTTTGTCGGCGTCGTATTTCAGGCGCGGATCGCGCTGGCTGTCCTGCGGCGGTGCCCACGGGTCCCACGTGCGATTCGTGAAATTGGGTGTGGCGCCCAGCGTGGGGGGCGGCTCTTGCGATGGCGTTGCTGCGGGCTGATCCGCCTGATCAGGCTGAACATCGGGCTGCTGCGAAGTAGACTGTGACTGCGATGCGAACTGTGAAGCGAGTCCCGAAGCGGGCTGCGCAGCAAAGCGTGAAGCGGGCTCCGATGGCGGCGAGGTCAGGCTGGCCGCGATTTCGGCAGCAACGGGCACCGCGCGCGTAAAGTCGCCACCTTCGGGCATCTCGTACAAACTGCCCGACGCGTCGAACGCTTCCTGGCAATGTCCGCAACGCACGAGGCCTCGCCGCACGGCAAGCTGCGTAGGCTGGATGCGGAATACGGTTTCACAGAAGGGGCAGCGCGTTGCCAGAAGCATGTGGGCCGAGGATCTGGGTAGACCGGAGGATTGGTGATACCCGCATTCTACTGGCAATCCACCGCAGGCTACGACTTCGGTCTTGCCGCTTGGGGCGCGATCAGGCGCGTGCGAGCCCGATCGGAACGCACAGGGATTACGCGCGCCGCGTGCCCGCGAGGCAGACCCAGCCTTCGTGTTCGCGCCAGACCGAGATGTCGATCCACTGCGCGTACACCTGCGCAACTTCCTCGGCCTGGCGCGCGAGGATGCCCGAAAGTGCGATGCGTCCGCCCGGCTTTACGCGCGAGGAGAGCATCGAGGCCATCAGCTTGAGCGGATTCGACAGAATGTTGGCGACGACGATGTCGAACTCGCCGGCGGGGCAATCGTCGGGCAGGCCGTAAGTGACCTCCGCGCGATTGCGCTCGCTGTTGTGGCGCGCCGAGTCGACCGCCTGCGGGTCGATGTCGATGCCGATCACCGGATTCGCTCCGCACTTCTTCGCGAGGATCGCGAGGATGCCCGAGCCGCAGCCGTAGTCGAGCAGCGAATTGCCGGGCTGCACGTGCTGTTCGAGCCATTCCATGCACAAACGCGTGGTGGGATGGCTGCCCGTGCCGAACGCGAGGCCCGGGTCGAGTTCGAGCACGAGCGCGTTCGGGTCCGGGGCATCGTGCCACGACGGCACGACCCAGATGCGCTCACCGATCTGGATCGGGTCGAACTGCGATTGCGTCAGACGAACCCAGTCCTGCTCCTCGACTTCGCGCAGCGAGAACTTCGGCGTTTGCGTGAGACCCAGCTCGTTCGAAGCGGCCATGAGCAGCACGGCGGGATCCTGATCGGCGCCGATCAGCGCAATCACGCGCGAATGCTGCCACGCAGTGCGCTCGGGTGTGAGGCCCGGCTCGCCGAAGAGCGGCTGCTCGTCGGGCGTGTCGGCGTCGGCGTCTTCCACCGACACCGAGAGGGCGCCAAGCTCGATCAGCGCGTCGGAAAGTTCTTCCGCGCGGTCACGCTCTAGCTCGACGATCAGTTCCCGGTAGCTCATGAATTACGCTTCGTCCTTCTTCACTGCCTGACGTTCGGCCAGACGGCTTTCGAGGTAGTGAATACTCGTGCCGCCCTCGACGAACTTCGCGTCGAGCATCAGTTCGCGGTGCAGCGGGATGTTGGTCTGGATGCCTTCGACCACCATTTCCGAGAGCGCGATGCGCATGCGCTGAATGGCCTGCTCGCGCGTCGCGCCGTAGGTGATCAGCTTGCCGATCATCGAATCATAGTTCGGCGGCACGAAATAGCCATTGTAGGCATGCGAGTCGACGCGCACGCCAGGACCGCCCGGCATGTGCCACGACGTGAGCCGGCCCGGCGACGGCGTGAACTTGAACGGATCTTCCGCGTTGATGCGGCACTCGATCGCGTGGCCCTTCAGCTGGATGTCGCGCTGGCGGAACGAGAGCTTCTCGCCCGCGGCGATGCGGATCTGCTCCTGCACGATGTCGATGCCCGTGATCAGCTCGGTGACCGGGTGCTCGACCTGCACGCGCGTGTTCATTTCGATGAAGTAGAACTCGCCGTTTTCATACAGGAACTCGAACGTGCCCGCGCCGAGGTAGCCCATCTTCTTGCACGCGTCGGCGCAACGATCGCCGATGCGATCGAGCAGGCGGCGAGCGATGCCCGGCGCCGGCGCTTCCTCGATCACCTTCTGGTGGCGGCGCTGCATGGAGCAGTCGCGCTCGCCGAGCCACACGGCGTTCTTGAACGAGTCCGAGAGAATCTGGATCTCGATGTGACGCGGGTTCTCGAGATACTTCTCCATGTAGACCTGCGGGTTGCCGAACGCACGGCCGGCTTCCTCGCGGGTCATGTTGACCGCGTTCACGAGCGCCGCTTCCGTGTGCACGACGCGCATGCCGCGCCCGCCGCCGCCGCCCGCCGCCTTGATGATGACGGGGTAGCCGATCGCGCGCGCGATCTTCACGATTTCCTTCGGATCGTCGGGCAGTGCGCCTTCCGAGCCCGGCACGCAGGGCACGCCGGTCTTGATCATGGTCTGCTTCGCCGTGACCTTGTCGCCCATCATGCGGATCGTTTCCGGGCGCGGGCCGATGAACGTGAAGCCCGACTGCTCCACACGCTCGGCGAAATCGGCGTTCTCGGAGAGGAAGCCGTAACCGGGGTGGATCGCTTCTGCGTCGGTGACTTCGGCCGCGCTGATGAGCGCCGGCATGTTCAGGTAGGAGAGGTTCGAAGGCGCCGGGCCGATACAGACCGCCTCGTCCGCGAGCTTCACGTACTTGGCTTCCTTGTCGGCTTCCGAATAGACGACGACCGTCTTGACGCCGAGTTCGCGGCACGCGCGCTGGATGCGGAGCGCGATTTCGCCACGATTGGCAATGAGGATTTTTTCAAACATGGTGGGTATTCGACTCATCAATGGGCGTCGCAAGTCGTATGTGCGTACGCCTGTCGATCGGAGTTAGCGCTTTAGCGGTTACTGCGATCCCATGTAAAACGCAGAGGATCGGTCGCGTGCGTCGCCGTCATGGGGCGCCAAACGCGACGAACGCGGCGCGGCCAAAAAAGAAAGACCGCTGCCGCGCGCAGAAATGCTTAGGCGATCACGTAGAGCGGCTGGCCGTATTCGACTGCCTGGCCGTTCTCGACGAGGATTTCCTTGACCACGCCGGCCGTATCCGACTCGATCTCGTTGAGCAGCTTCATCGCTTCGATGATGCAAAGCGTCTGGCCTTCCTTGACCGTGTCGCCAACCTGGACGAACGGGTCGGCGCCCGGCGACGGCGCGCGGTAGAACGTGCCCACCATCGGCGAGGTCACGACGTGGCCCTGCGGCACGGCGGGCGCGGCGGGAGCCGCAGCGGCGGCTTCGCCGACATGGGCGGGCGCTGCGAGCGGAGCACCCATGGCCGGCGCCGCGTATTGCGCGGGGCCCGGCTGCACGTAAACGGGCGGCGCGTTCTTGACGATGCGCACCTTGCCTTCACCCTCGGTCACTTCGAGCTCCGAGATGCCCGATTCGGAGACGAGGTCGATCAGAGTCTTCAGCTTACGTAGATCCATGGTGCAGCCCCTTTTACTTTGAATACGTGAAGTGCCGGGGCGCGCGCGTCCCGGCACGGGTTGTTGTTCAGGTATTGGCGGTCATCCGGCGCGGGAATCAGGCCGCCGACCGGGCAGCGAGCCGGTCGAGCGCGTATTCGAGCGCGTAGAGATAACCCTTCCAGCCGAGGCCGCAAATCACGCCTTCGGCCTGGTCGGAAAAATACGAATGGTGCCGGAAGGACTCGCGGCGATGCACGTTCGACAGGTGAATCTCGACGAACGGGATGCCGACGCCTGCCAGCGCATCCCGGATCGCCACGCTCGTATGCGTGTACGCGGCCGGGTTGATCAGGATGAAGTCGGTCTGCTCGGTGCGGGCCGACTGGATGCGGTCGACCAGCGCGCCTTCGTGGTTGCTCTGGAAGGTCGCGAGCTCGACGCCGGCGTCCGCGGCACGGTCGGAGAGCGCCTGATCGATCTGCGGCAGCGTCACGCGCCCATACACCTCCGGTTCCCGGGTGCCGAGAAGATTGAGGTTGGGGCCGTGCAGAACCAGCAGTCGCGTCATGGTCGCTTCTTTTTCCGTGGAATTGCGCGAACTTTAGCGCCGATTAGAGAAATTTGTCTAGTTTTCCGATAAGGGGATATGGCCCTGACTACGTCTTGCGGCGAGGGTCCGGGCCGATCTTCAGTCAAATCACAGGATTCTTACGGCAAAAGCTACGTTATGGCGCTTAAGATTGTGTCAAACATTCCGCTGCGTCAAAGCGCGTCGAGCGTGCGTCGAAGCTCGTCCGGCTTGATTTGCCCTAATTTTGTCGCACGAACGGCGCCGTTCGCGTCGATTACCACCGTGTAAGGTAAGCCGCCTGCGTTGTTGCCGAATGCGCGCGCGACGTCCGCGCCGCCGAAGCCGGCGATGTAGATCGGGTAATCGACGGGCACCTTCTTGAGGAACGTCTTGATGTTCGCGGCCGAATCCACGCCGACGCCGACGAACTGAATCCCCTTCTTCGCGTACTCGCGCTGGAGCGCGGAAAGCTCCGGCATTTCCTCGACGCACGGGCCGCACCAGGAGGCCCAGAAGTTGACCACGATCGGCCGGCCCTTGTAGATGGCGAGCGATTGCGCCTTGCCGTCCGGGTTCGTGACCGCCGCCGACCAGAGCTGGCCGACCGCATTCTGCTTGCCGCTCGCGCTCGCCGAGGCCGCGCTTACCGAGGCCGCGTCGGCCACGCCGGCGCTGCCGCTCGTGGCCCAGTGCCCAGCCAGTATGCCGCCGCCTGCGGCGATTGCCGCCACTGCCACGCCGGCCAGAATCCGCTTCGTATTCATCGCTGCCGTTATCAGGTTGTGGAAGAAGTGGCGCCGCTCTCGTCGATCAGCGCCTGGAGGGCCTGCGCATTGGCGCGCGGCAGCCTGCCACGCGCGTCGGCGCGCACGGCGCCGCGCAAGTCGTCCGTATTGTAGAGTGCAACGTGTATGCCCACCGGCTCCTCAGCGCGTGACGGGCGCCACATGAAGCTGAGTGTCTCCACGAAGCCGCGCGCCGCGAAATGGCGCGTTTCCGACACGTCGTACTGCACGTTCGCGTTCAGGAGCCAGATCGCGACATCCTTCGCGTTGTCACAAAAAATCTGCAGGTGGATGTCGGAGTGCTCGCCCGCCGTGCCGTTGAGCACCGCGCCGGTCAGGAACGGGTTGAACGCCTCGAGCCGCTGCATCCATTCGAGCGCGATCTCGCGCAGGCGGCGCAGCACCACCGGCTGGCTGTCGCTCTGAAAGAGGGCCTGATATTCGCGGATCTCTTCCTCGATCTGGTCGTTGTCGGGCAGCCAGGTGCCTTCGATACGCGTTTCCCCGACCACCTGCCGGGCTGCCTTGCGTTTGGCGGTGGCGTAGTCGAGGCCGTCCTCGGCGATCATCCTTGCTGCCGCGATGGCGATTTCCTCGCGCACGCGCTGGGGATCGAAATGTGATCTGCGAACCATCCTTGAATGATACTAGAGATCGCCTTGGGCTCCTGCAGGCGGCCACTGCGCCGCACCTGCTGCCGGGTGCCCAGGGATTTTCCGTCGCTGCGGGGGCCGAGGTCGAGCCAATAGGGCTCAGGGCCTCGGGTACAATACCGGTTCTTTGCTGCGGCGGCGCAGGGCTGCCGTCGTTCCAGCTTCCCCGTCCTTTTCAACCCGATCAAACCGATCAACGCGTTCACGACGCCCGCGCGGCGCGACAGGCTTATGCACATCCATATCCTCGGCATCTGCGGCACGTTCATGGGCGGACTCGCGGTGCTCGCGCGCAGCGCGGGCCACACGGTGACCGGCTGCGACGCCGGCGTGTACCCGCCGATGAGCACCCAGCTCGAAGCGCAGGGCATCCGCCTCATCGAGGGTTACGACGCGAGCCAGACCGAACTCAAGCCCGATCTCTACGTGATCGGCAATGTGGTCACGCGCGGCAACCCGCTGATGGAGGAGATCCTCAATCGCGGCTTGCCGTACACGTCGGGTCCGCAATGGCTCGGCGAACACGTGATGCGCGACAAGTGGGTGCTCGCGGTGGCGGGCACGCACGGCAAGACCACCACGAGCTCGATGCTCACGTGGCTGCTTGAAGACGCGGGCCTCAATCCCGGCTTCCTGATCGGCGGCGTGCCGCTGAATTTCGGCGTATCCGCGCGCCTGACCGATTCGAGCTTCTTCGTGATCGAAGCCGACGAGTACGACACGGCGTTCTTCGACAAGCGCTCGAAGTTCGTTCATTACCGTCCGCACACGGCGCTGCTCAACAACCTCGAATTCGATCACGCCGACATCTTCCCCGATCTCGCGGCGATCGAAACGCAGTTCCATCACCTCGTGCGCACGATTCCGGGCGTGGGCCGCATCGTCACGAACGGCCGCTCGGACGCGCTCGAGCGCGTGCTCACGCGCGGCGTATGGAGCGACGTGGAGCGCTTCGGCGTGGATGGCGGCTGGCAGGCGCTGCCGGCGGAAGACGGCGTGGCCGTGGACGAGCGCTTCGCCGTCTATCACAACAGCGAACGTGCAGGCGTGGTGGACTGGCAGATCCAGGGCGAACACAACCGCCTGAACGCGCTCGCGGCGATTGCCGCCGCGCGCAGCGTGGGCGTGCCGCCCGCGCAGGCCGCGGCCTCGCTCGCCACGTTCCGCAACGTGAAGCGCCGCATGGAAGTGCGCGGCAGCGTCGACGGCGTGACCGTCTACGACGACTTCGCGCACCATCCCACGGCCATCGAAACGACGATCGCCGGCCTGCGCACGCGCGTCGGCCACGAAAACACGCGCATCCTCGCCGTGCTCGAGCCGCGCTCGAACACGATGAAGCTCGGCGTGATGAAGGCGCAGCTGCCCGCCAGTCTCGCCGACGCCGACCTCGTATTCGGCTACGGCGCAGCGAGCGGCAAGGACGCGCTCGGCTGGGACCTCGCCGGTGCCCTTGCGCCGCTCGGCGAGAAGGCCCGCGCCTTCCACGATCTCGACGCGCTCGTGAAGGCGGTCGTCGCAGCCGCACGCCCCGGCGACCAGGTGCTCGTGATGAGCAACGGCGGCTTCGGCGGCGTGCATCAAAAGCTGCTCGATGCGCTGTCGGCACGGAGCGCGGCGTGATCGTCTATCTGCACGGCTTTCGCTCGTCGCCCCAGTCGTTCAAGGCGCGCCTCTTGGCGGCGCGCATGGCCGAGCTGGGACGCAGCGGCGAGTGGCTGTGCCCGACGCTGCCGGTTTCGCCGCGCGACGCGATTGCGCTCGCCGAGCAGGAGATCGGCGCGCAGTGGAAGCCGGGCGAGCGCGTCACGCTCATCGGCAGTTCGCTCGGCGGCTACTTCGCCACGCATCTCGCGGAAAAGCACGGCTGGCGCGCTGCGCTGCTGAACCCCGCCGTGGTGCCTGACCGCGATCTGTCGAAGTATCTCGGCGAGCAGCCGCTCTGGCACGGCGGCGGCAGCATCGTCGTCGAACCGCGTCATCTGGAAGAATTGCGCGCGCTGGCCGTGACGAAGGTGACGCAACCCGCGCGCTACTATCTGGTCGCCGCGACCGGTGACGAAGTGCTCGATTACCGCGAGATGCTCGCGCACTATCCGGGTGTGCCCACACACCTGATCGAAGGCAGCGATCATGGCATCAGCGAGTTCTCAGATTACGTCGACGAAGTGATCCGTTTCTGCGATGCCGCCTGATGCGTGCGAACGCCTATATGTATACAGCACCGCCCGCGCGCCGCGCCGGCGGTCGAAGCAAGTCTGAACGAGAGTATTGAGTGAACGTTTTCTTTGAGGAATCGGGCAGTTTCAAGGCCGGCAGCGTGCTGTCGCGCCAGGGCGATGCATTCCAGGTCGAGCTGCCCGGCGGGCGGCGCGCCAAGGTGCGCGCGAAGGACGTGCTGATCGAGTTCGAAAAGCCGGCTGCGAGCGAACTGCTGGAGAAGGCGGACGCCGCCGCCCAGGAGATCGATCTCGACTTCCTGTGGGAGTGCGCGCCCGCCGAGGAATTCGCCTACACGGCGCTCGCGAGCGAGTACTTCGGCGAAACCTACGGCCCGGTCGAGCGCGCCGCGCTCGTGCTGCGCCTGCATGGCTCGCCCGTGTACTTTCGCCGCAAGGGGCGCGGCCAGTATCAGCGCGCACCCGAAGAGCAGCTCAAGATGGCGCTCGCCTCGCTCGAGCGCAAGCGTCAGCAGGCGCTGGTGCAGGCCGGCTACGAAGAGGAGCTGAAGGCGGGTGGACTGCCCGAGGCCTTCAAGGGCAAGGCTCTCGGACTCCTCACGAAGCCGGACAAGAACGCCATCGAATACAAGGCGCTCGAAGCGGCGGCTGCCGCGCGTGGCATTTCGATGCCGCGCCTCATGCTCGAAAACGGCGGCATCGCTTCGCCGCGCGCGCTGCACGAAGCACGCTTCCTCGCGGACTTCTTCCCGCACGGCACGGGTTTTCCGCCCGTCGAAGTGGGCACGCTGCCCGAGGATCTGCCCGACGCCGCCGAGCACGTGCAGGCGTTTTCGATCGACGACGTCACGACGACCGAAATCGACGACGCCTTCTCGATCGAACATCTGGCGGACGGCCGCGTGCGCATCGGCATTCACATCGCGGCGCCCGCGCTCGGCATCCAGCGCGGCGACACGGCGGATACGATCGCGCGCACGCGTCTTTCGACGGTCTACATGCCCGGCGACAAGATCACGATGCTGCCCGACGATTTCGTCGACGCGTTCACGCTCAAGGAAGGCGGTCTGCGCCCGGCGCTGTCGCTCTACTGCATCGTGAACCGCGAGACGCAGGAGATCGTCGCGACCGAAACGCGCGCCGAGCGCGTGTTCGTGAAGAGCAATCTGCGTCACAACACGCTCGACGAAGTCGTCACCGAAGAGACGCTCGCAGCGGGCACGGGCGAGTATCCGCACAAGGACGACATCGCCGTGCTGTGGCCGTTCGCGCAGGCGCTGTTCGAGAAGCGCCAGCAGGCACGCGCCGGTTACGGCCTGCGCCGCGAGGTCCAGCGCAACACCGACTTCAACTTCTACGTGGAAGGCGAGCATGTGACCATCTCGCCGCGCCGCCGCGGCTCGCCGCTCGACCTGATCGTCGCGGAGCTGGCGATTCTCGCGAACTCCACGTGGGGCGCCTTCCTGCACGACCATGGCGTGCCGGGCATCTATCGCTCGCAGCGCGCGTTCGGCGCGCCGACCGGTCCCAAGCGCACGCGCATGCAGACCAACGCCGCGCCGCACGAAGGCCTCGGCGTCGCGCAGTATGCGTGGAGCACCTCGCCGCTGCGCCGCTACGTGGACCTCGTGAACCAGTGGCAGCTGCTCGCCTGCGTGGAGCACGGCGTGGCCGCCAAGCTCGTCGCGCCGTTCAAGCCCAAGGACGCCGATCTGTTCGCCGTCGTGCAGGGCTTCGACGAGACTTACACCGCCTATGCCGACCATCAGCGCCGCATGGAGTACTTCTGGTGCCTGCGCTGGCTGCAGCAGGAGATGCGCGGTGAGGCGGGCCGCGAGCCGCGCCGCGAATTCCCGGCGAGCGTGGTGAAGGACGACCTGGTGCGCTTCGAAGAAGTGCCGCTGCTCATGCACGTGCCCGCACTCGGCGTGCACGCGCGCGGCACGCGCCTGATGATGGAAGTGCTGTCGATCGACGAGCTGACCATCGAGGCTTCGGTGCGCATGCTGCGCGTGCTCGACGCGCCCGTCGTGACGAGCGGCGAGCCGGCCGAAGAGGATACGGGCGAAGACGAAGAGCTGATCGAAGCCGCCGACGAGTCCGCGCAAAGCGAAGCGGAAGCCGTCGCGGAAGCGGGCGAAGCGGAAGGCGAGCCGGCAAGCGACGCGCCCGCGGCAGAAGAACAATCGAGCGAACAGCACGCCACGGAGCCGCGCGAATGAGTGCCAGCGAGTCGAAGCCGGTTGTGAGCGCCGACCGCTACGCCGTCGTCGGCAACCCGGTGGCGCACAGCAAGTCGCCGTACATCCACGCACAGTTCGCGCTGCAAACGGGTGAGCGCGTCGAATACGACCGGCTGCTCGCGCCGCTCGACGGTTTCGTCGAGCATGTGCAGGCCTTTCACGCGGCGGGCGGTCGCGGCCTGAACGTGACCGTGCCGTTCAAGCTGGAAGCGCACGCGCTTGCGCACAAGCTCTCGCCGCGTGCGGCGGCGGCGGGCGCGGTCAACACGCTGCGCTTCGACGCGGACGGCATTTTCGGCGACAACACCGACGGCTTCGGCCTCGTGCGCGACATCGAGGTGAACCTCGGCGTTGCGCTCGAAGGGGCGCGCGTGTTGCTGCTCGGCGCGGGCGGCGCGGCGCGCGGCGTTGTGCTGCCGATGCTCGAGCGCCGGCCGCGCGAGATCACCATCGTGAACCGCACGGCGCCCAAGGCGCACGCGCTCATCGAGCAGTTCGCAGGCGCGGCGGGCGAGTTCGGCTGCCTGCTCAACGGCGGTGGCCCTCATGCACTCGATCCCAAGCCCTACGACGTGATCGTGAACGCGACGGCGGGCAGCCTCGATGCGGCCTTGCCCGAGTGCGACGAGCGCGCGTTCGGCACCGGTACGCTCGCCTACGACATGATGTACGGCGCGCAGCCCACCGTGTTCATGCGCCACGCGCAGGCACTCGGCGCGCGCGCGGCCGACGGCCTTGGCATGCTGGTCGAGCAGGCCGCCGAGTCGTTCTTCTTGTGGCGCGGCGTGCGGCCCGAGGGCGCGCCGGTGCTGGCGGCATTGCGCGCGCAGCTCGCCGCGCAGGCCGCGTAACGCGCAGCGCCGCTCGCACAAAACGGAGACGACGCCATGCGCAGGCAAGCCATCGGTGCGCAGGCCGCGGCGGTCGCGAGCGGCAGCGGGCGGCGCGCGCAGTCGCGCAAACGTCCCGGCGCGCTGCGCTGGCTGACCTGGGTCGTCTCGGTGTGCGCGATGGCGTGGATCGCCACGCAACTCTTCTACTTCGCGCAAATCGCGCTGTGGAACTTCGTCGATCCGCAAACCACGGCGTTCATGCGCACCGACGCCGCGCGTCTTTCCGCCGAGCGCGCCGGTCTCACGATCCAGCACGAATGGGTGCCGTACGAGCAGATCTCGCGCAACCTGAAGCGCGCGATCATCGCGTCCGAGGACGCGAACTTCGTCAACAACAACGGCTACGAAACCGACGCCATTCTCCAGGCGTGGGAAAAGAACAAGCAGCGCGGCCATATCGTGCGCGGCGGCTCGACCATCACGCAGCAGCTCGCGCGCAACCTGTTCCTCTCGCGCGAACAGAGCTACATCCGCAAGGGCCAGGAGTTCATCATCACGTGGATGCTGCAGACGCTGCTCGACAAGGAGCGCATCTTCGAGATCTATCTGAATTCGGTGGAGTGGGGCAACGGCGTGTACGGCGCGCAAGCCGCTGCGCGCTACTACTACCGCACGAGCGCCGCGAAGCTCACGCCGTGGCAGTCGGCGCGGCTCGCAGTGATGCTGCCGCGTCCCAAGTACTTCGACGAGCATCGCAACTCGACCTATCTCGCGCAGCGCACCGCCGTGATTGCGCGGCGCATGGGGGCGGCCGAGCTGCCGCATTAAAGCGCCATCGCATCGCCACGCCAATGAAAAACGCGCCGTCTTTGCGGCGCGTTTTCGTTTGCTTGCCTGCGTTGCTTCCGCTTACTGGCGCGCGAGCCGCGCGTTGTCCGGCATCGGCATGTTGAAGTTGGTGCGAAACGGATTGATGTCGAGGCCGCCGCGCCGGGTGTAGCGCGCGTAGACGGCGAGCCGGTCCGGTTTACACTCGCGCAGGATGTCCATGAAGATGCGCTCGGCGCACTGCTCGTGAAAGCCCGTGTGATTGCGGTACGAGATGATGTAGCGCAACAGGCCCGCCTGATCGATCTGCGGCCCGACGTAGTGGATCTGCACGCTGCCCCAGTCGGGCTGGCCCGTCACCGGGCAGTTCGACTTGAGCAGGTTCGAGATCAGCGTTTCTTCTACCGGGGCTTCGTCGAAGGCCGCCTTCAGCAGCGTCGGCTCCGGGTGATAGATCTCCGTGTCGAGATCGAGGCGATCGAGCGAGAGTCCGTCGAATTCCTCGAACGGGATCTTGCCGAACGCGCCCGGCTGCTCGAGCCGCACCGATACCGATGCGCCGCAAGCCGCCGTCACATCGCGCCTGATCGTGTCGCGCACCACCTCGGCGGATTCGAACGGCGTTTGCGCGAACGAGCCCAGATAGAGCTTGAACGACTTCGATTCGATGATGTTCGGCGAGTCGGCGGGAATGAAGAACGTGGCGATCGCGATCTGCGGCTTGCCGCGCGCGTTGAGCCACGAAAGCTCGTAGGCGTTCCAGATATCGCTGCCGAAGAAGGGCAGTTGCGCGCCAATGCCGATCTGCTCGCGCGCACCCGCGCGCGGGATCGGGAACAGGAGCGAAGCGTCGTATTGCTCGGTGTAGGTGGAGGCCTTGCCGAGTGGCGATTGGTCGGGAGTCATGATGCGTTGGCTTCGGTTGCGAGATTGGTCACGCCGCTTGCCACGTGCCCGGTGGCCGTGACCGAGCGCGCGGATTCGCAGGTGCGGATCTGGTCGTCGAAGAAAAAATCGGGTTCGAACTCGTGCAGGAACGGGCCTTTGTCGAGTCCGCCAAGGAACATCGCTTCGTCGATCTCGATGTTCCAGGCCATCAGCGTACGGATTGCGCGCTCGTGCGCCGGCGCCGAGCGCGCGGTGACGAGGGCGGTGCGGATGCGCATTTGCGCGTTCGCGTCGGCGAGCTTCTGCAGACGGTTGAGTGCGGCCAGCAGCGGCTGCAGCGGGCCTTGCGCGAGCGGCAGTTCGCGGTTGTCGCGCTCGTGGCTCACGAAGGCGGACAGCCCCTTGCTCTGGAAGATCTGCTCGGCTTCGTCCGAAAACAGCACCGCATCGCCGTCGAACGCAATGCGAATCTCGTGCGCGTTGCGTTCCGCCATTGTCGCCGAATTTTGGTCAATGCGCGGAAAGACGCGTGCGGCGGGGAAACCGGCGTCGAGCGCGCTCTTCACGTCGGCCGGATTCGCGGAGAGAAACAGCGACGCATTGAGCGGCTTGAGGTAGTGCCAGGGCTCGCGTCCGCGCGTGAACACGCCGCGCTGAATGTCGAGCCCGTGCTCGCGGCACGAGCTGAACGCGCGCAGACCGCTGATGGGATCGCTGCGCGAGAGGATCACCACTTCCACGTGATGTGCGCCGTCATTGAGCGCGAGCAGCTTGCGGATCAGCGCGAACGCCACGCCTGGCCGCGCGGGCACGTTCAGGCGCTCGCGCTGGAGCGCCTCGTAGGCTCGCAGGTCGCCGGCCTCGAACACGTGGTTTTCCTCCTCGAAATCGAAGAGCGCACGTGACGAAATGGCGACGACGAGCTTGTCGGAAAGCGAAACGGACACGATGGCCGCTCGTTACGCGAGGAACAACCGGTACGCCGGATTGCTCGTCTCTTCCCAGTGCGGATAGCCGAGCGTGGCGAGAAAGCGGCGGAACTCGGCATCTTCGGCGGCGGGCACCTGGATGCCCACCAGAATCGAGCTGTAGTCGGCGCCCTGGTTGCGGTAGTGGAACAGGCTGATGTTCCAGTTCGGCGCCATCGACGAGAGAAAGCGCATGAGCGCGCCCGGCCGTTCCGGAAACTCGAAGCGGAACAGACGTTCGTCGTGCGCGAGCGGCGAGCGACCGCCCACCATGTAGCGGATGTGCTGCTTCGACAGTTCGTCGCCCGTGAGATCGACGCTCGGAAAGCCGTGATCGACGAAGGTCTTCGCGATCTGCTGCGACTCGCCGCGGTTGCGGATCTGCACGCCCACGAAGATGTGCGCGCGTTCGGCGTCGTCGATGCGGTAGTTGAACTCGGTCACGCTGCGCGTGCCGACCAGTTCGCAGAAGCGCTTGAAGCTGCCGCGCTCCTCGGGGATCGTCACCGCGAACACCGCCTCGCGCGCCTCGCCCACCTCGGCGCGCTCGGCCACGAAGCGCATGCGGTCGAAGTTCATGTTCGCGCCCGAGGTGATCGCCACCAGCGTCTGGCCTTCAATGCCCTCGCGCTCCGCGTACTGCTTCGCGCCCGCCACGGCCAGTGCGCCTGCGGGTTCGAGCACGCTGCGCGTGTCCTGGAAGACGTCCTTGATCGCGGCGCAAAGCGCGTCCGTATCGACCGTGAGCACTTCGTCGAGATACTGCTGGCACAGGCGGAAGGTTTCCTCGCCCACGAGCTTGACGGCCGTGCCGTCCGAGAACAGGCCGACTTCGGTGAGTTCCACGCGCCTGCCGGCCTGGATCGACTGCGCCATTGCGCAGGAATCGTCGGTCTGCACGCCGATCACCTTGATCTCGGGGCGCACGGCCTTCACGTAGGCCGCCACACCCGCAGCCAGCCCGCCGCCGCCGATCGGCACGAAGATCGCGTGAATCGGGGCCTGATGCTGGCTCAGCACCTCCATCGCCACGGTGCCCTGGCCGGCGATCACGTGGGGATCGTCGAACGGATGCACGAAGGTCAGGCCGCGTTCTTCCTGCAGGCGTACGGCGTGGGCGTAGGCGTCGCTGTACGACTCGCCGGCCTGCACGACCTCGACGGTCGCGCCGCCGTGGGCGCGCACGGCATCGACCTTCACCTGCGGCGTGGTCACCGGCACGCAGATCACGGCCTTCACGCCGAGCTTCGCCGCCGACAGCGCCACGCCCTGCGCGTGATTGCCCGCGGAGGCGGTGATCGCGCCGCGCTCGAGCTGCGCGGGCGAGAGATGCGCCATCTTGTTGTAGGCGCCGCGCAGCTTGAAGGAGAACACCGGCTGGTTGTCCTCGCGCTTGAGGAACACGGCGTTGCGCAGGCGCGCCGAGAGGTTCGGGGCGCGCTCGAGTTCGGTCTCGCGGGCAACATCGTAGACGCGGGCGGTGAGGATTTTCTTCAGGTAATCGTCGTGGGAGGCCATGCGAGGGCGCGCCGGGCGCGGGTTCAGGGCGGGAAAGCGTAAATGATAGCGCCAACGGCTCCCGCGCTGGCAGCACGGGAAGGTGGCTGGCGTTGGATGCGGCGGCGCGATTCGCCGACCGGCCGGAAGGCAAATCATCGTCAAAGCGCACGCAATGAGGCGCAAACTACCCGTCAACGCAAGTGAATCTTGTGTGTTCACCAGGTTCCCACGCGGCGTCAGCGCGGGTGCGGATCATGCGGTAAAATCCTTTTTCGAAACAAGGATCGGATGATGCACTGGCAACCTCGGACAGCCCATTTGATGCCCGCACGGCGCGTAACCCGCCCGGCGGCGCAGCGGCACGCCCGCCACGCACGATCGTGTCGCTAAATCCGAGCGCCGGGGAACCATCGGCGTGAGCGTTGCCGCCATGTGCCTCCCCACCCCTTTCGTCCGCAGCCTGCCACAGGCGGACACGATTTCAGAATAGCGCCCCACGCGCCCCGTCAGTATCCGTCGCAGCGGCCGCGAGCCGTGCGCGGGACTGGCCCAAAGAGTCGTCCAACCATGAACGCACCTCAAGTTTTCGATCCTCACGGCGCCGCCGCCGCCGTGGCCGCCGACATCGAACCGCGCCTGCGCGAGATTCCCTATAACTACACGTCGTTTTCGGACCGCGAGATCGTCATCCGCCTGCTCGGCGAAGACGCATGGAACGCGCTCGCCGAGCTGCGCGCGGAGCGCCGCACCGGCCGCTCGGCGCGCATGCTCTACGAAGTGCTGGGCGACATCTGGGTCGTGCGCCGCAACCCGTATTTGCAGGACGATCTGCTCGACAATCCGAAGCGCCGCGCGCTCCTGATCGAGGCGTTGAACCACCGCCTCGCCGAAATCGAGAAGCGCCGCCGCGCCGACCTGCAGGAGCACACCGACAAGGAAGGCGTGGACCGCGCCGCGCGCGTGGAAAAGCTGGTCGGCGCCACGCGCCGCGCCATCGACGCCTTCGCGGGCGAGTTCGAGAAGATGGCCGACCTGCGCCGCCGCGCGACCAAGGTGCTCGGCAAGCGCACGGCCAAGGACAACATCCGCTTCGACGGCCTCGCGCGCGTCTCGCACGTGACCGACGCGACCGACTGGCGCGTGGAATATCCGTTCGTCGTCCTCACGCCCGATACCGAAGCCGAAATCGCCGGCCTCATCAAGGCCTGTTTCGAACTCGGCCTCACCGTGATTCCGCGCGGCGGCGGCACGGGCTACACGGGCGGCGCGGTGCCGCTCACGCCGTTCTCGGCCGTCATCAACACCGAAAAGCTCGAGCAGCTCGGCCCCGTCGAAATGACCGAGCTGCCGGGCGTGAACCGCAAGGTCGCGACCATTTTCTCGGGCGCGGGCGTGGTCACGCGCCGCGTGACCGAGGCCGCCGACGCCGCGGGCTTCGTCTTCGCCGTCGATCCGACTTCGCTCGATGCGTCCTGCATCGGCGGGAACGTCGCGATGAACGCGGGCGGCAAGAAGGCGGTGCTGTGGGGCACGGCGCTCGACAATCTCGCCTGGTGGCGCATGGTCGACCCGCAGGGCAACTGGCTCGAGGTCACGCGTCTTGACCACAACATGGGCAAGATTCACGACATTCCCGTGGCGCGCTTCGAGCTGAAGTGGTTCGACGGCGAATATGCGCCGGGCGAAAAGCTGCTGCGCTCCGAATCGCTCGATATCGAAGGCAAGCGCTTCCGCAAGGAAGGCCTCGGCAAGGACGTCACCGACAAGTTCCTCGCCGGCCTGCCGGGCGTGCAGAAGGAAGGTTGCGACGGGCTCATCACGTCCGCGCGCTGGGTGCTGCACAAGATGCCCGCGCATACGCGCACGGTCTGCCTGGAGTTCTTCGGCCAGGCGCGCGAGGCGATTCCGAGCATCGTCGAGATCAAGGACTACCTGTTCGAGACGTCGAAGCAGGGCGGCGCGATTCTCGCGGGCCTCGAGCACCTCGACGAGCGCTACCTGCGCGCCGTGGGCTACGCGACCAAGAGCAAGCGCAACGCGTTTCCGAAGATGGTGCTGATCGGTGACATCGTCGGCGACGACGCCGATGCGGTGGCCGCCGCGACCTCGGAAGTGATCCGCATGGCCAACGGCAAGAGCGGCGAAGGCTTTGTCGCGGTGTCCGCCGAGGCGCGTAAGCGCTTCTGGCTCGACCGCAGCCGCACGGCCGCCATTGCCAAGCACACCAACGCGTTCAAGATCAACGAAGACGTCGTGATCCCGCTCAATCGCATGGGCGAGTACACGGACGGCATCGAGCGCATCAACATCGAGCTGTCGATCAAGAACAAGCTGCAACTGGTCGACGCGCTCGAAGCGTTCTTCAAGGCGGGCAAGCTGCCGCTCGGCAAGACCGACGACGCGAACGAGATTCCCTCCGCGGAACTGCTCGAAGACCGCGTCCAGCAGGCGCTCGACCTGCTCAAGCGCGTGCGCGAGCGCTGGACCTTCGTGGGCGAGAAGCTCGATCTGTCGCTGCGCGAGGCGCAGCACTATCTCGTGCAGCTGGGCTACGAGGCGCTGGCGGAGAAGTTCGCCGACCGCGTGGATGCGCAGCCCGACGCCAACGTCTTCCACGTGACTCAGGACCGCACGGTGCGCATCTCGTGGAAGCAGGAGATCCGTGCGGAACTGCGCAAGATCTTCAACGGCGGCGAATTCAAGCCGATCCTCGAAGAGACCCAGGCGATCCACAAGAAGGTGCTGCGCGGCCGCGTGTTCGTGGCGCTGCACATGCACGCCGGCGACGGCAACGTGCACACGAACCTGCCGGTCAACTCCGACAACTACGAGATGCTGCAGGACGCGCACCATGCGGTCGCGCGCATCATGAAGCTCGCGCGTTCGCTCGACGGCGTGATTTCGGGCGAGCACGGCATCGGCATCACGAAGCTCGAATTCCTCACGGACGAAGAGATCGCCGAGTTCCGCGCCTACAAGCAGCGCGTCGATCCGCAAGGCCGCTTCAACGCGGGCAAGCTGCTCGAAGGCGCCGACCTGCGCAACGCCTACACGCCGTCGTTCGGCCTGATGGGCTACGAGTCGCTCATCATGAAGCAGTCCGACATCGGCGCGATCGCCGATTCGGTGAAGGACTGCCTGCGCTGCGGCAAGTGCAAGCCAGTGTGCGCGACGCACGTGCCGCGCGCGAACCTGCTCTACAGCCCGCGCAACAAGATTCTCGCGACGTCCTTGCTGGTCGAGGCGTTCCTGTACGAAGAGCAGACGCGCCGCGGCGTGTCGATCAAGCATTGGGACGAGTTCAACGACGTGGCCGACCACTGCACGGTCTGCCACAAGTGCGTGACGCCGTGCCCGGTCAAGATCGACTTCGGCGACGTGACCATGAACATGCGCAATCTGCTGCGCAAGATGGGCAAGAAGAAGTTCAACGCGGGCAACGCGGCGGGCATGTTCTTCCTGAACGCCACCAACCCGCAGACCATCAACCTCGCGCGCACCGCGATGATGGGCGTGGGCTACAAGGCGCAGCGCCTCGGCAACGACCTGCTCAAGAAGGTCGTGAAGAAGCAGACGGCGCTGCCGCCCGCATCGACGGGCAAGCCGGCCGTGGTCGAGCAGGTGATCCACTTCGTCAACAAGAAGATGCCGGGCAACCTGCCGAAGAAGACGGCGCGCGCGCTGCTCGACATCGAAGACAACAAGATCGTGCCGATCATCCGCAACCCGAAGACGACGAACGTCGATTCGGAAGCGGTGTTCTACTTCCCCGGCTGCGGCTCGGAGCGTCTGTTCTCGCAAGTGGGCCTCGCCACCCAGGCGATGCTCTGGCAAGCGGGCGTGCAGACGGTGCTGCCGCCGGGCTACCTGTGCTGCGGCTATCCGCAGCGCGGCTCGGGCCAGTACGACAAGGCCGAGAAGATCGTCACCGATAACCGCGTGCTGTTCCACCGCGTCGCGAACACGCTCAATTACCTCGACATCAAGACCGTCGTGGTGTCGTGCGGTACGTGCTACGACCAGCTTGCGGGTTATGAATTCGACAAGATTTTCCCGGGATGCCGCATCATCGACATCCACGAGTTCCTGCTCGAGAAGGGCATCAAGCTCGACGGCGTGACGGGCACGCGCTACATGTACCACGACCCGTGCCACACGCCGATCAAGACGATGGATCCGGTCAAGCTCGTCAATGAGCTGATGGGTTCTGAAAAGGACGGCTACAAGATCGAGAAGAACGATCGCTGCTGCGGCGAATCGGGCACGCTGGCCGTGACGCGCCCGGACGTTTCGACGCAGGTGCGTTTCCGCAAGGAAGAGGAAATCCGCAAGGGCGCGGCGAAGCTGCGCGGCATTCCGATCGTTGGCAACGGCGCGAACGGGGTGCAGCCGGCGACGCAGCAGGAAGCGGGCGGGCAGGGTACGACGCAGGACGTCAAGATTCTCACGTCTTGCCCGTCTTGCCTCCAGGGTCTGTCGCGGTACAACGAAGACGCCAACATCGAAGCCGACTACATCGTGGTGGAAATCGCCCGCCACATACTTGGCGAAAACTGGATGGCGGACTACGTTCAGAACGCGAACAATGGCGGAATCGAGCGCGTGCTGGTCTAATGGCAGCGCTCAATTTTCCGTGAACGGGTTCGAGGACGACGATGACATGCGTATTCTGCAGTGAGGAAGGCGGCGATCTGCTGTGGCAGGACGAGCGCATGCGCGTCGTGCTCGCGACTGCCGAGGCCGACTATCCCGGCTTTTGCCGGGTCATCTGGAATGCGCACGTCGCCGAATTCTCGGACCTGGGCGCGGCCGACCGGGAACATCTGATGCGCGCCGTGTACGCCGTCGAGCGTGCGCTGCGCCGCGTCATGCAGCCATCGAAGGTGAATCTGGCGAGCCTCGGCAACCAGGTGCCGCACGTGCACTGGCACGTCATACCGCGTTTCACGAACGATGCCCATTTCCCGCTGCCCGTCTGGGCGCCGCGCCAGCGCACGGTGTCCGAGGCGATGCTGGGCCAGCGCCGCGCGCAGGCTACGCTGCTGCGCGACGCGGTGCGCCAGGAAATGGAGCAGGCTTAAGGCCTGAGCGGGCGGGGGCGGTGAGCGTCCAATGCGCGTCCAATTGCGTCCAGTACGCGTCCAACAGCGGGAACGAACATGAGTGGACTGAAATCCGATACGCCGGTGCCGACCGGCGTCGTGGTGCACGCCGTTTCGCGCGTGCTGGAACTCCAGTATGCGAACGGGGAGAGCTACCGCGTGCCCTTCGAGCTGATGCGCGTGTATTCGCCCTCGGCCGAGGTGCGCGGGCACGGCGCCGGCCAGGAAACGCTGCAGACGGGCAAGCGCGAGGTGACGATCACGGCGCTCGAAGGTGTCGGCAACTACGCGCTGCAGCCCACGTTCTCCGACGGCCACAACACCGGCATCTACTCGTGGGACCAGCTCTACGAGCTCGCCACGCGCCAGGACGAACTCTGGGCGGAATATTTCGCCAGCCTGAAGGCGGCGGGCGTCGAGCGCGACGCCCCCATGGCGGCGCCCCCTGCCGCGCATGGCCACTGCCACTGACGCTTCCTGTTACGATCCAGCCCCGCCGCATCTCTGACAGAGGCGGCGCAGCACACCAATAGAACACCCTTCCGCGAAAGGACGAGCGCGATGAGCAAAACCCACTTCGGCTATCAGACAGTCGACGAACAGGACAAGGCGAAGAAGGTGGCCGGCGTGTTTCACTCGGTCGCCTCGAACTACGACCTGATGAACGATCTGATGTCGGGCGGGCTGCACCGCGCGTGGAAGGCGTTCACGATCGCGCAGGCGAACATCCGGCCCGGCGCGAAGGTGCTCGACATCGCCGGCGGCACCGGCGACCTTTCCATGGCGTTCGCGAAGAAAGCGGGCCCGACAGGCGAGGTCTGGCACACCGACATCAACGAGTCGATGCTGCGCGTGGGCCGCGACCGCCTCATCGACAACGGCGTGATCACGCCGGCGCTCCTGTGCGACGCCGAGAAAATCCCCTTTCCGGACAACTACTTCGACGTGGTGACCGTGGCTTTCGGGCTGCGCAACATGACGCATAAGGACGCCGCGCTCGCCGAGATGCGCCGCGTGCTCAAGCCGGGCGGGCGCGTGCTCGTGCTCGAATTCTCGAAGGTCTGGGAGCCGCTCAAGAAGGCGTACGACGTCTACTCGTTCAAGGTGCTGCCGTGGCTCGGCAAGCGCTTCGCCCAGGACGCGGACAGCTACCAGTACCTCGCGGAATCGATCCGCATGCATCCGGACCAGGAAACACTCAAGACCATGATGGAACAAGTCGGCCTCGACGCCGTCAAATATTACAATTTGTCAGCTGGCGTGGTAGCCTTACACGTCGGCACAAAGTATTAGTGTTCCCAACTCACTGTCTTTAAAGGAATTTCCGCCATGTCTGAGCCCTGCAACGTTGCTTCCAAAAAGCTTTCATCGTCATGGGCCAGACGAATCGGCGTCCTGGCCCTTGCCGGCGTGATGATTGCCGGCAGCCTCGCATCGTTCGATGCAGAGGCTCGCCGCATGGGTGGCGGCCGCAGTTTCGGCAAGCAGTCGTCCACAGCTACGCAGCGCAGCACCACGCCGCCGCCGGCCCAGCCCACCCCCACGAATCCCGCGCAGCAGGCCGGAGCCCAGCGCGCTCCCGGCACGCCGGCTCCCACGCCTGCGGCCGCACCGGCGCGCAATCGCTGGCTTGGGCCGATCGCGGGCCTCGCGGCCGGTCTCGGCATCGCCGCGCTGCTTTCGCACTTCGGTCTTGGCGAGGCGTTTGCCGGCATGATGGCCAACATGATCGTGATCGCGATCATCGCCTTTATCGCCGTCTGGCTGATCCGCAAGTTCATGAGCCGCCGTCGTGCCGCGGAACCCGCGTACCAGGGCGGGTACTCGTCGAACAGCATGAACCCGTCGTCGGGCGGGTATCAGCCGCAGGAGCCGCGCTACACCGCGCCGCCCACGGGGCAGTACCTCGCGCCTGAAGCCAATCCGGTCAGCACGCCGAACATCGATACGCCGGCAGCCGCATCGATTCCGGCCGGCTTCGACACGGAAGCCTTCGTGCGCAATGCGAAGGTCTACTTCGTGCGCCTGCAGGCCGCGTGGGACGCCGGCAACATGGACGACATCCGCGAATTCACGACGCCCGAGATGTTCGCCGAAATTCGCGTCGATCTCGCGGGCCGCGGCGCGCAGCCCAACCAGACCGACGTCGTGCAGCTCAACGCGGACCTGCTCGGCGTGGAAGACCGCGGCAGCGAATACCTGGCGAGCGTTCGTTTCTCCGGCCTGATTCGCGAAGCCATGGGCGAGCCGGCCGCGCCGTTCGTCGAGGTGTGGAATCTCTCGAAGTCGCGCACGTCGGGCGAAGGCTGGCTGCTCGCGGGCATCCAGCAGGTCGAATCTCACTGAGTCGGCACCCGGGCCGCGCGGCTCGTGACTTGATCCAGATCGGCGTGCGGCGCCTTCCGGGCGCCGCGCCGCATGAGACAGGGCAGGGCGGCGGCGCGATACTGTGGCTCGAACGTTACAATAGGAACCCGCCCGGGCTTGTGCCCGAGCGGGTTTTCTTATTCCATGCCGATGACTCTTGCCGCCAAGCCCTTCGCTGCTGCCGTCAACCACCTGCTCGCCCGCGAAACGTGGGCACGCGAGCGTCTCGCCCCCTATGCCGGCAAGACGGCCCGCCTCACCTGTCCGCCCGTCGTGCTCACGCTGCTCGTGCAGCCGGACGGCTATCTGGGCGCGGTCGAGGATCACGATGCGGGCGACGTCGATG
The DNA here is from genome assembly GCF_040965595.1 of Paraburkholderia sp. EG287B. Lineage (NCBI taxonomy): Bacteria > Pseudomonadati > Pseudomonadota > Betaproteobacteria > Burkholderiales > Burkholderiaceae > Paraburkholderia > Paraburkholderia sp. EG287B. Next base: position 86,108 of record NZ_JBFRCG010000005.1, read on the forward strand.
TGACGCTGTCACTGCCCGCGGGCGCGCTCTCGTCGTTCATGCAGGGCGGTCAGGCGGCCGTGATGAAGCACGTGAAGATCGAGGGCGATGCTGAGTTTGCGCAGGTCATCGGCAAGCTCGCCGAGCATCTGCGCTGGGAGCCCGAAGAGGACCTCGCGAAGCTGATCGGCGACGCGCCGGCTTCACGCATCGCCACGCTCGCGCGCGCCGCAAGCGAGCAGGCCCTGCGCACCGGGCGCAACGTGCTCGGCTCGGTCACGGAATATCTGCTCGACGAAAATCCGCAGCTCGTGCGGCGCGCCGAGCTCGACGGCTTCAACGAGGAGCTGTCGCGCGCACGCGATGCGCTGGCGCGCGTGGAAAAGCGCATCGAGCGGCTCGAACAAAAATCACCGGCCGGCGGCGGGAGCCAAAGCGCTGCGCCGCGCGGTTCGCGCTAGTCAACAGGCCCCCCAGACATGCGTTTTCTGCGTTTCCTCAAGATTTTCTTCACCGTCATCCGCTTCGGCCTGGACGAGATGATGTTGAGCCGGATCAACGACCGGCGTGTCGCGCTGCTCCTGCGCATCACCACGATCGGCCGTCGCTTCGACGATCCGCCCGGCTTGCGTCTGCGTCTCGCGCTGGAAAGCCTCGGCCCGATCTTCGTGAAATTCGGCCAGGTGCTGTCCACGCGCCGCGACCTGCTGCCGCCCGATATCGCCAACGAACTGGCGAAGCTGCAGGATCAGGTGCCGCCGTTCGATTCGAACGTGGCGATCGGCCTGATCGAGAAGTCGCTGGGCGCACCGGTCGACACGATCTTCGACGAGTTCGAGCGCGTGCCGGTGGCGAGTGCGTCGATTGCGCAGGTGCACTTCGCAAAGGTGAAGTCGGGCCAGCACGCGGGCAAGCCGGTGGCCATCAAGGTGCTGCGGCCGAACATGCGTCCGGTGATCGACTCCGACCTCGCGCTGCTGCGCGACATCGCCGTGTGGGCCGAGCGGCTGTGGGCCGACGGCAAGCGCTTGAAGCCGCGCGAAGTGGTCGCCGAATTCGACAAGTACCTGCACGACGAGCTCGACCTCATGCGCGAGGCCGCCAACGGCAGCCAGTTGCGCCGCAATTTCGCGGGCCTCGATTTGCTGCTCGTGCCGGAAATGTACTGGGAATTCAGCACGGCCAACGTGCTCGTGATGGAGCGCATGGTCGGCGTGCCGATCAGCCAGGTGGACAAGCTGCGGGCGGCGGGTGTGGACATTCCGAAGCTCGCGCGCGAGGGCGTGGAGATCTTCTTCACGCAGGTGTTCCGCGACGGCTTCTTTCACGCCGACATGCACCCCGGCAACATTCAGGTGAGTCTCGATCCCGCGCATTTCGGCCGCTATATCGCGCTCGATTTCGGCATCGTCGGCGCGCTGTCGGACTTCGACAAGAATTATCTAGCGCAGAACTTTCTCGCGTTCTTCAAGCGCGACTATCACCGCGTGGCGACGCTGCATATCGAGTCGGGGTGGGTGCCGCCCAACACGCGCGTGGAAGAACTGGAAAGCGCGATTCGCGCCGTGTGCGAACCGTATTTCGACCGGGCGCTGAAGGACATCTCGCTCGGCCAGGTGCTGCTGCGCCTGTTCCAGACCTCGCGGCGCTTCAACGTTGAAATCCAGCCGCAGCTCGTGCTGCTACAAAAGACCATGCTCAACGTCGAGGGCCTCGGGCGTTCGCTCGATCCGGAGCTCGATCTCTGGAAAACGGCGAAGCCTTATCTCGAGCGCTGGATGACCGAGCAGATCGGCCTGCGCGGCTGGTACGAGCGCTTCAAGATCGAAGCGCCGCAATGGAGCAAGACGCTGCCGCAATTGCCGCGCCTCGTGCATCAGGTGCTGCTGCATCGCCAGGAGCCGGGCGGCTTCGCGAACGACGAGACGATCCGCGCGATGCTCGCCGAGCAACGCCGCACGAACCGCCTGCTGCAGGGCCTGCTCGTATTCGGCGTGGCCGTGGGCGTGGGCATGGTGGCGGCGCGCGTGTGGCTCGCGTTCGCCTACGGCGGCTGACGGACCACGAGAACAAGGAGTGAGACGATGAGCGACCCGACCCTGCCGCCGCAACCGGGCGACGTGCCCGAGTTCGAAACCCGCGACCCGGCGTCGCCCTCGTTCTGGGACGAGCGCTTTGCGCGCGGCTTCACGCCGTGGGATCAGGCGGGCGTGCAGCGCCAGTTCGAAGCCTTCGCCACCGCGCACCCCGAGGCCGCGGTGCTGATTCCGGGCTGCGGCAACGCCTGGGAGGCCCGCTGGCTCGCCGAGCGCGGCCGCACGGTGCGCGCCATCGACTTCGCGCCGGCCGCGATCGCGAGCGCGCGCGCGGCGCTGGGGCAGTATGCGGGTGTCGTCGAAGAGGCGGACTTCTACGCCTACACGCCGCCGTTCACGCCGGCCTGGGTGTTCGAGCGCGCGTTCCTGTGCGCGCTGCCCAAAGCGCAGCGCGCGAGCTACGCCACCCGCATGGCCGAGCTGTTGCCGCCCGGTGCGTTGCTCGCGGGCTACTTCTTCATCGGCGAGACGCCCAAGGGGCCGCCGTTCGCGATCGCGCGCGACGAACTCGACGCCTTGCTCACGCCGTACTTCACGCTGGCCGACGATCAGCCCGTGGCCGACTCGCTGCCCGTGTTCGTCGGGCGCGAGCGCTGGCTCGTGTGGCGCCGCAACGACGTCGCGCCGTCGCCCGGTTGAGCGGTCCGACGCACTCACGCCTTGCGCTCGCCGCCCTCCATGGCCGCGCGCGCTCTTGATGTGCGCGCAACCTGCCCTCATCTGTATTGAGGCAGCCGCAACCCGCCGACCTCCCTGCAGGACACCCCACCCCGGTAAATGCCAGGGGCGATCCTGGTTTGCGGCTATAATTCAAGGCTTTGCAAGCAATTATCAGATTTTCATCAGGATAGAGATCATGCCGATCTACGCTTATCGCTGCGAGTCGTGCGGCTTCGACAAGGACGTGCTCCAAAAGATGAGCGATGCGCCCTTGACGCAGTGCCCGAGCTGTGGCGCGGACACGTTTCGCAAGCAGGTGACCGCAGCGGGCTTTCAGCTGAAGGGTTCGGGCTGGTACGTCACCGATTTCCGCGGCGGCAACGGCAGCAAGAGCGCGGCGGCGACCGACGCGAAGGCGGCTGGCGAAAACGCGCCGTCGTCGGAAGCCGGCAAGCCGGCCGGCGAGGGCGCTGCGAGCGCTTCCAGCGATGCGGGCGCAGCCGCGCCCGCCGCGAGCAGCCCAGCGAGCACGCCCAGTCCGGCAGCCTCGACCTGAAAAACCTGCGGCGCGATTCCCGCATTCCCGGGGACACGCGCCGCGCCGAAGCCGCGCCGGCAGCCCGTTTGCCGCGCGGTCCGCATGGCGGTGTACATGACGATCAAGAAAGCGACGTTCAAATCGGTATTCCTGACCGGCCTGCTGGTGCTGGTGCCGCTGGCCATCACGCTGTGGGTGCTGAACCTCGTGATCGGCACGATGGATCAGACTCTGCTGCTGCTGCCCGAATCGTGGCGGCCGGAGCGCATGTTCGGCGTGCGCCTGCCGGGACTCGGCGCGGTGCTCACGCTCGCGTTCATCTTCGGGGTCGGTCTGCTCACGCATAACTTCATCGGCCAGAAGCTGGTGGAGTGGTGGAACGCACTGGTGCGCCGCATTCCGATCATCGGACCGCTGTACGGCAGCATCCAGCAGGTTTCCGATACACTGCTTTCAAGCAACGGCAATGCATTTCGCAAAGCGCTCCTGATCGAGTACCCGCGCAAGGGTTCGTGGACGATCGCGTTTCTCACCGGCATTCCCGGCGGCGACGTGGTCAACCACCTGCAGGAAGATCACGTGAGCGTCTATGTCCCGACTACGCCGAATCCGACGTCGGGCTTTTTCCTGATGGTGCCAAAGAGCGAGGTGGTCGAGCTGGACATGACCGTCGACGCCGCGCTCAAGTATATTGTTTCGATGGGCGTGGTCGCGCCGGCAACCTCACCACGCCGCCCCATCGATCCTCCGCTTTAATACCGGACGACGCGCTGCCGCGCGCCGCTCCCGTTCATTCATGCATAACGAAAGACGAACATCATGTCGATGAGATCTGAATACTGCGGTCTGGTGACCGAACAGCTGCTGGGCCAAACTGTTTCGCTGTGCGGATGGGTGCAGCGCCGCCGCGACCATGGCGGCGTCATCTTCATCGACCTGCGCGACCGCGAAGGCCTCGTTCAGGTCGTCTGCGATCCGGACCGCGCGGAAATGTTCAAGATCGCCGAAGGCGTGCGCAATGAGTTCTGCGTGCAGGTCAAGGGTCTCGTTCGCAATCGTCCGGAAGGCACGGTCAACGCGAACCTCACGAGCGGCAAGATCGAAGTGCTGTGCCACGAAATCGTGGTGCTCAACGCGTCGGTCACGCCGCCGTTCCAGCTCGACGACGACAACCTCTCGGAAACCACGCGCCTCACGCATCGCGTGCTCGACCTGCGCCGTCCGCAGATGCAGCACAACCTGCGTCTGCGCTACCGCGTGACAATGGCCGTGCGCAAGTATCTCGACGCGCTCGGCTTCATCGACATCGAAACGCCGATGCTCACGAAGAGCACGCCGGAAGGCGCGCGCGACTACCTCGTGCCGTCGCGCGTGAACGCAGGCCAGTTCTTCGCGCTGCCGCAGTCGCCGCAGCTCTTCAAGCAGCTCCTGATGGTGGCGAACTTCGATCGCTACTACCAGATCGTCAAGTGCTTCCGCGACGAAGACCTGCGCGCCGACCGTCAGCCCGAATTCACGCAGATCGACTGCGAAACGTCGTTCCTCGGCGAGCAGGAAATCCGCGACCTGTTCGAAGACATGGCGCGTCACGTGTTCAAGGAAACGATCGATGTCGAGCTCGACGCGAAGTTCCCGATCATGCCGTACGCGGAAGCCATGAGCCGCTTCGGTTCGGACAAGCCGGACCTGCGCGTGAAGCTCGAATTCACCGAACTGACCGACGCCATGAAGGACGTCGACTTCAAGGTGTTCAGCTCACCGGCCAACACGAAGGACGGCCGCGTCGCGGCGCTGCGCGTGCCGAAGGGCGGCGAGCTGTCGCGTGGCGACATCGACGGCTACACGGAATTCGTGCGCATTTACGGCGCGAAGGGTCTCGCGTGGATCAAGGTCAACGAAGTCGCGAAGGGCCGTGACGGTCTGCAAAGCCCGATCGTCAAGAACCTGCACGACGCTGCGATCGCCGCGATCCTCGAGCGCACCGGCGCGCAGGACGGCGACATCATCTTCTTCGCGGCAGACCGCGCGAAGGTCGTGAACGACAGCCTCGGCGCACTGCGCCTGAAGATCGGCCACTCGGAGTTCGGCCGTGCCAACGGCCTCGTCGAGAAGGGCTGGAAGCCGCTGTGGGTGATCGACTTCCCGATGTTCGAGTACGACGAGGAAGAAAACCGCTACGTGGCCGCGCACCACCCGTTCACGAGCCCGAAGGACGAGCACCTGGAATACCTCGAAACGGATCCGGGCCGCTGCCTCGCCAAGGCTTACGACATGGTGCTGAACGGCTGGGAAATCGGCGGCGGCTCGGTGCGTATCTATCAGGAAGACGTACAGAGCAAGGTGTTCCGCGCGCTCAAGATCAATGCGGAAGAAGCACGCGCGAAGTTCGGCTTCCTGCTCGACGCGCTGCAATACGGCGCGCCGCCGCATGGCGGTATCGCGTTCGGCCTGGACCGCATCGTTACGATGATGGCCGGCGCCGATTCGATTCGCGACGTGATCGCGTTCCCGAAGACGCAACGCGCGCAGGATCTGCTCACGCAGGCGCCGAGCCCGGTGGACGAGCGCCAGCTGCGCGAACTGCACATCCGTCTGCGTCAGCCTGAGCAGAAGACGGCGCAGTAAGCCGCATTCCTGCCGCGAAGGCCCGTCAGGGCTTTTGCATCGCAACAACAAAAAAGGCGCATCGTGCGCCTTTTTTGCTTTTTGCGTTAAATTACCTTTAGACGCGCCGCAAGCGCGCAGCGCGCGTTCCTCCCCACGCTCCATCACCATGCAGAAGCCGCCGAAGATTCCGGAATCCGTACTCGTCGTCATCCATACGCCGCAACTGGAGGTCCTGATCATCGAACGTGCCGACCGGCCGGGTTTCTGGCAGTCGGTCACCGGCTCGAAAGATCGCCTCGACGAGCCGTTCGCCGAAACCGCCGTGCGCGAGGTGGGCGAGGAGACGGGTATTGCCGTCGGTGCGGTGGAGGTTCCGCAGGCGGCGCTGCTCGACTGGCACCACGAGATCGAGTACGAAATCTATCCCGTGTGGCGCCATCGCTATGCGCCCGGCGTCACGCGCAACACCGAGCACTGGTTCAGCCTGGAAGTGCCCACGGGCACAGTCGTCACGCTCGCGCCGCGCGAGCATACGGCGTATGTGTGGCTGCCCTACGAGCAGGCGGCGGCGAAGTGCTTCTCGTGGTCGAACCGCGAGGCCATTCTGCAACTGCCCATGCGGCTACGTGAAGGACGCGGGTGAGCGCAACATGAGCGAAACCAGTACCGATCCCGGCATTGAATCGCAGCGCGTGGTGAGGCTGCGCGAGGCGCTGCTTGGCCGGCGCTATCGTTCGCGCTATCGCTTCACGAGCGGCAACGACGTGCGTCTGTTCGGCTCGAGCGCCGGTCTGTTCGGCGCGATGATCGAACGCATCGACGCCGCCGAGCGCGACGTCGCGCTCGAAACCTATATCTTCTGCGACGACGAAATCGGCCGCGCGCTCTCCGACGCGCTCATGCGCGCAGCGGCGCGCGGCGTGCGCGTGCGCGTCATCACCGACGGCATCGGCTCGCCGCGCATCGCGCTGTTCGAGACCTGGCCGGGCGCGGGGGTGGAGCACCGCGTCTACAACCCGCACATCTTCGGGCGCTTCGGCTTTTCGCGCACGCACCGCAAGCTCGCCGTGATCGACGACCAGTTCGCCTTTTGCGGCGGCATCAACGTGATCGACGATTTCGAGCAGGACGGCCACCGGCTGCCGTATGCGCGCTGGGATTTCGCCGTCGAGCTGTCTGGCCCCGTGGTCGTGGACGTGCGGCTCGCGATCGAGCAGCAGTGGCGGCGTATCCGGCTCGGCTACCGGCCGCCGCTGCCCCAGCAGGTCTCACCCGGCGTGCCCGCGAGCGCGGGCTTCATGTCGCCGCATCCCACCGGCCACACGGTGGGGCGCCCCACGCAGATCGTCGACGACGCGCTGCGCGCGCTTGCGCCCACGGTGCGCTCGTCGCGCGCGAAGCGCTTCTTCACGCGTCTGCGCGAGCGCCTGCGCGCGAGCGTGCGCGATCCGCGCGCGGCGCAGGTGCCCTGCGTGGCGTTCGTCGCGCGCGACAACGTGGTGAACCGGCGCGCGATCGAAAAGGCTTATCTCGACGCCATCGGCGAGGCGCGCAAGGAAGTGCTGCTCGCCAATCCGTATTTCATGCCGGGCCGGCGGCTGCGTCGCGCGCTCGTGAGCGCCGCGGAGCGCGGCGTGGCGGTCAAGCTTCTGGTCGGACGAAAGGAATTCAAGGTTCTCGACTACGGAGTGCCGTTCCTCTATCACCAGCTTCTCAGCGCGGGCGTGCAGATTGCGGAGTACGAGAAAACGATGCTCCACGGCAAGGTGGCCGTCGTCGATTCGAGCTGGGGCACCGTGGGTTCCTCGAACCTCGACGCGCTCAGCCTCGTGCTCAATAACGAGGCCAACGTGCTGCTCGTGCAGCATCCGCAGATCGAACAGCTGCGCTGCGAGATCCTCGCGGCGTTCGGCGACGCTGCACAGATCGACCGTGCGCGCTACGAGGCGCGGCCGTGGCACGTACGCGCCGTGAACTGGCTGGCCTGGGCGTTCTATCGTGCGCTCATGAAGCTCATCACCGTGGGCGGCTACGACTAGAAACAGAAAGCTGCCATACGAATCCCCGCTCGTGCAATCGAGAGAATGTCGGCTTGCGCGCGGCGCACGAACCTCGAAAATTAGAGTACCGGTTAGAAATCGGTTTCTAATAAAGTCCTTGTTTCGCGGACGGCCGTCCTCAACAATAGTACGGCCGTTCGATTTAATTCGGGCCCAGATGTAAGCAGTTAATGAGCAGTTGACAGCGACATCGAGGCCACATCGTTACGGTAAAGAAAGCTATGCGAAAAGGCGAACAGACACGAGCCGCCATTCTGGATGCAGCACTCGACCTCGCAGGTCGCGATGGCCTTGAAGGCTTGACCATCGGCCTGCTCGCCGAGCGCATGCAGATGAGCAAGAGTGGCGTCTTCGCTCACTTCGGGTCTCGGGAAGACCTGCAGGTCGAGGTGGTGCGCGAGTACCACCGTCGATTCGAGGAAGAAGTCTTCTTTCCGAGTTTGCGCGAGCCACGCGGTTTGCCGCGTCTGCGTGCGATGCTGTCGCGATGGTTCGAGAAGCGCATTCACGAAGTCACGACCGGCTGCATCTACATCAGCGGCGCCGTCGAGTACGACGACCGCGCGGACAGCCAGGTGCGCGAGACGCTGGTCGCCAGCGTGTCGATGTGGCGTGCGGCGCTCCTGAGGGCCATTTCGCAGGCAATCGAAGAAGGCCATTTGCGCAAGGAGACCGATCCCGCGCTGATGCTCTTCGAACTGTATAGCGTGACGCTCGGCCTGCATCATGACGGCCGCTTCCTGCATCTGCCGGACGCGGTCGAGCATACGTGGGCTGCGTTCGAAAAGCTGATTGTTTCGTATCAGAGCGAGACCCAGTAGCGCCCGGCCGCAACATCGAAGTCGCGGCGGCGCGCGAGGGACCCGAAGCTCAAATTTTGGAGAGAAGACATGGGACAGTACACCGCGCCGCTGCGCGACATGCAGTTCGTTCTGCACGAACTGCTGAACGTGGAAGGCGAAGTGAAGCAGATGCCGAAGCACGCCGACCTCGACGCCGACACCATCAACCAGGTGCTCGAAGAAGCCGGAAAATTCTGCTCCGAGGTGCTGTTTCCGCTGAACCAGGTCGGCGACCGTGAAGGCTGCACGTATGCCGGCGACGGCGTCGTCACCACGCCCGCTGGTTTCAAGGAAGCGTACAAGCAATACGTCGAAGCGGGCTGGCCCGCGCTCGGCTGCGATCCCGAACACGGCGGCCAGGGCCTGCCCGCGTTCGTGAACAACGCGCTCTACGAAATGCTGAACTCGGCGAACCAGGCGTGGACCATGTATCCGGGTCTCTCGCATGGCGCCTACGAGTGTCTGCATGCGCACGGCACGCCCGAACTCCAGAAGGCTTATCTGCCGAAGCTCGTCGAAGGCGTGTGGACCGGCACGATGTGCCTGACCGAGCCGCACTGCGGCACCGACCTCGGCATCCTGCGTACGAAGGCCGAGCCGAACGGCGACGGCTCGTACGCGATCACCGGCACGAAGATCTTCATCTCGAGCGGTGAGCACGACATGGCCGAGAACATCATCCACCTCGTGCTCGCTCGACTGCCCGATGCGCCGCCGGGAACCAAGGGCATCTCGCTGTTCGTCGTGCCGAAGTTCATCCCCACGGCAGCCGGCGAAGTGGGTGAGCGCAACGGCATCAAATGCGGCTCGATCGAACACAAGATGGGCATTCACGGCAACGCGACCTGCGTGATGAATCTCGACGGCGCGAAGGGCTGGCTCGTCGGCGAACCGAACAAGGGCTTGAACGCCATGTTCGTGATGATGAACGCGGCGCGTCTGGGCGTCGGCATGCAAGGCCTCGGCCTCACCGAAGTCGCGTACCAGAACTCGCTCGTCTATGCGAAGGAGCGCCTGCAGATGCGCTCGCTGACCGGTCCGAAGGCGCCCGAAAAGGCCGCTGACCCGATCATCGTGCATCCGGACGTGCGCCGCATGCTGCTCACGCAGAAGGCCTGGGCCGAAGGCGCGCGCGCCTTCACGTACTGGTCGGCGCTGCAGATCGACAAGGAGCTCTCGCACGGCGACGAAGGCGAGCGCAAGGAAGCGGCCGACCTCGTCGCGCTGCTCACGCCGATCATCAAGGCCTTCCTCACCGACAACGCGTTCGAGAGCACCAACCTCGGCATGCAGGTGTTCGGCGGCCACGGCTTCATCTCCGAGTGGGGCATGGAGCAGTACGTGCGCGATGCGCGTATCAACCAGATCTACGAAGGCACGAACACGATCCAGTCGCTCGACCTGCTGGGCCGCAAGGTGCTGGGCGATATGGGCGCGAAGCTCAAGAAGTTCGGCAAGCTCGTGACGGATTTCGTCGAAGCCGAAGGCGTCAAGCCGGAAATGCAGGAGTTCGTGAATCCGCTCGCCGACATTGGCGACAAGATGCAGAAGCTCACGATGGAAATCGGCATGAAGGCGATGCAGAACCCGGACGAAGTGGGCGCGGCCGCGGTGCCGTATCTGCGCACGGCGGGCCACCTCGTGTTCGCCTACTTCTGGGCACGCATGGCGCGCATCGCGCTCGACAAGGAAAGGTCGGGCGATCCGTTCTACAAGTCGAAGCTGGCCACTGCGCGTTTCTATTTCGCGAAGCTGTTGCCCGAAACGGCCACGTCGATCCGCCAGGCGCGCGCGGGTTCGAAGACGCTGATGGAAGTCGACGAAGCGCTGTTCTAAGAGCCAACGGGCGCGCGCTTTTCGAAGGCGCGCGCCCAGTCAACACGATGTCCAGAGGCGGCCCACGTCGATGCGCGCCGCCCTCACACCTCAATCCGCTCGACATTGCATACCCGCTGGAGGAACAACGTGAGCAACCTCAATATTCGCAAGGTGGCCGTGCTCGGCGCCGGCGTGATGGGCGCGCAGATCGCCGCGCACCTGATCAACGCCCGCGTGCCCGTGCTGCTGTTCGATCTGCCCGCGAAAGAAGGCCCGAAGAACGCGATCGCGCTGAAGGCGATCGAGACGCTCAAGAAGCTCTCGCCCGCGCCGTTCGGCGTGAAGGACGACGCGCAATACATCACGCCCGCGAACTACGAAGACGACATCGCGAAGCTCGCGGAATGCGACGTGGTGATCGAGGCGATCGCCGAGCGCATGGACTGGAAGCACGACCTCTACAAGAAGGTCGCGCCGCACCTCGGCCCGAAGGCGATTTTCGCGACCAATACCTCGGGCCTGTCGATCACCGAACTCTCGCATGGCTTCGACGATGCGTTGAAGGCGCGCTTCTGCGGCGTGCACTTCTTCAACCCGCCGCGCTACATGCACCTCGTCGAGCTGATCCCGACGACGCAGACGAAGCCCGAAATCCTCGACCAGCTCGAATCGTTCCTCACGAGCGTGGTGGGCAAGGGCGTGGTGCGCGCGAAGGATACGCCGAACTTCATCGCGAACCGCGTGGGCGTGTTCTCGATCCTCGCGGTGATCGCCGAGGCGAAGAAGTTCGGCCTGCGTTTCGACGAAGTCGATGACCTCACGGGCGCGCGCCTTGGCCGCGCGAAGTCGGCGACGTTCCGCACCGCCGACGTAGTGGGTCTCGACACGATGGCGCACGTCATCAAGACGATGCAGGACAACCTGAAGGACGATCCGTTCTTCCCGGTCTACGAGACGCCGGCCGTGCTCGCAGGTCTCGTGGCGAAGGGCGCGCTCGGCCAGAAGACGGGCGGCGGCTTCTATCGCAAGGAAGGCAAGGCCATCAAGGTGCTCGACGCCGACACGGGCGAGTACGTCGACGGCGGCGGCAAGGCCGACGAGCTGGTGGGCCGCATCCTCAAGCGTCCGCCCGCCGAGCGTCTGAAGCTGCTGCGCGAAACGCAGCATCCGCAGGCGCAGTTCCTGTGGTCGATCTTCCGCGACGTGTTCCACTACATCGGCGTGCATCTGCAGTCGATCGCGGACAACGCGCGCGACGTCGATCTCGCGATCCGCTGGGGCTTCGGCTGGAACGAAGGTCCGTTCGAAGGCTGGCAGGCCGCGGGCTGGAAGCAGGTCGCCGAGTGGGTGAAGGAAGACATCGACGCGGGCAAGGCGCTGTCGAATGCACCGCTGCCCGCCTGGGTGTTCGAAGGCGCGGTCGCCGCGAACGGCGGCGTGCACGGCGCGGAAGGTTCGTGGTCGCCCGCTGAAGCGCGCTTCGTGCCGCGCTCGACGCTGCCGGTGTACGAGCGTCAGGTGTTCCGTGCGGCGCTGTTCGGTGAAACGAGCGCGCGCGATCCGAAGACCTACGGCAAGACGCTGTTCGAGAACGACAACCTGCGCGCCTGGGTGGACGACCGCGCGGGCGAGGACGACGTCGTCATCGTCTCGTACAAGAGCAAGATGAACACGATGGGCCCGGGCCTGCTCGACTCGCTCGTGAAGGCCATCGACATCGCGGAAGACGGCTACAAGGGCCTCGTGATCTGGCAACCGACGTCGCTGAAGCTCGGCGCGCCGGGCGGCCCGTTCTCGGCAGGCGCGAACCTCGAAGAGGCAATGCCCGCGTTCATGATGGGCGGGGCGAAGGGCATCGAGCCGTTCGTGAAGAAGTTCCAGGACACGATGCTGCGCGTGAAGTACGCGAACGTGCCGGTGATCACGGCGGTGTCGGGCATCGCGCTCGGCGGCGGCTGCGAAATCATGCTGCAAAGCGCGAAGCGCGTGGCGCATGTCGAGAGCTATGTCGGCCTCGTGGAAGTGGGCGTGGGTCTCGTGCCCGCTGGCGGCGGCCTGAAGGAGGCGGCGATTCGCGCAGCCGAAGCCGCGCAGGCGATCGGCGCGGCACCGAGCGATCTGCTCCGGTTCCTGCAGAAGTCGTTCGAAAACGCAGCGATGGCGAAGGTCTCGGCCTCGGCGCACGAAGCCCGCGCAATGGGCTATCTGAAGCCTTCGGACACGATCGTCTTCAACGTGTTCGAACTGCTCGACACGGCGAAGAAGGAAGCGCGCGCACTCTCCGCCGCGGGCTATCGTCCGCCGCTGCGTGCGACGCAGATTCCGGTGGCGGGCCGCTCGGCGATCTCAACCATCAAGGCATCGCTCGTGAACATGCGCGACGGCCGCTTCATCAGCGACCACGATTTCCTGATCGCGAGCCGTATCGCGGAAGCGGTGTGCGGCGGCGACGTCGAGGCGGGCAGTCTCGTCGACGAAGAATGGCTGCTCAAGCTCGAGCGCCGCGCCTTCGTCGATCTGCTCGGCACGCAGAAGACGCAGGAACGCATCATGGGCATGCTGCAAACCGGCAAGCCGGTGCGCAACTAAGCGGCACGACGCACACCAGATACTGGAGTAAGAGATGAGCAAACAGTTGCAGGACGCATACATCGTCGCCGCTAGCCGCACGCCCATCGGCAAGGCGCCGCGCGGCGTGTTCAGGAACACCCGCCCGGACGAACTGCTGGTTCACGCGATCAAGTCGGCTGTGGCGCAGGTGCCGGGCCTCGACACGAGCGTGATCGAAGACGCCATCGTCGGCTGCGCGATTCCCGAAGCCGAGCAGGGCCTGAACGTGGCGCGTATCGGCGCGCTGCTCGCGGGGCTGCCGCAGAGCGTGGGCGGCGTGACCGTCAACCGCTTCTGCGCATCGGGCCTCACGGCGCTCGCGATGGCCGCGGACCGCATCCGCGTGGGCGAGTCCGACGCGATGATCGCAGGCGGCTGCGAGTCGATGAGCATGGTGCCGATGATGGGCAACAAGCCGTCGCTCTCGCCGCACATCTTCGATCGTAACGAAGACATCGGCATCGCCTACGGCATGGGCCTCACGGCCGAGAAAGTGGCGGAGCGCTGGAAAGTGAGCCGCGAGGCGCAGGACGCGTTCTCGGTCGAATCGCACCGCCGCGCGCTCGCCGCGCAGCAGGCCGGCGAATTCAAGGACGAGATCTCGCCGTACACGCTCATCGAGCGCACGCCCGATCTCGCCACGGGCGAAGTGAAGGTGAAGGAGCGCCTGATCGAGCTCGACGAAGGCCCGCGCGCCGATACGACGCTCGAAGGCCTCGCGAAGCTGCGCGCGGTGTTCGCGAACAAGGGCTCGGTCACGGCCGGCAACAGCTCGCAGACTTCGGACGGCGCGGGCGCGCTGATCGTCGTCTCCGAGAAGATCCTCAAGCAGTTCAACCTCACGCCGCTCGCGCGTTTCGTGAGCTTCGCGGTGCGCGGCGTGCCGCCGGAGATCATGGGCATCGGTCCGAAGGAAGCGATTCCGGCGGCGCTCAAGGCAGCGGGCCTGAAGCAGGACGATCTCGACTGGATCGAGCTGAACGAAGCGTTCGCTGCGCAGTCGCTGGCGGTGATCCAGGACCTGGGCCTCGATCCTTCGAAGATCAATCCGCTTGGCGGCGCGATCGCGCTGGGCCACCCGCTCGGCGCGACGGGCGCGATCCGCGCCGCGACGGTCGTGCACGGCCTGCGCCGCCGCAACTACAAGTACGGCATGGTGACGATGTGCGTCGGCACCGGCATGGGTGCGGCGGGCATCATCGAGCGGCTGTAAGCGTCTATCTGACTGACGCATTGGCGTTATCGACACGGTTCGCAGACTTCGCGGTCTGCGGGCCGTTTTTCGTATCACGATTGGGATGCGAGGAGACAGGTACATGAGCAACGAAATCCTGCTAGCACACGAAAACGGCGTGCTCACGATCACCATCGACCGGCCTGCGCGCAAGAACGCGCTCACGCCCGCGATGTATCAGGCGATGGCCGACACGCTCAACGGCGCGAACAAGGACGCCTCGGTGCGCGCGGCGCTGCTGCGCGGCCACGCCGAGATCTTCACGGCCGGCAATGACATCGAAGACTTTCTGAAGGGGCCGCCCGCAGCCGCCGATTCGCCCGTGATCCGCTTTCTCGACGCCATCGCGGCGTTCGAGAAACCGCTCGTCGCCGCCGTGAAAGGGCCGGCGATCGGCGTGGGCACGACGCTGCTGCTGCATTGCGACATGGTCTATGCCGCCGACAACGCGCGTTTCGCCGTGCCGTTCGCGCAACTCGGGCTGTGCCCCGAAGCGGCTTCGTCGCTGCTGTTGCCGCGCATTGCGGGCCACCAGGGCGCGGCGGAAAAGCTGCTGCTCGGCGAGACCTTCGACGCGGCGGAGGCGCATCGCATGGGCTTCGTGAACCGCGTGCTGCCGGCCGCCGAGCTCGACGCGTTCGTCGCCGGGCAAATGGCGAAGCTCGTGGCGCTGCCGGCGTCGTCGCTGCGCGTGACGAAGTCGCTCATGAAGCGCGCGGACACCCACGAGGTCAAGACGCGCATGAGCGAAGAGTTCGTGCACTTCGGCAAGATGCTGCTCGCGCCCGAAGCGCGCGAGGCGTTCACGGCGTTCCTCGAAAAGCGCAAGCCGGATTTCCGGCAGTTCGATTAAGCCGCGAGTGATGACTCAGGCCGTTGCGTAATCGACGTACCCGGACTCGCGGCAAAAGCTCACGAGCCGCAGTCCGGCGCGCTTTGCGATGGCGATGGCTAGCGAGGAGGGCGCCGAGATCGTTGCGACCATCGGAATGCCTACGCGCGCGGCCTTGCGCACCAGCTCGTAGCTTGCGCGGCTCGACAGGAAAACGAAGCCCTGCTGCGTGTCGGCGCGCTCCATCACGAGCTGGCCGATGAGTTTGTCGAGCGCGTTGTGGCGGCCTACGTCTTCGAAGGCGCGCAGGATCGCGCCGTGTTCGTCGCACCACGCGGCCGCGTGCAGGCCGCCCGTGAGCTTCGTGAGCGCCTGATGCTGCGGCAGTTCGCGTGCGGCGCGCGCGATGGCGTCGGGCGCGAGGCGCGCAATGAAGCCCGTATCGGGCACCTGCTCGGGTTCGAGATCGAGCAGGTCGATGCTCTCGATGCCGCACACGCCGCAGCCGCTGCGCCCGGCGAGCGCGCGGCGCTTTTCCTTGAGCTCGACGAACGCCTGCTGCACCACGGTCAAGTGGACTTCGGCATGCGGCAGGTCCGCATCCTCGTGCCAGTACACCTCGATGTCCTGAATATCGGCGTTGCGCCCGACGATGCCTTCGGAGATCGCGAAGCCCACGGCGAACGCTTCGAGGTCGCGCGGCGTGCACATCATGACCGCGTGCGAGATGCCGTTGAAGACCAGCGCGACGGGCCATTCCTGGCCCACGTGGTCCTCGCGCGTTTCCACGGCGCCGCCGCCGCGGTGCCGATGCACGCGCAATTCGATGGCGCCAGGCTGGCCTTCGGTTTCGAGGGGATGCGTCGGCGGATTCGTCGTCGTGATCTGCGGCCGGTCTGCGGTGCTCATTGGCGTGCGGGTTGGGGTGCGAGTTGAGAGGGGCAAGCGCAAAACTCCATCAGTCCTTGTGCGGCGCGGTACCGCAGCGCCGCCGGGGGACAGCGGGGCCGCGCCGCGCGCGGAAGGTTCTAAAATACCTCAAGCGGGCCGCCCGCGCTTATGCCCGCCTCGCGAGGATACCGTCATGGCATTGAACGAAGCTCCGCTGCTTTTCCGGTTCGAGGTCGACTCGTCGGAAAACCTCACCTTTATCCCGATGTGCGTGCGCTTCAACCTGGATCGCTTTGGTCTGCGCATTTCGCTCGCGCAATGGCAACTGCTGCCTTACGAGGACCGCCGGCTGCTGGCGTGTTTCCCCGTGGACGAGGACACGCAGATCGAGCCCAATTTCGACCACGCGCTCTTCGAGATGATGCGCACGCACGCGAACGTCGAACCCGAATGGTTCGCGCCCGAAGAAGCGCCGGCCTGGCGCGACGTGAATGCGGTGCCCGGCGGCATTGCGCTGCAGTCCGAGCTTGCCAGCCTGCAGGCGCCCGGCCTCGAGGACTGGGCGCAGCTCGATCCGTTCCAGCGCTACGTGCTCGCGAAGCTCGCGCGCAAGCCCGAGAGCAATCACGACTTCGCGCCGGCGATGCACGAGTTCGGGCTGGCGGTGCCGCGGTGATGCTCACCCGCTGATTCCCGCCGCGCGTGCCCGTCACGATTCATCGTCGATCCCTACCCGATTCCCGCTGACCGCGGCAGCCTCGCGCCGCCGCGGGTCGTTTTCCGCTTCTTTCTCCACCTTGACCCTCAAGACCCGGCCGGCCCTGCCGTTATTTCGGGTTGGCGCGTCAGGCGCCGACCGGTCGCGCGCAGTCGTGACCCATCATCCCGCGCTCACGGCGCGGGCGCGAACGACGCTCGGCATTCATGAACCTTCTTTTTTCGAAGCGCCAACTCATCAATCTGGCCGTCGTCGCGGCGGCCGTTGGCGCGAACGCTTTTGTCGCCTGGACGCAGATCGACGGTCAGCGCGAGATCGACCAGCGCGCGAGCCAGGCGGCGACGATCCGTCACGACCTCGACCGCTATCGCGATGCGCTTGGCAGCGGCGTGAGCGCGCTGGGCCGTTTCGCCGTGCAGGGCCAGCCGGAGTCAGCCGCCGCGCACGACGCGCGCGCCGCCATGCTCGACGAAACCACCCGCGCCCTGCGCGCGGAGCTGGCCGGCAACGCCGACCTCGCGGCCCGTTTCGACGCGCTGGCGGGGCAGGGCGCCACGCTTGCGAACGAGATCGACGTGACACTTGCGCGCGCCGAGCAACGCGTTACCGACGAGGGCGGGCAGGCGGCCGTGGCGGCGGGGGCGAGCGGGACCGTGGCAGCGCAGGCCGTACCGGCTGATGGCGCGGCCAGCCAGGAATTCGGCACGGCCATGCCCGCGAATGCCGCGCGCTCGCCCGCGGCGCCGTGGGGCGCGCCCGAGGCGACCGCCCGCAACGCCGCCGCGAAGACGATTCAACCCGGGAACACCGCGGACGCGCGCATGGCCGGTCATGTCGTGACCGGCACGATCCTGCCGCTGCACGCCGCAGCGGATGAGGCGGCGAGCGCCGTGACGCTGGATACCCTGACGGTGGCACCGGCTGTCACCAACGGCGCCCAGAACCCCATCACGGCGACCGCTGCGCTGCCCGACCCGGCAACGCCGTCGCCCGCCACGGCCGCGTGGCTCGCCGGCGAATACATCCGCATCGACAACCTCGTGGACCAGCTCGACGGACAGCTCGCGTCGCTGCAACGCGCCGAGGATCTGGCGCTCGCCGCCGCGCTCGCCGACTCGGCGCGCTCGGGCGGCCGCGCGCTGTTGCTGCTGATCGTGACGATGCTCGCGGGCGCGACGCTCCTCATCTACACGTTCGGCGCGCGCGAGAGCGCCGCCCGCGAGAAGCTGCGCGCCGTGAGCGGCATGCGCCTGCGCAGTGAGCGCTTTCAGGGCCTGTTCGACGCGCATCCGGTGCCGATGTACGTGTTCGACCGCGAAACGCTGCGCTTTCTCGCCGTGAACGCCGCCGCGATCCAGCAGTACGGCTACAGCGAGGAAGAGTTCCTCACCATGACGATCCGCGATATCCGTCCCGCCGAAGACGTTTCGCGGCTCGAGCAACACCTCACGCGCTCGGACATGGTCACGCAGAACGTGCGCATGATGGCCGGCATCTGGCACCATCGGCGCCGCGACGGCTCGATCATCAGCGCCGACATCTCGCATCACTCGCTCACCTTCCTCGGCCGCGATGCCGTGTTCGTGCTCGCCGACGACGTCACCGAGCAGATCAAGGCCGAAGCGGAGGCGCAGCGCTCGAACCAGATGCTCGAGTCGGTGATCGACAATATCCCGCAGCGCATCTTCTGGAAGGACGCGCAGTCGCGCTATCTCGGCTGCAACATGACCTTTGCGCGCGACGCGGGGCTCGCGTATCCCGAGCAGATCATCGGCAAGTCCGACGACGACCTGCCGTGGCGCGCCTACGCCGACGGCATGCGCGAACAGGACCGCGAGGTGATCGAGTCGGGGCTGCCGCGCATCAACTATGAAGACAACCATACGATCGACGGCCTGCACCGCACGACGCTCACGAGCAAGCTGCCGCTGCTCGACGGCGACGGCCGCGTGATCGGCGTGCTCGGCTCGTACTCGGACACCACCGAAAGCAAGCGCGCCGACCTCGCGCTGCGCCTGCAAAGCCGCGCGCTCGACGCATGCGTGAACGCGATTCTGATCACCGCGCCGGGCCCGGGCGGCAGCAATCTGATCGAGTACGCGAATCCGGCGTTTCGCCGCATCACGGGCTTCGATCCGGCCGAGGTGATCGGCCAGGACTGCCGCCTCCTGCAGCGCGACGACCGCGATCAGGACGGCCTCATCGCGGTGCGCAAGGCGCTGCTGTCCAATCGCGAAGTGAGCGCGGTGCTGCGCAACTACCGCAAGGACGGCGCGCTCTTCTGGAACCAGCTGCTGATCGCGCCGGTGCCCGATCTCGATGGCCGCATCACGCATCACATCGGCATCATCAACGACGTGACCGAGCTGATCCGCTACCAGGAGCAGCTCGAATACCAGGCGAACTACGACAGCCTCACGCTGCTGCCCAACCGCAACCTGCTGCGCGACCGTCTCCAGCACGCCCTGCTCGCGGCGCAGCGGCACGACACGGGCGTGGCCGTAGTGTTCATCGACCTCGACGGCTTCAAGAACGTCAACGACAGCCTCGGCCACAGCGTGGGCGACCGGCTGCTGGGCGTGGTGGCCGAGCGGCTCCAGCGCTGCACGCGCACGACCGACACGGTCGCGCGCCACGGCGGCGACGAGTTCGTGATCGTGCTCACCGACACCATCGATGAGAAGTCGCTGATCGGCTGGATGGAGCGGGCGCGCTCGCTGATCTCGGAGCCGGTGTGGATCGACGGCACCGAGCTGTATGTGGGCTGCAGCATGGGCGCGAGCGTCTACCCGCAGGACGGCAACGACGCCGAAACGCTCATGAAGAAGGCCGACGTCGCGATGTACCGCGCGAAGGACATGGGCCGCAACACGTTCCAGTTCTTCGAGCCCGAAATGAACGCGAATGTGGGCGCGCGCCTGAATCTCGAGCGGCGCCTGCGCCGCGCGCTGCGCGACAGCGAGTTCCTGCTGCACTACCAGCCGCAGGTGGAGATCGAGGGCGGGCGCATCATCGGCATGGAGGCGCTGGTGCGCTGGCGCGATCCGGAGGTTGGGCTCGTCTCGCCTGCGCAGTTCATTCCCGTGGCCGAGGAGAGCGGCCTGATCGGCCCGCTTTCCGACTGGGTGCTGCGCGAGGCCTGCCGGCAGAATCGCGCATGGCAGCTCGCGGGGCTGCCGCCCGTGCGCGTGTCCGTGAACTTCTCGGCGAAGACGTTCCACCAGCGCGACATTGCGCAACTCGTGAAGGACGTGCTGCAGGAAACCGGCCTCGAAGCCTGCTGGCTCGAGATCGAGCTGACCGAGAGCACGCTCATGCGCAATGCCGAAGAGGCCGTGTCGATGTTGAACGAGCTGCACGCGCTGGGCATCGGCATCGCCATCGACGACTTCGGCACCGGCTATTCGAGCCTGAGCTATCTGAAGCGTCTGCCGGTGGACCGGCTCAAGATCGACCGCTCGTTCGTGGCCGACATCGGCACGAGCAGCGACGACGAAACGATCACGGCGGCCATCATCGCGCTGGCGCACGAGCTGCAGTTGCAGGTGATCGCGGAAGGGGTGGAGACTTCGGCGCAGTTCGCCTTCCTGCGCGAGCGCGCGTGCGACGAGCTGCAAGGCTACTTCTTCGCGCCGCCGCTACCCGGCGACGAGGCCGCGGCACTGTTGCGCGCGAGCGCAACCTACGAGGAAGCGCCCGGGCTCGCCTGGACGGGCTGAGCCCGGCGCCGCGGCCCGGCGTTCGCGGCTGCGTTGCCTTTATTCGATCGGCGGCAGCTGGCGCGGGCGGCGGTCCGCGCCGGTCGCGACATAGGTGAGCGTGGCTTCCGTCACCTTGACGACTTCCTCCTGGAGGCGCATGCGCTGCGCGTACACCTCGACCTCGACGGTCACCGAGGTGTTGCCGGTCTTGACGATGTCGGCGTAGAAGCTCAGCAGATCGCCCACGAACACCGGTTGCTTGAACACGAACGAGTTCACGGCGACGGTCGCGACGCGCCCGTTGGCGCGGCGGCTCGCCGGAATCGAGCCGGCAATGTCGACCTGCGCCATGATCCAGCCGCCGAAGACGTCGCCGTGAACGTTGGCATCCGAAGGCTGCGGCACGACGCGCAGCGCAGGCGATTTTTGGGGGAGCGGGAAGGAGTCGGTCATCGGGCTTCCATGAAAAGGGATCGAACGGCGCAAGGCGTTGCGGCGCGGGCCTGGGGCGCCCAGCGGCGCGCGCCGCCTTCTGCGACAATACGTTGATCAGGAATTGTACGGGAAAGCATCAGGCGCGGCGGGTGGTCGATTCGAGCCCTCCACCTTCGCGAAACCCGTCGCCAGGAACCTCACAACAGCCCCACATGACTCGCCGGGCCGTTTGCGCCGCGCCAGCTTCCGGTCCCCGAACCGGCCCTGGCGCGCCAAATGGCACAGGCATCTCGCCCCATGCGCCGCTTTCCCGCTTCCAACGAACCCGCGCTGCCCGCCACCGGGCCGCGCAACGACTGGCAGACGATCGTTTCGCTGCTGCCTTACCTCACGGCCTACAAATGGCGCGTGGCGTTCGCGCTCACCTGCCTGATCGGCGCGAAGGTGGCCAACCTCGGCGTGCCGATCGTGATGAAGCACATCGTCGACGGTCTCGCCTCGGTGCGCCATCTCACGGCGCTCGGTCGCGCGGAGCACGCGCCCGGCATCGTGCTCGCGGGCGGCATCGGACTGCTCGTGGTGGCGTACGCCGTCGTGCGTCTGTCGACGTCGCTGTTCACCGAACTGCGCGAGATCCTCTTTTCGAAGGTGACCGAGAGCGCCGTGCGCCAGCTCGCGCTCAAGGTGTTCCGCCATCTGCATGCGCTCTCGCTGCGCTTTCACCTCGAACGGCAGACGGGCGGCATGTCGCGCGACATCGAGCGCGGCACGCGCGGCATCACGCAGCTCATTTCGTACTCGCTCTACAGCATCCTGCCGACGCTCGTGGAAGTGGGCCTCGTGCTCGGCTTCTTCGCGGTGAAGTACGAGGCGTACTACGCGATCGTCACGCTCATCGCGCTCGTGGCGTACATCGTGTTCACGGTGAAGGTAACCGAGTGGCGCACGCATTTCCGCCGCACGATGAACGAGCTCGATTCGCGCGCCAACGCACGCGCGATCGATTCGCTGATCAACTACGAGACCGTGAAGTACTTCGGCAACGAAGAGTGGGAGACGAAGCGCTACGACGAGAACCTGCACCGCTACCGGCAGGCCGCGATCAAGTCGCAGCACTCGCTTTCGGCGCTCAACTTCGGACAGCAGGCAATCATCGGCACCGGGCTCGTGTTCATCCTCTGGCGCGCCACCCAGGGCGTGATGGCGGGGCGGCTCACGCTCGGCGACCTCGTGCTCATCAACACCTTCATGCTGCAGCTCTACATTCCGCTGAATTTTCTCGGCGTGGTGTATCGGGAGCTCAAGCAAAGCCTCACCGACATGGACCGCATGTTCACGCTGCTCACCGTCGAGCGTGAAGTGGCCGACGTGCCCGGCGCGCAGGCGCTTGCGGTGCGCGGCGGCGAGGTGCGCTTTGCGCACGTGAACTTCGCGTATGAGCCGTCGCGCCAGATTCTGCACGACCTGAGCTTCACGATTGCGGCGGGCACGACCACGGCCGTGGTGGGGCATAGCGGCTCGGGCAAGTCCACGCTCGCGCGGCTCCTGTTCCGCTTCTACGATCTCGATCGCTCCGATCCTGCCAAAAGCGGCGGGGCGATCACCATCGACGGCCAGGATATCCGCGATGTGACGCAGGATTCGTTGCGCGCCTCGATCGGCATCGTGCCGCAGGACACGGTGCTGTTCAACGACTCGATCTACTACAACATCGCCTATGGCCGGCCCACGGCGAGCCGCGAGGAAGTCATTGCGGCGGCGCGCGCGGCGCACATTCACGCGTTCATCGAGAGCTTGCCCAAGGGCTACGACACGCCCGTGGGCGAGCGCGGCCTGAAGCTTTCGGGCGGCGAGAAGCAGCGCGTGGCGATCGCGCGCACGCTGCTCAAGAATCCGCCGATCCTGCTGTTCGACGAGGCGACGTCAGCGCTCGATTCGCGCTCGGAGCGCGCCATCCAGCACGAGCTCGACCAGATTGCGCGCGAGCGCACCACACTCGTGATCGCGCACCGGCTCTCGACCGTCGTGCACGCGCAACAGATCATCGTGATGGATCATGGGCGCATCGTCGAGCGCGGCACGCATGCGCAATTGCTGCAAGCGGGCGGACACTATGCGCAGATGTGGGCGCTTCAGCAGCAGAAGGCGGGTGAAGCGCCCCAGTCGCAGTCACAGTCCCAGGCACAACAGGGGCAGGTGGAGTTGCCGGCGGCGGGTGGAAACTGAAGAAGCGCGCCGCACCCGCGTTGGTACGGCGCGCCGTGTTGCCCGTTTCAGCCGTGGTGCGCGCTCGTCGAATTTCGCAGCGCGGCGTCGAGCGCTTCGAGCTGCGCGGGCGTGCCGACGTTTTCCCAGACGCCTTCATATAGCTCGCCGCTTACGCGTCCCTGCGCGATCGCCTCGCGATAGTACGGCGTGAGCGCGCGCTTCGTGCCGCGCGCGAGATCGCGGAACATGCGCGTGTCATAGAGGCCGATATTGCCGAACGTGTAACGCGGCGCGCCTTCGAGCGCGAGCCGACCGTCGGCGCCCAGCGCGAAGTCGCCCTTCGGGTGGAACGGCGGGTTCGGCACCATCACGAGATGCATGCCCGGCTGCGCTTGCGCCGCAAGCGCTTGCGCGTGCGTGTTCAGGCGCGCGAAATCGTAGGCGCTGTAGACGTCGCCGCTCACCGCGAGGAACACCTCGGGCGTGCCCGTCGACTCGATCAGCGGCAGCGCCTGGGCAATGCCGCCCGCCGTTTCGAGCGCGTCGGGCTCGGGCGAATAGTGGAGCGTCACGCCAAAGCGCTCGCCGTCGCCGAGCGCGGCTTCGATCTGCGCGCCGAGCCAGGCGTGATTGATGACGATGCGCGTGTAGCCCGCCGCGGCGAGCCGCTCGATCTGCCACACGACGAGCGGTTTGCCGCCCACGGCGAGGAGCGGCTTCGGGCAGGTGTCGGTGAGCGGGCGCATGCGCTCGCCGCGTCCGGCGGCGAAGATCATGGCGGTGCGGCCGTGGCCCGCCGTGGCCGGCGTGTGATTCGATTGGGTCATGACGGCCCGTTTCAGAAGGTGTAAGCGACTTCGACGGCGCTGCCCTGCAGCTCGTCGATGAGCCGCGCGAACGGCGCGAGCGGGCGGTAGCGGTGCGCGACCTTGCTCGCGTAGGCGAGAAAGCGCGGCAGGTCGGCCATGTAATGCGGTTTGGCGTCGCGATAGTTGATGCGGCAGAACAGGCCGAGCACCTTGATGTGGCGCTGCAGGCCCATCCACTCGAGCTGGCGGTAGAACTCGCCGAAGTCGGCATCGACGGGCAGTCCCGCTTTCTTCGCGCGCTCCCAGTAGTGCGCGAAGCAGTCGAGTTCGAACTCCTCGTCCCAGCTCAGGAACGCGTCGCGCAGCAGCGAGACGACGTCGTACGTGATCGGGCCGTACACGGCGTCCTGGAAGTCGAGCACGCCGGGGTTGGGCGTGGCGATCATCAGGTTGCGGGGCATGAAGTCGCGCAGCATGAAGCTGTGCGGCTGCGCGCGGGCGCTCGCCACGAGCAGGGCGAAGGTGCGATCGAGCACGCCGCGCGTGGCTTCGTCGACCTTGCGGCCCAGATGGCGCTCCAGATACCACTCGGGCATCAGCTCCATCTCGCGGCGCATGAAGGCTTCGTCGAACTCCGGCAGCACGCCCGGCCGCGAGCTGAGCTGCCAGCGGATCAGCGCGTCGATGGCGTCGCGCATCAGCTCGCGCGAGCGCGCGCCGGGGCCGGCTTCCTGCAGCGCATTCAGGTAGGGCGCGGTGCCGAGATCGGTCACGAGCATGAAGCCCGCGCCGAATTCGGCTTCGAGCACGCGCGGCACGTGCACGCCGGCCGCCTCGAGCAACTGCGCGATCTGGGCGAATTCGCGGCTTTTTTCGGGCGGCGGGGCGTCGACGGCGATCAGCGACGCGCCGTGCGCGCCCGCGCTCGCGAGGCGGAAATAGCGCCGAAAGCTCGCGTCGGCCGAGGCCGGGGCGAGCGTTGCGAGGTCGAGGGCGTACTGGCCGGCGTGGCTGCCGAGCCAGGCGGCGAGCAGGTCGCGGCGATTGTCGGTCGGAGAGGCGCCAGGGGCAGCGGCGGGAGAATGCGCGGCAGAAAAGGTCATGAAAGCCAGAGGCAAAATCAGTGGATCAACGTCTTGCCATATAATACCCCACGACTTTTTTGACGCGACTCGCGCCAAAGCCCGCATGACGGTTCGCTCGCCGCATTCATCGTCGCTCCAGGGGGGCGATGAATTGTAATTATTTGTTTGCAGCCCGGCCTCGATCCGGTTCATCGGGAGGCGGGTGCCCAGGCGGGCCACCATCATGGAGAGGGCAGGCGGCCGGGCCGATTCGCCAAAACCATACATGCCGCCCAGACAGTTTTTCCAGACGATCTCCCCTAGTGACGACGGCGTGCCGGGCAAGCGGCGGCTCATCGCGGCACTCCTGGCCGTACCGGGTCTGGTGCCCGCGCTCGCGCACGCCCAGCTTTCGGGCGCGGCCGCGCAGCCCGAGCAGCTCGACGGCCCGTGGAGCCTGCGGATCGCACCGCAACTCGAAGATCACCCCAATGCGTCGGGTCAGCACCCGGCGACGTTCGTGCTCGGCGATTCGACGACGGGCACGGTGGACACCGACCTCGCCGTGAAAGGCGCGTCCGAGCTGCGTCAGGGTTCGAACGTGGTGAAGGGCGACGCCCTGCACTACGACCAGGACACCGACATGGCCAATGCCTACGGCAATGTCACGGTCGTGCAGAACGGCACGACGTTCTCGGGGCCCGAGGCGCATTTGAAGGTCGAGGCGAACGAGGGCTTCATGCCCGCGCCGAAGTACCATTTCACGCTCACGGGCGGCTCGGGCAGCGCCGCGCGCGCCGACCTGCTGGACAGCGAGCGCTCGGTGCTCACGACCGGCACCTACACCGCGTGCCACTGCTCGACCAATCCGGCGTGGTACATCAAGGGCAGCGAGTTCGATTTCGACACCGGCAGCGACGAAGGCGTCGCGCACAACGCCGTGCTGTTCTTCCAGGACGTGCCGATCTTCGCGAGCCCGTGGCTGTCGTTCCCGCTTTCGGGCGACCGCCGCAGCGGCCTGCTGCCGCCGACGTTCTCGGTCAGCTCGACGAACGGCTACGAAATCTCGCTGCCGTATTACTTCAACATCGCGCCGAACCGCGACTTCACGTTCACGCCCGAGATCATCTCGAAGCGGGGCGTGTTCCTGCAGGGCAACTACCGGTATCTCTCGACGAATTACTCGGGCTCGATCACCGGAACGTTCCTGCCGGACGACGCGATCACGAAGACGAACCGCTACGCGCTGTTCATCCAGCACAACCAGAACTTCGGCAACGGGTTCGGCGGTTACGTCTACTACAACAAGGTCTCGGACAACACCTATCCGTCGGACCTGTCGTCGCCGGCCAACCAGTTCCTGAACGGTACGCAGACGCTGTATCAGCAGGAAGCCGGCCTCACGTACAACAACGGGCCGTGGTCCGTGCTGGGCCGCTACCAGCACTGGCAGACGGTCGAATCGTCGACGCCGCCTTATGGCCGCGAGCCGCAGTTGAACGTGAAGTACGCGAAGTACAACGTCGGCGGCTTCGACTACGGCATGGAAGCCGACTACTCGCGCTTCCGCATCACGGAAGACAACGCGACCGAAGGCGACCGCGTCGTCTTCAACCCGTACGTGTCGTACTCCCTGATGGGGCCGGGTTACTTCGTCACGCCGAAGGTGCAGTGGCACTTCGCGTCGTACAACCTGAGCAACATCGGCCCGGCGGGCACGACCTTCGGCTCGCCGGTCGGTACGCCGAAGAGCTTCACCGAATCGATCCCGACCTTCAGCTTCGACACGGGCCTCGTGTTCGACCGCTCGGTCCACCTGTTCGGTCAGGATTACATCCAGACACTGGAACCGCGCTTGTACTACGTGTACACGCCGTACCGCAACCAGCAGTTCGCGCCCCTTTTCGATACCGCCGAGTCGGACTTCGGCCTCGCGGAAATCTTCACGCCGAACACCTTCGTCGGTAACGACCGCATTGCCGACGCGAACCGTCTGACGGCCGCACTGACCACGCGCTTCATCGACCCGGCCTCGGGCGACGAGCGCGCGCGCTTCGTGATCGCGCAGCAATACTACTTCCAGGACCAGCGCGTCACGCTCAACTCGGGCGAAAGCACGAGCCAGGCGACGCATTCGGACCTGATTGCGGGCGCCGCCCTGAAAATCGGGGCCGGTTTCGCTTCGGAAACGGCGTTCCAATATAATGCGGACAGCAACCAGCTCACCAAGGCGAGCATCGGTTTCGGGTACAGCCCGGGAACGAGCCGCGTGCTGAACGTGGCCTACCGCTACACGCGCGCCAACACGACGCTCGACTTCCAGCCGATCAATCAGGTTCTGATCTCGGCTCAATGGCCGTTCTCGCACCGGGTGTACGCCGTGGGCCGCTTCAACTACGATCTGAACGGCCATCGGATCGTCGACGGCCTGGTCGGCATGCAGTACGACGCCGACTGCTGGGTGCTCGGGGTCGGCCTGCAGCGTTACGCGAACGGGCTCAATACGTCGGGCACGCCGAATTCGTCAACGCGGTTTCTCGCGCAGCTTACGCTCAAGGGACTGTCGAACGTCGACAACGGGCTGGTGGCGGCGTTCCGGACCGCAGTGCCGGGGTACACGCAGCTACCGGGTCAGGCGCCGCCGGACTCGCGCTTCACTGATTATCAATAACGCGTGATCCGGAGCGCATGGCTTGCGCCTCGGGGCAACGCGGTGTCGGTTGCATAGAGACGGGCGAAGCGTGCCCGCCAACATTGGAGTATCTGTGGGAATCATGAAAAAGCTTCGCCTGGCAGCGTACGCTGCGAGTCTCTTCGCCGTCGCAGGCGTGTTGCCGGCCGCGCCGGCGCAAGCTCAAGGTCTCCCGGCCGGCAACGGCCAGACGGTCGACACGATCGCCGCAGTCGTCAATGACGGCGTGATCACCCAGCGCGAGCTCGACAGCCGCGCCGAAATGATTGCTCACCGGCTGCAGCAGCAGAACGCGCCGGTTCCGCCCGACGAGCAGCTGCGCGCGCAGGTGCTCAACCAGATGGTGCTCGAACGCATTCAGCTCCAGAAGGCCAAGGAAGACGGCATCACCGTCGACGACGCCGGCGTGCAGCGCACGCTCGAGCGCCTCGCCCAGGCCAACGGCATGGATCTCGCCACCTATCGCGCGCGCATCGAGGCGGCCGGCGTGCCCTGGACCACCTTCACGCGCGACGCACGTACGGAGCTCACGCTCTCGAAGCTGCGCGAGAAGGAAGTGGACAGCAAGGTCACGGTGACCGACGCCGAAGTCGCGAACTACATCGCGAGCCAGCGCGGACCGAACGCGGGCCAGTCGAGCGACCTGCACTTCCAGCACATCTTCATCAAGGCGCCGCTGAACGCCTCGGAGACCGACATCGAAGCCGCGCAGGCGAAGGCCAATGCGCTGCTCAAGGAAGCCCAGTCGGGTGGCAAGTTCGAGAGCCTCGCGAAGTCGAACTCGCAGGCGAGCGACGCGGGCAAGGGCGGCGACATGGGTTTCCTGCCGCAGTCGAAGCTGCCGCCTGAATTCGTGACCGCCGCTTCCACGATGCGTCCGGGCGAGGTGAACCCGTCGGTGATCCGCACCAACGACGGCTTCGAGATCGTGCGCCTCGTCGAGCGCCGCCAGGGCCAGGGCACGGCCGCCGATGCGCCCAAGCTCGTGCAAACGCACGTGCGCCACATCCTGCTGCGTGTGGGCGACGGCATGTCCGAGCCCCAGGCGCGCCAGAAGCTGCTCGAAATCCGCCAGGAAATCGCGGCGGGCGGCGACTTCGCCAAGTTCGCGCGCACCTATTCGCAGGACGGCTCGGCCTCGCAGGGCGGCGACCTCGGCTGGATCAGCCCGGGTGAGACCGTGCCTGAATTCGAGCGCGCCATGAACACGCTGCAGGACAACCAGCTGAGCGAGCCGGTGCGCACCGAGTACGGCTACCACTTGATCCAGGTGCTGGGCCGCCGCGACGCCGAAGGCTCGATCGCGCAGCAAATGGAACTCGCGCGCCAGGCCATCGGCCAGCGCAAGGCGGAGCAGGCCTACGCCGACTGGCTGCGCCAGCTGCGCGACAGCGCCTACGTCGATTACAAGATCGCGGGCATGACGCCGCCGCACAACTAAGAGTCATCAAGGGATCGAGCCATGAACGCCTCCGCATCGTCGTCGCCGGCTCCGCGGAGGGCGGGGCCGATCCGCATTGCCATCACCACGGGTGAGCCGGCCGGCGTCGGCCCCGAGCTGACCGCCGCCGCACTGGCGGGTGCCTCGGCACATTGGCCCGACGCGCAGTTCGTCGTGCTAGGCGACAGCGCGCTGCTCGAAGCGCGCGCGCAGGCCGCGAAAGTCGACTGGGCCGCCGTGCTGGCAAACCAGCCCGTGCAGGTCGAGCATGTGGCGCTCGCCACGCCCGCCAAGGCCGGCAAACTCGACGCCGCCAACGGCCGCTATGTGCTGGCGCTGCTCGACCGCGCCATCGACGGCGCACTGGCCGGCGAGTTCGACGCCATCGTCACCGCGCCGCTGCAAAAGAGCACCATCAACGACGCCGGCGTACCCTTCACCGGCCACACCGAATACCTCGCCGAACGCACGCACACGCCGCGCGTGGTCATGATGCTGGCGGGCACCGGCGCGCGCCCGCTGCGCGTGGCGCTCGCGACGACGCATTTGCCGCTCAAGGACGTGTCGGCGGCGCTCACCGTCGAGGGGCTCGTCGAAACCCTGAGCATCATCGACCATGACCTGCGCCATCATTTCGGCGTGCCGCTGCCGCGCATCCTCGTGACCGGCCTCAACCCGCATGCGGGCGAGAATGGCTACCTGGGGCGCGAGGAAATCGACACGATCTCGCCGGCGCTGGCCGCCGCCGCCACGCAAGGCATCGACGCGCGCGGTCCGTACCCCGCCGACACGCTGTTCCAGCCGCGCTACCTCAAGGACGCCGACTGCGTGCTGGCGATGTTCCACGACCAGGGCCTGCCGGTCCTGAAATACGCGACGTTCGGCGAGGGCATCAACGTCACGCTCGGCTTGCCGATCGTGCGCACCTCGGTCGATCATGGCACCGCGCTCGACCTCGCCGGCACTGGCCGCGCGGACGCGGGGAGCCTGATCGCCGCCCTCGACACCGCCGTTTCGATGGCGCGCCACCGGCGCGCTATCTGATTGATTCCAGAGAAGATGTCCAATAGCAGCAGACAGCACCAGGGCCACTTCGCGCGCAAGCGCTTCGGCCAGAACTTCCTCGTCGACACGGGCGTGATCGATTCGATCGTCGACGTGATCCGCCCGCAGCGCGGCGAGCGCATGGTCGAAATCGGGCCGGGTCTCGGCGCGCTCACCGAGCCGCTCATCGAACGGCTCGCCACGCCCGAGTCGCCGCTGCACGCGGTCGAACTGGACCGCGACCTGATCGCGCGCCTCACGAAGAAGTTCGGCCCGCTGCTCGAACTCCACGCGGGCGACGCGCTCGCGTTCGACTTCGGCTCGCTCGCGGCGCCGGGCGAGAAGCCCTCGCTGCGCATTGTCGGCAACCTGCCGTACAACATTTCGAGCCCGCTGCTGTTTCACCTCACCACGTTCGCCGAGCGCGTGATCGACCAGCACTTCATGCTGCAGAACGAAGTGGTCGAGCGCATGGTGGCGGAGCCCGGCAGCAAGGCGTTCGGCCGTCTCACGGTGATGCTCCAGTACCGCTACGTGATCGACAAGCTGATCGACGTGCCGCCCGAATCGTTCCAGCCGCCGCCCAAGGTGGATTCGGCGATCGTGCGCATGATTCCCTACGCGCCGCACGAACTGCCGAAGGTGAACGACGCCATGCTCGGCGAACTCGTGACGGCCGCCTTCTCGCAGCGCCGCAAGATGCTGCGCAACACGCTCAGCGATTACCGCGAGCGCCTCGATTTCGACGCGCTTGGCTTCGACCTGGCGCGCCGTGCCGAGGAAGTGCCCGTCGAGGAGTATGTGAGTCTCGCGCAGGCGCTGGAAGGGGCTGGCGGCGCGTGATATGCGCGTGGTGCGCCGCCGCCTTGCCGGTGCACTAAGCGTCGTCGCTCAGGCCGCCTCGGCGCGCTGCGCCTCGTAGGCCTTGAGCTGGCTGTAGACGACGCGCAGCACCGAAAGCTCGCTCGACGCGTGCGGTGCCGCGCCGCCACGCTGGATCAGGTCGCCGAGCACGTGATCGGCCTCGATGCGCGAACCGTTCTGCACGTCGCGCAGCATCGAGGCGGTGAGCGACGAACCCTTGGCGAACAGCATCGCCCGCGAACGCTCGAGGAAGCTGTCGCGCACGGCGTGGCCGTGTCCGGCTGCGATCGCGCGGCATTC
The DNA here is from genome assembly GCF_040965595.1 of Paraburkholderia sp. EG287B. Taxonomy (NCBI): domain Bacteria; kingdom Pseudomonadati; phylum Pseudomonadota; class Betaproteobacteria; order Burkholderiales; family Burkholderiaceae; genus Paraburkholderia; species Paraburkholderia sp. EG287B. Next base: position 117,551 of record NZ_JBFRCG010000005.1, read on the forward strand.
GGCGAACAGGCGCTCGATGATCGCGGCGCCGTCGGGCGTGGCGAGAATCACGCCAATGGGCGCACGGAAAAGACACGTGCTGCCCGCGAGCGACGCGAGGAACACCCACTTCTCCCACATCTCCTGAAGGATGTGATCGCTCGCCTTGACGTGAAAGCCGGCATTGCCGAACTGATCCGCCACGGCTTGCACACGCGCCGAGACGCCGCCGCCGAGTTCGCCGAACGTGATGGCCTGCACGTCGTTCAGATGGACGATCTCGCGCTTGTCGTTAAGCGTGGACGCAATCAGGCAGACGCCTCCCAGCACCGCCTGCGTACCGAAGCGCGCCTGCAGGACTTCGAGGTGACGCATGCCGTTGAGCAGCGGCAGGATCAACGTGTTGGGCCCGACGGCTGCGGCGAACGAATCGATGGCATTGTCGAGGTCGTAGGCCTTGCAGCTCAGCAGGACGAGATCGAACGGCTGGCCGCCTTGCGAGTCGAGCGCTTCGCGCGTGACGGTCTTGACGTCGCGCAGCGTCAGATCGCCCGCCGGACTGCGGATGACGAGCCCCGCTTCGCGCAGTTGCGCGGCGCGCGCCTCGCGCACCAGAAACGTCACGTCGCGCCCCGCAGCGGCGAGCCGGCCGCCGAAATAGCCGCCCGTCGCACCCGCACCGACTACCAGAATTCGCATGTCTACTCCTTGATCCTTATGTTCGTTGCTTGCGCGCGTTGCTTACGCCTGGCTGGCGAAATTGCCGCGGCAATTTCGGGATGGCGTCCATGCTAGAGCAAATCGGCGTATCTTGCCGGCGCCGGCAGGGCCGGCGTGTTTTTGGTACAGTCCGTTTTTTGACGACGGCAAAACGGAGTACACCATGCGCCTGCTGCACACGATGATCCGGGTCGGCGACCTCGATCGCTCGATCAAGTTCTATACCGAACTGCTCGGCATGAAACTGCTGCGCCGCGAAGACTTCCCCGATGGCAAGTTCACGCTGGCCTTCGTCGGGTACACGGACGAGCGCGACGGCACCGTGCTCGAACTGACGCACAACTGGGATACGGCTTCCTACGATCTTGGGACGGGCTTCGGCCACCTGGCGGTCGAAGTGGAAGATGCCTACGCTGCCTGCGCCAAGATCAAGGAGCAGGGTGGGACGGTGGTGCGCGAAGCCGGCCCGATGAAGCACGGAACTACGGTGATCGCGTTCGTGACCGATCCGGATGGGTACAAGATCGAGTTTATTCAGCGCAAGAAGTAAGGATGTGATACGGGCTGGTAAACCAGCCTGTTTTGTCGGGGAATTGCTTCGAACTGCGAATGAATTGAAATTCAGCTGGAATTCGCGCACTCGCAATGGAGATATCACATCCCCGGCACCATCTCGGGCGGATGCTGCTTAAGCTGCTTCCTCGCCTCGCGAAATTCCGGAAAAATCGACTCCACCGTTTGCCAGAACCTCGGGCTGTGATTCATCTCGCGCAAATGCGCGAGTTCATGCGCCACCACGTAGTCCACAACTGAGAGCGGAAAATGAATCAGCCGCCAGTTCAAGCGAATCCTGCCTTCGCTTGAACAGCTGCCCCACCGCGTCGCTGCCGAAGAAAGCGCATAAGACCGGAACGAGACGCCAAGCTTCTCGGCATACACCTCGAGGCGCTCACCGAAAATCCGCGTCGCTTCGCCCTGCAGCCATCCAGTCACGCGGTCCTTGATCTGCTGCGCGTCGGCATGCGGCGGCAGCGGCAACGCAAGCACGCGCGTCTCGTGATCGAACGCGAGTAAAGAAGCCCCCAGCTTCACCGTAATCGGCTTGCCAAGAAAAGGCAGTTCAGCCCCGTCGCTCCATTCCACGCGCGGCAAGGCGCGCTGCTCCGTGCGCGTCTGCCATTCGGCGATCTTGGCGAAGATCCACCGCTGCTTCTCGGCGATAGCGGTTTCGATATCGGCGATCGTGACCCACCGGGGCGCCGTGATGCTGAGCCCGGTACCATCGATCACGAACCCGATCGATTTACGCGACGAGCGCTTGAGCCGGTAATGCAGCGTGCGCGCGCCAAGCACGACAGTACGCAGCCGCGTGCCATCGGGCGCAAGCGGTGCCTTGCCGGGCTTTTCGGGCGACAGCGGCGTTCCGGGCTGCGGTGTGAGAGTGGGGGAGGACGCATCAGGCGCCACAACAGGCGCCGGTTCAGCAAAGAGCGGCAAGTCGAGCTGCCGGTTGTCGAGTGCCGCGTTTGGGCGCGGCGTGGGGGACTTCTGCATCGTCAGGCCTGGTGCGGGTGGGCGTGCGCGGCGTGGACGTGTGCCGTTCGCGGGGCGTTTGCGCGGGGCTGCTGGCGCCGTGTCGCGCGGCGCGCTCAGCCGTGCGGCGAGCAGCGCCCACATCCGCGCCACGACGCTTCGTGCGACGCGGGTCAGCCCGCCCTGCGCCTCAAATCCGTGCCGCTTTCGCCGCTGCGCCATCCGTTTCGCGATATGCCTCAGGATCGATCCGCCGCATTTCCGTTTCGATCCACGTTTCCACGCGCGTGTTCACTTCGTCGGGCGTGAGTCCGGTCGTCTCGATCGGCTTGCCGATCGACACCGTGACTATACCCGGATATTTGATGAACGAGTTTCGGGGCCAGACGTGGCCCGCGTTGTGCGCGATCGGCACCACGGGCGCGCCCGTTTCGATGGCGAAGCGCGGGCCGCCGGTCTTGTACTTGCCCTGCTTGCCCACCGGAATACGCGTGCCTTCGGGGAACATGATCACCCATGCGCCTTCGGCCATGCGCTGCTTGCCCTGACGTATCACCGAGGTGAATGCGTTCTTGCCTTCCTTGCGGTTGATGTGAACCATCTTCAGCATGCCCAGCGCCCAGCCGAAGAACGGCACGAACAGCAGCTCGCGCTTGAACACGTAGCACATTGGCCGCGGCATGAGCGCGGGGAACGCCAGCGTCTCCCATGCGGACTGGTGCTTCGAAAGCAGCACGGCCGGCCCGTCGGGCAGGTTCTCCATGCCCTCGATGCGGTAGCGAATGCCATTGAGGTGGCGCGCAACGAAGAGCGTGGAGCGGCACCAGCCCACGGCCATCCAGTAGCGCCGCGTCGCGTTCATGAACGGGAACGCGATAAAGCACGCCGTGGCGTACGGCATCGTGTAGACGATGAAATAGATGAACAGCAGCAGGGAGCGGAGAAAGCGCATCGGTCGAGCCGGTTTAATGTTCGCGTAAGCCGCCTGCGCCTTTACGCAGTGACGTTCGCGAGAAAGTCGAGCGCGAAAGCGCGCAGGTCGTCGTGGATCAGCGTGCCTTCGGGCAGGCCGCCGGCGGCGAGCGTCTTCTCGCCCTTGCCCGAACGCACGAGGTGCGTGCGAAAGCCGAGTGCCGCGCCTGCCTGCAGATCGCGCAGCGAGTCGCCGACCACCGGGGTATCGGCCGGTTCGATCTCGAAGCGTTCCGCGATCATCTTGAGCATGCCCGGTTGCGGCTTGCGGCACTCGCAGTGGTCCTGCGCCGTGTGCGGGCAGAAGAACACGGCGTCGATGCGTCCGCCCACGGCTGCCGCCTGGCGGTGCATCTTCGCGTGCATGGCGTTGAGCGCGGCCATGTCGAACAGTCCGCGTCCGATGCCCGACTGGTTCGACGCGACCGCGACGCGATAGCCCGCCTGATTCAGGCGCGCGATCGCTTCGAGGCTGCCGGGTATCGCGACCCATTCGTCCGGCGACTTGATGAACGCGTCGGAGTCGACGTTGATCACGCCGTCGCGGTCGAGGATCACGAGTTTTCTGGTGGTGCTGGTCGGCATGGCGTTTCGCTCAGTTCCGCATGTTTCCGCTAGTTTCCGCTTATGCAGCGAGCCGCGAGATGTCCGCGACGCTGTTCATCTGGCGATGCAGCGCCTTGAGCAGCGCGAGGCGGTTCGCCCGCAGCGCCGGGTCTTCGGCGTTGACCATCACGTCGTTGAAGAACGTGTCGACGGTCTCGCGCAGCGCCGCGAGCGCGGTGAGCGCGCCCGTGTACTCGCGCGCGGCGAGTTGCGTTTCCACGCGCGGCGCGACCTGTTCGAGCTGCGCGAAGAGCGCCTTCTCGGCGGATTCGACGAAGAGCGCGATCTGCACGCCGGCGTCTTGCGCACCCTCGGACTTCTTGAGGATGTTCGAGATGCGCTTGTTGGCCGCCGCGAGCGAGGCCGCTTCCGCGAGCGCAGCGAATTCGCGCACCGCGTCGAGACGCGAGACGATGTCGTCGAAGCGCGTGGGGTTCAGCGCGAGCACCGCGTCCACTTCGGTGGCCGCGAAGCCGCGTTCGCGCAGCATGCCGCGCAGGCGGTCCATGCAGAACTCGTAGATGGCCTGGGTCGATTCCGCCACGGCCTCGATGCCGGCAAATTGCGCGGAGGTGGCGCGCAGCAGCTCGACGAGGTCGAGCGGCAACTGCTTCTCGACGAGAATGCGCAGCACGCCCAGCGCGTGACGGCGCAGCGCGAACGGGTCCTTCTCGCCCGTGGGCGCGAGGCCGATGCCCCAGATGCCGACGAGCGTTTCCAGCTTGTCCGCGAGCGCGACGATCGTGCCCGTCGTGGTGCGGGGCAGGGCGTCGCCGGAGAAGCGCGGCTGGTAGTGCTCGGAGCACGCAATCGCCACTTCTTCGGGCTCGCCGTCGTGGCGCGCGTAGTAGGTGCCCATCGTGCCTTGCAGCTCGGGGAACTCGCCCACCATGTCGGTCAACAGGTCGGCCTTCGCGAGGCGCGCGCCGCGTTCCGCGAGCGCGATATCGGCGCTGCACATCAGGGCGATCCGGCCGGCGAGCGCTTCGAGGCGCTCCACGCGCCGCAGCTGCGAGCCGAGCTTGTTGTGATACACCACGTTCGCGAGCAGCGGCACACGGTCGGCCAGCGGCTTCTTCTTGTCCTGCTCGAAGAAGAACTTCGCGTCGGCCAGACGCGGGCGCACCACGCGCTCGTTGCCCTCGACGATCTCGTCGGGCGTTGGCGTCGCGATGTTCGAGACGATCAGGAAGCGCGAGCGCAGTCGGCCCTGGTCGTCGGTGAGCGCGAAGTACTTCTGGTTCGTCTGCATCGTGAGGATCAGGCATTCCTGCGGCACTTGCAGGAACTCGTCCTCGAACTTGCACGCGTACACGACCGGCCATTCGACGAGCGAATTCACTTCGTCGAGCAGCGACTCGGGCATCACGACCTTGTCGCTGCCGGCCTGTTCGATCAGTTGCGCGCGAATCGATTCGCGGCGGTCGGCGTAGCTCGCGATCACGAAGCCCTTGTGCTGGAGCGTGTGCGCGTACTCGTCGGCGTGCTGGATCGCGATCAGGCCTTCGGAGAGGAAGCGGTGGCCGCGCGTGGTGTCGCCGGCGTCGACGCCGAATGCCGTGACCGGCACAATCTGGTCGCCGTGCAGCACCGTGAGGCGATGCACCGGGCGCACGAACTGGACGTTGCTGCCGTCCGGGCGCTGGTAGGTCATGACCTTCGGGATCGGCAGCTTGCCGAGCGCTTCGTCGAGCACGGCCTGCAGGCCGTCGGCGAGCGTGGCGCCCGGCGCCGAGTAGCGCAGAAAGAACGCTTCGTTCTTGCCGTCGCTCGCGCGCTCGAGGTCGCTCACGGGGAAATCGGGGAAGCCGAGCGCCGCGAGCTTCTTCGCGAGCGGCGCGGTGGGCTGGCCGTTGGCGTCGAGCGCGACCGAAACGGGCAGCACTTTTTCGCGCACCTGCTTTTCGGGCGCGACGCTGCGCACGTTCCTTATCGTGACGGCGAGGCGGCGCGGCGTGGCGTAACGTTCGAACGAGAGATCGCCTTCGATCAGGTCGCGCGCGGCGAGGCGCTGCGCGATGCCTTCGGCGAACGCGTCGCCCAGGCGCGCGAGGGCCTTCGGCGGCAGTTCCTCGGTCAGCAGTTCGACGAGGAGAGTGGCGTGATGAGCTTGCGTCATTGTTCTTGAGATCCGGTCATGCCTCGTCGAACTTGCGTTCGACCTTCAGCGGCGGCGCCCAGGCGGGCATCGCGGCGTCCTGTTCGTCGGTAGTGAGGCCCGGCACGCCGTGCACGGGGTTGCCGAGCATCGGGAAGCCAAGCTTTTCGCGCGACTCGTAGTACGACTGCGCCACGCTGCGCGACAGCGCGCGAATGCGGCCGATGTACGCTGCGCGCTCCGTCACGGAGATCGCGCCGCGCGCGTCGAGCAGGTTGAACGTGTGGCCGGCCTTGAGCACGAGTTCGTAGGCGGGCAGCGCGAGTTGCAGGTCGATCATGCGCTTCGCTTCGGCTTCGTACGCGTTGAAGAACGTGAACAGCAGGTCGACGTTCGCGTGCTCGAAGTTGTAGGTCGATTGCTCGACTTCGTTCTGGTGGTAGACGTCGCCGTAGGTTAGGCGGCGCATTTCCGCGCCGTTCGGGCCTTGTTCTTCCCACTCGGTCCAGACGAGGTCGTAGACGTTCTCGACCTTTTGCAGATACATCGCGAGACGCTCGAGACCGTAGGTGATTTCGCCGAGCACCGGCTTGCAGTCGATGCCGCCCACCTGCTGGAAGTAGGTGAACTGCGTGACTTCCATGCCGTTGAGCCACACTTCCCAGCCGAGGCCCCAGGCGCCGAGCGTGGGGTTCTCCCAGTCGTCTTCGACGAAGCGCACGTCGTTCTGCTTCAGGTCGAAGCCGAGCGCCTCGAGCGAGCCGAGGTACAGGTCGAGAATGTTCTCCGGCGCGGGCTTGAGGACCACCTGGTATTGGTAGTAGTGCTGCAGACGGTTCGGGTTCTCGCCGTAGCGGCCGTCCTTCGGGCGGCGCGAAGGCTGCACGTAGGCCGCGCGCCACGGCTCGGGGCCGATTGCGCGCAGGAAGGTGTGGACGTGCGAGGTGCCGGCGCCGACTTCCATGTCGATCGGCTGGAGCAGTGCGCAGCCCTGCTTGTCCCAGTAAGACTGGAGCGTCAGGATGATTTGCTGAAACGTGAGCATGTGTGCCTGCAGTGTCTTTCGGGCTTTCGGGGGCGGAATGCGGCGGCCGGAGCCAGGCGAGCGCGCCGGCCGGGCGGCGATGCTCCGCCTTGCCCCTTCCCCTTGCGTGGCCCGGGCCGGGAGGCGGCCAGGTGCTAAAACGTTGAATTTTACCGGATTGCCGGCGCCTTGAGACCTGGACGGGGTTCGGGCGGCCGGCAGCGGTGTGGTTGCGTCGTCAGCGCGAGGTTGCGTGCGCTTTGTGCGCGGCTTATTTTTCGTTCGCCGGCTTGCGCTCTTTCGCGCCCTTGAACGCCGGTCCGAACGCAAAGCCGAGCGCCAGCAGCAGCAACGAAACGGCGATCACCGTGTTGTTGCCGCTCGTCACGTAGGGCGTGAAGCCGCTCGTGCCTTCCACCTTCACGTCGAGCGAGCCCACCGTGAACGTCGGCAAACGTGCGATCACGCGGCCTTTCGCGTCGATGGCGGCGGTGGCGCCCGTATTGGTCGCGCGCAGCATCGGGCGGCCGGTTTCGAGCGAGCGCATGCGCGCGATCTGCAGGTGCTGGTCGAGCGCGATGGTGTCGCCGAACCACGCGAGGTTCGTCGAGTTGATCAGGATGCCCGGCGAGGTCGGGCTCTCGCGCACGGTGCGGGCGATCTCCTCGCCGAAGATGTCCTCGTAGCAGATGTTCACCGCCACGAGCTCGCCGTGCACGCGGAAGGGCGGCTGCACGGGCGCCCCGCGCGCGAAGTCGCCGAGCGGGATGTTCATGAGATTGACGAACCAGCGGAAGCCCCAGGGCACGAATTCGCCGAAGGGCACGAGGTGATGCTTGTCGTAGCGATAGAGGCCGTTCTGGCCCGGCGTGATGCCGAAGAGGCTGTTGGTGTAGTCGATCACGCGGCCGTCGGACGTGATCGTGCCGCCCACGGCGCCGAACAGGATAGCGGTGTTGGTGCCGTCGGCGAAGGCGCGGACATCGCGGCCGAACTTCTGGGGAATTTCCTGCACGAGCACCGGCACCGCGGTTTCGGGCGTGACGATGAGATCGGCGGGCTTTTCGGTAATCAGCTTCTGGAACTCGTTGAGCGCGTCGATCGTGCCCTGCTCGGAGAACTTCATGTCCTGCTTGACGTTGCCTTGCAGCAGCCGCACGTTCAGCGGCGTGCCGGAGGGTTGCGTCCACGAGACGAGCGAGAGCAGCAGGCCGGCGGCGATCACGGCGAGAGCAAGCAGCGCCGGCGTCGCCACTGCGCCGCGCCGGGGCGCCATGCCGCCTTGGCCTTTCACGTCGCCCGCACGCAAAACCGCCTGCGCGATGAGCGCCGCGACGAGCGCGAGCACCCAGCCCACGCCATACACGCCCACGATGGGCGCAAAACCGGCGAGCGGACCGTCCACTTGCGCGTAGCCGCTAGCAAGCCAGGGAAAGCCGGTGAACACATAGCCGCGCGCCCATTCGCCGAGCGCCCACGCGCTTGCGAACGCGAACGCGCCGTGCCACGTGGGCGAGAACGGCAATTCGCCGCTACGCCCGTTCTTCGCGTGTCCCGCGCAAAACGACCAGACGAGTGCGGCGAGCGCCGGATACAGCCCGAGGTAAAGCGAGAACAGCACGAGCGCGGCGCCCGCGAGCACCGCGGGCATGCCGCCGTAGAAGTGCATGCTCACGTAGAGCCACCACACGCCGCTCACGAAGTTGCCGAAGCCGAACGCCCAGCCAGTGAAGAGCGCGCTCTTCCAGCCGGTGGTGCGCGTGAGCCAGACGTAGAACAGCGCAAAGATCGCAATGGCGAGCCAGCCGCCGTGCGGCGTGGGCGCGAACGACAGCGTGTTGAGCGCACCCAGCCCGGCGGCGGCGAGATAGTGCCAGAAGGGCAGCGCGCGGCGCGCGGCGCCGTTGGTGGTTTCGCTCGCGCGCGTCTCGGTGTGCGTGCGGGTATCGATCGGTTCGGCCATGCGGTGCGGTGGAAGGCGATGGAAAGCGCGCTGAAAAGCGCGAGCGCGGATTGCGCGACGAGCGCAACGATAGCACTTTCGTGCGACGGTACCGGGATGGTCTCCCGGGGACGGATCGAAGCGTCGGCGCGCTCGAAGCAAAAACGCCAGCCCGAAGGCTGGCGTCGTTTGCGCGAGAGCCGGCGCGCTCGCGTTGGGTCAGGTGCCCGGCGGCTGCAGCGCGGCTTCGCGCTGTCCTGCCATCGGGTCGCGCCGCACCAGCAGCATGTGAACCTGGCGCGCGTCGGCGCGCAGCACCTCGAAGATCAGGTCGTCGATGCGCACCTTCTCTCCGCGATGCGGCACGTGCCCGAAGTGATTCGTGACGAAGCCGCCGATCGTATCGACTTCTTCATCCGGGTAATGGGTGCCGAACGCCTCGTTGAACTGCTCGATTTCGGTGAGCGCGCGCACGCGGAACCGCCCGTCGGGCGAGGCGATGATGTTGCCGCTTTCCTCGTCGAAGTCGTACTCGTCCTCGATGTCGCCGACGATCTGTTCCAGCACGTCTTCGATCGTGATGAGACCGGCCACGCCGCCGTATTCGTCCACGACGATGGCGATGTGATTGCGGTTCTGACGAAAGTCGTGCAGCAGCACGTTCAGGCGCTTGGACTCGGGGATGAACACGGCCGGGCGCAGCATGCCGCGCACGTCGAATTCCTCTTCGGCGTAGTAGCGCAGCAGGTCTTTCGCGAGTAGCACGCCGATCACGTTGTCGCGGTTGCCGTCGTACACGGGGTAGCGCGAGTGCGCTTTCTCGAGCACGAACGGAATGAATTCGTCAGGACTTTCGGCGATGTTGATCGCGTCCATCTGGGCGCGCGGGATCATGATGTCGCGCGCGCATAGCTCGGACACCTGGAACACGCCTTCGATCATCGAAAGCGAATCGGCGTCGATCAGGTTGCGCGCGTGCGCGTCCTGGAGGATTTCGAGAAGCTCGCTGCGAGAGTCGGGCTCGGGCGAGATGAAGTCGGTCAGCCGCTCGAGTAGCGAGCGCTTTTCCTGCGGTTTGTCGGTCTGGCGTCGACTGGGATAAGAGTCGTTCATGGTGGTGCGCCCTTTGCCCGCTGGGGGCAGGGCGCGCTGTTGCGGAAGGTTAAGGATACAACATGCCTGTGGCGCTACCGTGTATTGCCACACAAAGGACACACACCGGCAGATCAATCCTAACGCAGATGCGGCGTGGCCGCCCGGTGGACGAAAAAGCGGCGCGGCGTGACGGCAGCCGCCGTCCGGTCAACCTCGGAAGTGCAACCTAAGAAGCGCAACCGCAGAAACGCGGCGGCCTCAAGCGCAGCGCGCGAGCAGCCGCTCCAGCGCGCGGTCGCGCATGCCGCTCTCGCGCAGTGCATCCACGGTGCGGCGCACGTAGTCGAGCGTCGAGCCGTAGCGGCCCGACGCGCAGCCGAACACGGTGCGCACGGTGGCTTCGGAAAGCTTGCCGGTGTAAGACGCCACATCACGGCGCATGACGAAGGCGAGCGCGTCGACGCGGCGGCCGTCTGCGAGCACACAGGGCAGCCAGGCGGGGCGGTACGAGCCCATCGGCATCTCGCGGCGCCAGAGCGCTTCGAGGTGCGGCATCACGCCTTCGGCCGCAAGCCGGAACGCGACGCCCGCGCACGAGCCGCCGCGGTCGAGCGCGAGCACGAGGCCGGGCTGCTCAGGCGTGCCGCGGTTCACGCGCGACCACAGATACAGCCCGCGATGGTAGCCGTGCACGCGCGAACGCACGTTCTCGACGGTGGGCAGCCCAGGGTTCCAGATCAGCGAGCCATAGCCGAACAGCCAGATGTCGCTCGCGCTGTCCCAGCCTCGCGCTTTCAGCGTGCAGTCGAGCGAGGCGCGCAACTCGTCTTCGCTCAGGAGCCGCGACTCGCCGAGCGCCGGCGGGTAGCCGGGACAAGGCACGCTCGCATCGCCCGCCTCGGGCAGTGCTGAGGGTTCGACGAAATCGGGCGTGCGTTTGTCGTTCATGGCGGGGGCTTACTTGTACGGATCAGCAAAGCCTAGCGAGTTGAGCACCTCGGTCTCGATGCCTTCCATCTCTTCGGCTTCGGTCTCGTCTTCGTGATCGTAACCCTGCGCGTGCAGCGCGCCGTGAACGAGCAGATGCGCGTAGTGCGCGGCGAGCGGCTTGCCCTGCTCGGCGGCTTCCTTTTCCACCACGGGGCAGCACAGGATCAGATCGCCCGTGACCGGATCGTCCTCGCTCTCTGCATAGGCGAAGGTGAGCACGTTGGTCGCGTAGTCCTTGCCGCGATACGTGCGGTTGAGCGTGCGGCCTTCTTCGGCGTCGACGAAGCGCACGGCCAGCTCCGCGTCGGCGAACAGCGCGGCCTTGAGCCACGCCGCCACGGTGGCGCGCGGCAGCGTGGCCTTGTGCTCGGGGAACGCCTTCGCGGCGGGGAACTGCACGGTCAGTTTGAGTTTCGGTGCGCGGGGCATGGGGCTAAAGCTGTGAGACGACGCAGGCGGCGGCGTTAGCGCGCGTCGCCAACGCCTTCGTCCTTTTTCGAATGCGCGTCATAAGCCTCGACGATACGCGCGACGAGCGGATGGCGCACGACGTCCGCGCTCGTGAAGTGCGTGACGGCGATGCCGCGCACGTCCTTCAGCACATGCTGCGCTTCGATCAGGCCGCTCTTGTGGCCGCGCGGCAAGTCGATCTGCGTGGTGTCGCCGGTCACGACCGCCTTCGAGCCGAAGCCGATACGCGTGAGGAACATCTTCATCTGCTCGGGCGTGGTGTTCTGCGCCTCGTCGAGAATGATGAACGCGTGATTGAGCGTGCGCCCGCGCATGTAGGCGAGCGGCGCGATTTCGATCATCTGGCGCTCGAACATCTTCGCGGTCTTGTCGAAGCCGAGCAGATCGTAAAGCGCGTCGTACAGCGGACGCAGATACGGATCGACCTTCTGCGACAGATCGCCGGGCAGGAAGCCCAGACGCTCGCCCGCTTCCACGGCCGGACGCGTGAGCACGATGCGCTTGACCTGGTCGCGCTCGAGCGCGTCCACGGCGCAGGCCACGGCGAGATAGGTCTTGCCGGTGCCCGCGGGGCCGATGCCGAACGTCACGTCGTGCGAGATGATCTGCTTCAGATATTCGCGCTGCGCAGGCGTGCGGCCGCGCAGGTCGGCGCGGCGAGTGTACAGCTTCGGACCCAGTTCCTCGATATCGACGCTTTCGCTCGCGGGCTCGTCGAACGGATGATCGGGGTCGCCGCGAAAGCGCGGGTCGATCTCGGAGGCGTCGTTGCCACCGCTATTGCCGCCGTTCACATTGCCGCGCACGCCGCCGTGGCCATTGCCGCGCGGATCGTTCGCCGAGTTGCCGCCGAAGTTCGCAGGGTGCCGGGCTTCGACGAGCGCGAGCTGAATGTCGTCGACGGAGAGCGGATCGCGCGCCTGGTTGTAGAAGTTCTCGAGTGCCGCGAGCGCCAGCCTGGCGCCACGCCCGCGAATGGTGATGCGATGGCCGCGCCGCGCGAGCGTCACGTCGAGCGCTTGCTCGATCTGGCGCAGGTTTTCGTCGAGCGGGCCGCAGAGGTTGGCGAGCCGCGCGTTGTCGTCGCGCGGCGCGGTGAATTCCAGATGCTGCTGATTGGGCTTCAAGGTGTCTCTGAACTCCTGAATTCCTGGCTGGGTGCGCCGAGCCGATTAATGCGCGAGCGTCGAAGCGTCTTCGTGCGCGAGCACGAGTTCGCCGCGCAGCGAGTGCGGGTACGCGTGGTTGATCTTCACGTCGATCATCTGGCCGATCAGGCGCGTGTGCGAAGCGAGCGGCGCCGGGAAGTTCACCACCCGGTTGTTCTGCGTGCGGCCCGAGAGTTCGCTCGGGTCCTTGCGCGAAGGGCCTTCCACGAGAATGCGCTCGACCCGGCCGACCATCGACTGGCTGATGCGCGCCACGTTCTCTTCGATCGTGGCCTGCAGGTGCTGCAGGCGCTTGAGCTTCACTTCGCGCGGCGTGTCGTCTTCGAGATTCGCGGCGGGCGTGCCCGGGCGCGGGCTGTAGATGAACGAGAAGCTCGTGTCGTAGCTCATCTCCTCGACGAGCGCCATCATCTTCTGGAAGTCCTCTTCGGTCTCGCCGGGGAAGCCGACGATGAAGTCCGTGGAGAGCGACAGGTCCGGGCGGATCGCGCGCAGCTTGCGGATGATCGACTTGTACTCGAGCACGGTGTAGCCGCGCTTCATCGCCATGAGCACGCGGTCCGAGCCGTGCTGCACCGGCAGATGCAGATGGCTCACGAGCTTGGGCACCTTCGCGTAGGTGTCGATCAGGCGCTGCGTGAATTCCTTCGGGTGCGAAGTCGTGTAGCGGATGCGCTCGATGCCGGGGATTTCGGCGACGTATTCGATCAACGTGGCGAAGTCGGCGACGTCGTGCGCGCCATTCGTGAGCGCGCCACGATAGGCGTTGACGTTCTGGCCAAGCAGCGTGACTTCACGCACGCCCTGGTCGGCGAGGCCCGCGATTTCGGTGAGCACGTCGTCGAGCGGACGCGAGACTTCCTCGCCGCGCGTGTAGGGCACGACGCAGTAGCTGCAGTATTTCGAGCAGCCTTCCATGATCGAGACGAACGCGCTCGGGCCCTCCACGCGCGCGGGCGGCAGATGGTCGAACTTCTCGATTTCGGGGAAGCTGATGTCCACCTGCGCGCGGCCCGAGGCGCGGCGCGCGTCGATCATCTGCGGCAGGCGGTGCAGCGTTTGCGGGCCGAACACGAGGTCCACGTACGGCGCGCGCGCGACGATCGCCGCGCCTTCCTGGCTGGCCACACAGCCGCCCACGCCGATCAGCAGGTTCGGGTTCGCTTCCTTGAGCTCGCGCACGCGGCCGAGGTCGGAGAAGACCTTCTCCTGCGCCTTTTCGCGCACCGAACAGGTGTTGAAGAGGATGACGTCCGCGTCTTCGGGGGTGTCGGTCTTCACGAGACCTTCGGCAGCGCCGAGTACGTCGACCATCTTGTCGGAGTCGTACTCGTTCATCTGGCAGCCAAAGGTCTTTACATAAACTTTCTTGGTCATCGGGTTTCGCCGTTCGCAGTGGTTGACCTGGGGGCGTCGTCCGCTTGATGCACGCGCGTGATGCACGGTCTGCACGTCAGGACTACGGTGTTTTATGAGGGCTGAATCGAGATGCGGGGAAGCCGGCTATGAGGCCGGCGTTGGCATCCTGTTTCTGGCCATGCGCGTCTGGCAACTTGGGACGTTCCGGGTTGCTCTTTTGTTCTGTTTGCCGGTGCCGCATTTGCCGATATTGGCCAATGCGGACGCGCCTGCGGATCGCTTTCTGCGCAATCTAACATTATATCCGTTTGCGTCTGCGGCTTTGCGTCGCTTCGGCCGGATCCGTGCAGGGGACGAGCGCCTCCAGTTCGCCCGAAGTCTGCGCGAAACGCTCGGTGAGGAAATCGAGCAGCGCCCGCACGCGCGGCGCGAGAAAGCGATTGCGGTGGTAGAGCGCGTGCAGCGGCGCGTCGGGGTAGCGCCACTCGGGCATCACGGTCTTGAGCCGCCCGGCGCGCAGATCCTCCGCGACATCCCAGATCGACTTCACCGCGAGGCCATAGCCGCACAGCGCCCACTGGCGCGCGACTTCGCCATCCGTCGACTCGAGCGCGCCATCGAGCGGCACCGTATAGGTCTGCGTTTCGGTTTGCGATCCGCTGCCGCGCGTGAAGCGCCACTCGTTCACCGGCCCCGCCGCCGAACCGATCACGATGCAGTCGAAACGGGCCAGATCGTTCGGCTCCCGCGGCTCGCCGCAGCGTGCGAGGTACGCGGGCGAGGCGCACAGCACGCGGCGGTTCGGCGCGAGCCAGCGCGCCACGAGCGAACTGTCCTGCGGCGTGCCGAAGCGGATCGCGAGATCGATGTCTTCGAGCACGAGATTCGAGAGCGAGTCGGTCAGCATCAGCGCGAAACGCACGTCGGGGTAGAGCGCGCGGAATTCGTCGAGCCAGGTCATCAGCAGATTGCGGCCGAAATCCGAGGTCGCCGAAATGCGCACCTTGCCGCGCACCGCGTTCTGGCCCTCCTGCAAGGCCGCCTTGGCGTCGTCGAGCGAGCGCAGCGCGTGCTCGCTGCAGGTGAGGTAGAGGCGGCCTTCGTCGGTGAGGCGCAGCTGGCGGGTGGTGCGGTCGAACAGCCGTGCACGAAGCTCCGCTTCGAGCCGCGCGAGCCGGGCGCTGGCCGCCGCGGGCGTGAGGCCGAGCTTGCGGCCCGCCGCGGAAAGGCTGCCGAGGCGTGCCGCCTCTACGAACAGGCGCACGTCGCCGAGGTTGTCCATCGCGATTATTAGAAATGGATTGAAAATGATTCAAATGCTACGCCAATTATCAAATTCGAGCGTAGCCGCGACAATGCGCGTGTTTTCAGGACAGCCGCCCAGGCCTGCACGCCATGCAACTCGATCACGTCACGCTCGTCACGCCCGACCTCGAAGGCACATGCCGCTTCTTTCGCGACGTCGTCGGCCTCGAAGACGGCCCGCGTCCGCCGTTTCGCGTGGACGGCCACTGGCTCTACGCGCACGGCCGCCCGGTCATCCATCTGGTCGAGGCGACCGGGCCCGCGCGGTTGCCAGGCGGTGCGTCTGCGCTCGTCGCGCCGCGCATCGACCACGTGGCGTTTCGCGTGGCGCCGGGCATCGAGTGGCGCGCGCTCGTCGAGCGGTTTGCCGCGCACCGCGTGCCGTACCAGCTGGCGGAGGTGCCCGCGAGCGCGGAAGTGCAGCTGTTCGTTGCGCTCGCGCCCGGTGTCGTCGTCGAGTTCGTGACGTCGCTGGCGGCCGGCGCGGCGGCTTGATGGCCGCTGGCTGCCACTGAAGCCCATTTGAATCCAGGCTGATTTTCGGAGATTTCGATGCCTATCCCCTTGCTCGCGCTGGCCATCAGCGCCTTTGCCATCGGCACCACCGAGTTCCTCATCATGGGCCTGTTGCCCGATGTGGCGCGCGATCTGCACGTGACGATCCCCGCCGCGGGCCTGCTCGTGACCGGCTATGCGCTCGGCGTGGCGGCCGGCGCGCCGCTGCTGGCCGCGCTGACGAGCCGCATGCCGCGCAAGCTCGCGCTGCAACTGCTGATGGGCGTGTTCATCGTCGGCAACGTGATGTGCGCGGTCGCGTCGAACTATTCGCTGCTGATGGTTGCGCGTGTCGTCGCGTCGTTCGCGCACGGCTCGTTCTTCGGCATCGGCGCCGTGGTGGCCGCCTCGCTCGTGCCGCAGGAAAAGCGCGCGAGCGCCATCGCGCTGATGTTCACGGGGCTCACGCTCGCCACCGTGCTGGGCGTGCCGTTCGGCACCGCCATTGGCCAGCAGTTCGGCTGGCGCGTGGCGTTCTGGATCGTGAGCGGCCTTGGCGTGATTTCGCTCGTCGGCGTGACGGCGCTGGTGCCCAACCAGCACGATAGCGGCCCGGCCGGGCTCGGCCACGAAGTGCGCGTGCTGCGCGACCCGCAGGTGTGGCTCGCGCTCGGCATGACGGTGCTGGGGTTCGGCGGCGTGTTCGTCGTGTTCACCTACATCGCGCCGATTCTCGAGCAGGTGGGCGGCTTCTCGCCGCGCGGCGTGACGCTGATGCTCGTGCTGTTCGGCGTGGGCCTGACGCTCGGCAACACCCTGGGCGGCAAGCTCGCGGACCGCGCGCTGATGCCTTCGCTGATGGGCATTCTCGTCGTGCTCGCCGTGGTCATGGCCATCTTCACGAAGACGAGCCACGCCATGTGGCCCGCCGCGATCACCGTGTTCGTATGGGGCATCGCCGCGTTCGCGACCGTGCCGCCGTTGCAGATGCGCGTGGTCGCGAAAGCCGCGGCGGCGCCGAATCTCGCTTCGACGCTGAACATCGGCGCGTTCAACGTGGGTAACGCAATGGGCGCGTGGATGGGTGGCCTCGCCATCGCGCACGGCGTGGCGCTCGACTCGCTGCCGTGGGTGGCCGCGGCCGTCTCGGTGGCGGCGCTCGTGCTCACCTGGGCGGCGGCGCGGCTCGACACGCGCGCCGTACCGCTGCGCGACGCGCACGTGGCGGCGCGGCAGAATACGTGAGCGCCCGACGAGGGCAACGCGCAAGGCCGCGCAGAAGGCAGCGCGCCTTATGCGCAGGGCGCGAAAGCAATCCACGAATCGCGCTCTGCAATGCTGATAACAGTGTGAAGATAACTTCGTTGGGCGTGGCAAATCGCGATGCTAGTCTTGCCTCCATTCATGCTCTTGCGCCGCAATGACGCGGCGCTGCCTGGAGGCAGCCATGCATTCACCCCTCGCGCTCGTACGCGATGCACAACCCGATAGTGCGCACACCGAAGGATCTTACGAGACGCTGGAGCATCTCGTGGGCGTGAACCTCGCCCGGCTGCGCGCCGAACGCCAGCTTTCGCTCGATGCGCTCGCACGCGCCTCCGGCGTCTCGCGCGCGATGCTCGCCCAGGTCGAGTCGGCGCGCAGCGTGCCGTCGATCAAGGTGCTGTGCAAGGTGGCGGCGGCCCTCAAGGTCTCGGTGTCGGCATTCCTGCGGCGGCATGCCGTGAACGGCTTCGAGCATTTGCCCGCCGAGCGGGCGTCGCGCCTCGTTTCCGCCGACGGCCGTTATTCGGCGCGCGCGCTCTATCCGGAAGCGGAGCCCGCCGCCGCCGAATTCCACGAACTGCGCATCGCGCCGCTGCATACCGAGTCCGGCGTGCGCCGCCCGCCCGGCACGACGGTGAACCTCGTGGTGAGCGAGGGCACGCTCGAAGTGAGCGTGCACGATCGGCGCCAGCTGCTCGCCACCGGCGATGCGATCGTATTCGACGCCGACCAGCCGCACAGCCTGCGCAACCCGGGCGACACCGAGGCGCGCGTGTTTCGCGTGACGCTCAACGCCGAGACGCCGCCGCGCTGGGACGTGCCGGCCGCGACGGCTGGCGGCGAAGCGGCGTCGGCAGTCGAAGCCATCAGGACGGTTGAGGCGGTGGATGCGGTCGAGGCGGTCGCAGCCGTGGCGGCGCAGCCGGCATGAGCCGTGTCGCATCGTCGAGAAAATTCTCTAGTCGTACTTTTTTGCGCTGCACAGTTGCGCAGCCTGTTGTATCCTTTGCCCGCCGGTTAAGTCAGGTAATAAGCCGGTAATCAGTGCGTCTTCAGGGCGGGGTGAAATTCCCCACCGGCGGTATGCCGGCCGCGCCGCAAGGCAAGGTCGACGAGCCCGCGAGCGCCTGCGCGAGCCTCATTGTGTCGTGCGCAGGGTCAGCAGATCTGGTGCGAAGCCAGAGCCGACGGTCATAGTCCGGATGAAAGAAGATGTGCAGATGGTCATGTTTGCCCATCCGCCGCGGCGTTTCGGCCGATGCGTGTGCGTCCCCATTTTCGGGGCGCGCGGCATCCGTGCGAATCGCGCGTGCCGGGGATTCCTGTCTGTTTGCAATGCCCTGAAACGTTTTTCGCCTAACTCTCGCGAGGAGCGTTTCACATGTCCCTTACTGCCAGTACCCCTCTCGCTGCATCCCAGGGCGCGCCGCTCGACGCCGCCGCCGATCTCCCGTTCATCGATTCCGAGCCGGTGCCGCCGCGCATTGCCGCCGCGTTGCAAGCCATGCGCGAAGGCCGCCCGGTCGTGCTGCAGGACGATCACGACCGCGAGGACGAGGCCGACCTGATCGTCGCCGCCGAGCGCCTCACGCCCGAAACGATGGCGCTCTTTATCCGCGAATGCAGCGGCATCGTGTGCCTGTGTCTGTCTGACGAAAAAGTGCGCGCGCTCGAACTGCCGCCGATGGTGGCCCACAACGAGAGCCGCAACCGCACTGCGTTCACGGTCTCGATCGAAGCGCGCGACGGCGTGAGCACGGGCGTGTCGGCCGCCGACCGCGTGACGACGATCCGCGCCGCGATCGCCGCGGACGCAAAGCCTGCCGATATCGTGCGCCCCGGCCACGTGTTCCCGCTGCGCGCGCAGAAGGGCGGCGTGCTGGCGCGCCGCGGCCACACCGAAGGCACCGTCGATCTGGCGGTGCTCGCGGGCCTCGCGCCCGCCGGCGTGCTGTGCGAGCTGATGAACCCGGATGGCACGATGGCGCGCGGCAAGCAGGTCGACGACTTCGCGAAGCTGCACAATCTGCCGGTGCTCTCGATTGCCGAGCTGGTGGCGTTTCGCGAGTCGCTCGCCGTGGCGCGCGAGCGCTGTGCCGAGCCGGCCTGAGTCACGCTGAAAGTCGCAAGGTGAGGTGAGGGACGTGACGCCGACGGGCGCCGCGTCCCGTTTTCATTGCGGCATGCGCGATTTGTGCGATCTGTGCGCCGGTGGCGCGCGCAGCCTTACGACTGCACGTCGCCGAATTCTCCGCGCACGCCGGCCTCGACGAGCGCCGGCAGTTCTTCCATGTGCGCCATGATGCGTGTGATGCCCATCTCGCGCAGCACGTCGGCGTAGCCCGAAGGAATGTGGCTCGCGCCCACGAAGGCAATCGTCTTCATGCCTGCGGCGCGCGCGGCGTTCAAACCCGAAATGCTGTCTTCGACGACGATGCACCGCGCCGGCTCCACGCCGAGCTGCTTCGCCGCGTGCAGGTACACGTCCGGATAAGGCTTGGGCCGCGCGACCTGCTCGGCGCTGAAGATGCGCTCGCCGAAGATCGTGTCGAGCCCGGCGCGCCGCACCGAAGCGTGCACGCGCGTGAGCCGGCTGTTCGAAACGACGGCGGCAGGCAGCGTGACCCGGCGCAAGGCGTCGCGCACGCCGTTGATCGGGCTCACCGACTCGGCAATCGCGGCTTCGCAACGATGTTCGATGGTCTCGAGAAAGTCCTCGGGCATCGTGAGGTCGAAGCGCGCGGCGACGTCGGCGAGAAAGCGCGAGGTCTGCTGGCCGAACGCTGCATTCACGGCGGCGTGAAAATCGATGCCGGGAAAGGTGCTGCTGAGCGTGTCGAACAGAACGCGGTCGGCGATGACTTCACTGTCGACGAGCACGCCGTCACAGTCGCAGATGAGATGGTCGATCATGCGTGAAACGAGAGCCCGGGCGCAGCGCGCGGCCAGAGGTCAGCGGCCGGTGCGTGCGCCTGAGCCAGGCAGGCGGGAAGGTGGAAACCCCCAATCATACGTGCTTTTGCTTTTTGCACGCAGTGCACTCGCGGCCTGCAAGGCTCAGCCGTCGTCCGCGGCGTTTGCCGAGCCGGCGTCGGCCCACGCTTTTGCCGCGCTGATCGCGCGCTGCCAGCCGGCCACGCAACGTGCGGCCGCGTCGCTCGGCAACGAAGGCGTGAAGCGGCGCTCGAGGCTCCAATGCTGCTGGAGTTCGTCGATATCGCGCCAGAACCCCACCGCGAGCCCGGCCAGATATCCCGCGCCCAGCGCGGTGCTTTCGCTCGAGCGCGGCCGCAACACGTTCACGCCCAGCAGATCGGCCTGGAACTGCATGAGCAGATCGTTCGCGCTGGCGCCGCCATCCACGCGCAGCTCGTTTATGCGCATACCGGAATCGGCCTCCATGGCGGCGAGCACGTCGAACGACTGATAGGCGATCGAGTCGAGCGCCGCGCGTGCGATATGCGCCGCAGTCGTGCCGCGCGTGAGCCCGAACAGCGTGCCGCGCGCGTGCGCGTTCCAGTGCGGCGCGCCGAGGCCGGCGAACGCGGGCACGAGGTACACGCCGTCGCTGTGCGGCACGCTGGCCGCGAGCGGTTCGATTTCCGCTGCGCTGCGAATGATGCCGAGTCCGTCGCGCAGCCATTGCACCACCGCGCCCGCGATAAAGATGCTGCCCTCCAGCGCGTATTGCGTCTGCCCGAGCGCTTGCCACGCGATGGTCGTGACGAGGTGGTGGCTCGACTCGACGGGTTGCGCGCCGGTATTCATCACGAGAAAACAGCCGGTGCCGTAGGTGTTCTTCACCATGCCGGGGCGCATGCACATCTGCCCGAAGAGCGCCGCATGCTGGTCGCCGGCCACGCCGGCGAGCGGGATTTCGGCCGCGAAGAGCGACGCCGCCGTGCGCGCATAGACCTCCGACGACGAACGCACCTCCGGCAGCATGCTGCGCGGAATCTCGAAGAGCGCGAGCAGGTCGTCGTCCCAGCGCAGCGCGTGGATGTCGAAGAGCATCGTGCGCGCGGCATTGGTGACGTCGGTGGCGTGCAGCGCGCCGCGTGTCAAGTGCCACAGCAGCCAGGTGTCTACGGTGCCGAAGGCGAGCCGGCCCGCGCGCGCTTTTTCGCGCGCGCCCTCGACATGATCGAGAATCCAGCGGATTTTCGTGGCCGAAAAGTACGCGTCGATCGGCAGGCCGGTTTTCGCGCGCACCATCGGCTCGAGCCCGCGCGCTTTCAGCTCGTCGCAATAGCCGGCCGTGCGGCGGTCCTGCCAGACGATCGCGTTGTACACGGGCTGCCCCGTCGCACGGTCCCATACGATGGTCGTTTCGCGCTGGTTCGTGATGCCGATGCCCGCAATCGCGGCGGCCCCGACACCCGCGCGCGTGAGCGCTTCCGCCGCGACGCCAGCCTGGCTCGACCAGATGTCGCGCGGGTCATGCTCGACCCAGCCGGGCCGCGGGTAGAGTTGCGCGAACTCCTTCTGCGCGAGCGCGACGATCGCGCCGCTGCGCTCGAGCAGCAGGGCGCGCGAACTCGTCGTGCCCTGGTCCAGCGCGAGGATGTACGACTCGGCGTGCGAGTGAGGCATCGTGCAGTCTCCCTGGAGGGGCGCGGCGGTACGCGCGTCGATCGGCCGTCGACCGGCGCGCAACGAGGCGCGTGGCATCGAACCCAGCATAGCCCGAAAGCGGTTTGCGCTCGCTTCGGCGCAACGGAACGGCCAGGGTGTCGCTCGCGCGGCGCGGTGCGACAATGACCGAGTCGGGATGCAGTCGTTCCAACCAGGCGAAAACGATAACGAGGCAATAATGCGTGCAATTGCAATGATCGGTGCGGCCGTGCTGCTCGCGGGGTGCGTGGGCGCGCCGCCGGGCACGGAAGGCGGGGGGCGCGCGCCGTCGCTCGCCGCCTTGCAGCAGATGTGCGGCGGCCAGACAGTCGATTTCGGCGCGTATGCGCCGGGCGTCTACGCGGCCATCTTCGACGCGTGGGTCGCGAATCGGCGCGGCAGGCTGCCCCAGGACCAGTTTTGCGGCTTCCAGGCTCAGCTCGCGCAGCAATACACCACGCTCGGCAAGAGCGCCAATGGCGAGGCGCGGGGTGAGTGGGTGAACTTCCTCAACGCACAGCGCGCCCAGGCGCTGAGCTGGCGGTCGGCGGTCGACCCCACGCTGAGAGCCGGGTAGGCGAACAGGCGGATGGCGCTGCGGCAGGGTGCGCGCGTACGCGCGCTGCACGGAGGCATGCGCAAAAAAATGGTCACGCGGGCATGAAGCGCGCGGGTCCGCGTGACCATGCACTGCAGGCGCGTACGTCTACAGCCGTGCGCCTGCATCGGGGACGTGCCCGACAAGTCGGGCTGGCGGACGACCCATGCGTCCGCGCAAATCGATAAAGGGCAATGGAGCCTGTGGCTGCGCGGGTGCTCGGCCCGCGGGATCAGGCTACGAACACCGTTTGATGGCGCGCAACGCAGAGTCGCCGATTTCGGTTAGTCGCCATTGCTGAAGGCCGGATGCAAGGCGCTCCAGTTGGACGAGCTGTCGTTCGAGCAAGGCGTCCAGTTCTTCTCGCTCCATGTCGAGCTGGTTGGGGGCGTCCTGTACTAGCAGCAGGGTGGCGAATTCATGCGGACTCAGCATCGTTCTCTCCGTGTTGCCGCATCAGAGGTCGCCGGTTGCGGCCCGCAGGGCGGCGCAGCGACAGGAATGCGGTGGTGTGAGCGAAAGCCTGCGACCGGGCAGGTCGACTGGCTGGAGGGACCGGCCGCCCGGACCGCCTGTGCGCGGCCCAAACGACACCCAGCCCGGGATCTACCTCGGGGAACTGGAGTGTAGTCAACGCCGCTGCGTTGTACAAACCACGCCCCGAAAATTTTCCCTTTGACATTCGAGCCCGCACGCAGCGGTCGTGCGAGCCGCCTGGATTCGCGAAATCACTTGAAGTTCGTGCCGCAGCGCGGCACGCAGCGAGCGAATCCGCTTCGATTCGCTACGCATCAAACGCACGGTAGGCCCGCGGGTATTGCGTTTGCGCGTCGGCCAGTGATCGTCACATGACGTAACGCGGAGAGGTCGTCTATTCCCGGAACTGCGGGAAGCGGGCCCGGTCTGTGCTTTGTGACTGCAGCTGCGCGAAAGTACAGCTAAGATGGAATTAGGGATGGCTTGTAACGTTCGCCGCGCGTGACTGGCGCAGCTCGCCGGGCCTCGGGCTTCCGGCTGGGCGCCGCGCGGCGTGAGCGTAAAACGCCGCTTCGGGAGTAGGACACAATGCGTAACGACAATGAGCCTCGCCATGTGATGCCCTGGCGCATCGAAGACATCGATCTCACCCGTATCGACCGTCAACGTGCCGCCGCCAACGAAGACCTGATGCTGCTCCTCGCCGCCTCTTCGTTCATTGAAAGCGGTTCCGATCTTTACACGAGCAACCTGAACGTGTTCTTCAACGGCGACCCCGAGGTCTCCGAGTGGCTCAACCGCGAATGGGAGCCCGAGGAGCTTCAGCATGGACGCGCGCTGAAGACGTACATCCAGTACGTGTGGCCCGAGTTCGACTGGGACGCGGCGTTTCAGACCTTCATCGAAGAGTATTCGAAGACCTGTTCGTTCGAGGAATTCGAGAAAACGCGCGCGCTCGAAATGGTCGCGCGCTGCGTCGTCGAAACCGGCACCGCCACGCTCTATCGCGCGATCGGGGAGTATTCGGATGAGCCCGTGCTCAAGGAAATCACCGACAACATTCGCAGCGATGAAGTGCGCCATTACAAGCACTTTTTCCGCTATTTCAAGAAGTACAACCAGATAGAAGGGCACGGGCGTCTCGCCGTGCTCGGTGCGCTCATGCGCCGCGTGATGGAGATCAAGAACGAAGATTCCGAGATCGCGCTGCGCCATGTGTACGCGGGCCGCTACCCCGACCGCGTGCGCGACGACGCCTATAGCCGCGAACTCACCGCGCGCGTGAACAGGCTGGTGCGCCACAATCTTTCCGCCGACATGTGCGTGAAGATGCTGCTCAAGCCGCTCAACCTGCCCGCGAAGATCCGGCCCGGCGTGCACTATCCGCTCGCGAAGATCACGCAACACGTCTTCTTCCGCTAGGACATCCGCACGCGAAAACAAAAAGCCCGCTGCTGGAGCGGGCTTTTTCGTTTCTGGGCGCAAAGATCAGCGATCGCGCTGGCCGTTGCCGTCGCGGCGCGCATTGCCGCCTGGGCGGCCGCCGAGCAGCGCGCCCGGGTTGCCTTGCGACTTGCGTTGCTGCGGGCGGCCCAGTGCGCTTTCGTGCGAAACGCCGCGCTGGCTTTCGCGACGCGTATGCTCGCCGCGCGCGCCTTGTGCGCCGTGATTCGCGCCTTGCTGTTTCACGGGCTTGGCGGTGCGCACGCCGCCGTTCGAGGCCGGCTTGGCCGGGCGCTGGCCGCCGTTGCCGCCACCGTTGGCTGCATGCGCGCGGTTGCCGTCGCGGCCACCTTCACGGTTGCCTTCGCGATTACCGCCGCGCGGCTCACGCGATTCACGCGATTCACGCGATTCACGCGGCTCACGCGGCTCACGCGCCTGCGCAGGCCGTCCGCCGTTCGCGGCATTGGTGCCATTCGACGCACCACGGCCCTGGCCCTGGCCTTGCCCCTGGCGCGGCGAGCGCCCTTGGGGCTGGCTGCGGCGCTGGATCGGCTCGGGCTTCGCGTTCGGGTCCGGCTCGAAGCCCGCGATGACCTCCTGGGGCACCGCGCGCTTGATGAGCTTTTCGATGTCCTTGAGCAGCTGATGCTCGTCCACGCAGACGAGCGACACGGCTTCGCCCGTCGCGCCCGCGCGGCCGGTGCGGCCGATGCGGTGGACGTAGTCCTCGGGCACGTTCGGCAGATCGTAGTTGACGACGTGCGGCAGCTGGTCGATATCGATCCCGCGCGCGGCGATGTCGGTCGCGACGAGCACCTGGAGCGTGCCGTCCTTGAACTCGCTCAAGGCGCGCGTGCGTGCCGACTGGCTCTTGTTGCCGTGAATCGCCAGCGCGCTGATGCCGTCCTTCGAGAGCTGCTCGGCGAGGCGGTTGGCGCCGTGCTTGGTGCGCGTGAACACGAGCACCTGAAACCAGTTGTGCTGGCGGATCAGGTGCGTCAGCAGGTCGCGCTTGCGGTCGCGGTCGACGGGATAGATCTTCTGCGCCACGGTTTCGGCCGTGGTGTTGCGGCGCGCGACTTCGATCAGCGCGGGCGAGTCGAGCAGGCTGTCGGCGAGCGCCTTGATCTCATCGGCGAAGGTGGCTGAGAAGAGCAGGTTCTGGCGCTTGGGCGGCAGCTTCGCGAGCACGCGCTTGATGTCGTGGATGAAGCCCATGTCGAGCATGCGGTCCGCTTCGTCGAGCACGAGAATCTCGAGCTGCGACAGATCGATCGTCTTTTGCTGCATGTGATCGAGCAGGCGACCCGGCGTCGCGACCACGATATCCACGCCGCGCCTGAGCGCGTCGATTTGCGGATTGATGCCCACGCCGCCGAACATCACCGTGGACTTGAGCTTCAGATACTTGCCGTAGGCGCGCACGCTCTCTTCGACCTGCGCGGCGAGTTCGCGCGTGGGCGTGAGGATCAGCGCGCGCACCACGCGCTTGCCACCTGCGGCCGGCGCCATGTCCGTGAGGCGTTGCAGGATCGGCAGCGTGAAGCCGGCAGTCTTGCCGGTGCCGGTTTGCGCGCCGGCGAGCAGGTCGCCGCCGCCGAGCACGGCGGGAATCGCTTGCGCCTGGATAGGCGTGGGCGTGCTGTACCCAAGTTCGTTGACTGCGCGGACCAGCGGTTCGGACAAGCCGAGAGAATCGAAAGACATAAACACCTGTTGTATTGCAGTAGCGCGGGCGTCGCTTCGCGGCCCGAAGGCGCGCTGCGCAGCCAAAGCGGTGTTGCCGGGTTCGAATGCGCCCGGTGAAGCCGCCTTTTCGCGTTGTTCGGACGGCGCGCCAGTGCGCGCGCCGCGTTTTTTCTTCATGGAACGGACAGGTCTATCGAGACCTGTCGTCTGGCGTTAAGTTGCATCGTGCGGCCGCGGACACTGCGGCAGCCGTACGATGTCTTCGCATTGACGCGTCACGCGACGTAGCGCGCGACGCTCACGAATTGACAGACGCTCCCGGCGAGCACGAACAGATGCCAGATTCCATGTCCGTGCCGGATGCGTTCGTCATTGACGAAAAAATAAATACCGACGCTGTAAATGACGCCGCCGGCCAGCAGCCACGCCGTGCCCGCGGCCGGCAAGGCTTCGATGAGCGGTCGAACCGCCACCACCGCGAGCCAGCCCATCACCACATAGAGCACCATCGACAGCGCTCTCGTGCGCCGCCCGAGCGTGAGTTCCTGAACGATGCCGAGGGCCGCGAGCCCCCAGCTCACGCCGAAGAGCGACCAGCCCCAGGGACCACGCAGCGTCACCAGCGTGAACGGAGTATAGCTGCCCGCGATGAGCAGATAGATCGCGGCGTGGTCGCACTTTTGCAGCACTGCCTTCAGGCGGATGCCGCGCACGCCGTGATACAGCGTCGAGATGGTGTACAGCGCGCACAACATCGCCCCGTATACCGCAAAGCTCACGACCTTGTACGCGTCGTGATCCAGCGCCGCGAGCGTCACGAGCGAGACGAGTCCCGCCACCGACAACATCGCGCCCACGAGGTGAGTCATGCTGTTCAGACGCTCACCGGCGTGCATGACGACCACTCCTTGTTCTTCCTGGGCGCGACGCGCGCCGGCGGAACAGTGTTCCACCGCGTACGGCGCCGTGCCCGAGCGCAGCGTTCAAAACCAGGCCTGACGGGCCACGGAGCCGCTTTCACCACACGGCGCCGGCGCCAAATAGCGAAGGGCGCAGCCCGCGCTGTGCGGACTGCGCCCTTATCAGGCAACCGTCACTATAACAGTAACCACTTGCGTGGGACCGCCGCAAGGGCTCCGGCCCCTACGGCCGTGGACGGCTTTGCGTCAGTCGAGCGGCGACGAGCGCAGGTCCGCGACCTGCTGCGGCGACACCGGCGTGCCCTTGTTGCCCCAGGACATGCGGATGAACGTCACCACCGCCGCAACCTCCTGATTCGAGAGCGACTGCGCGAACGGCGGCATGCCGTACGGGCGCGGATTGCCCCCCGTGCTCGGCGGATAGCCGCCGTTGAGCACCATGCGGATCGGGTTCACGGCCGAATGCATCTGGATCGACTGGTTGTTCGCAAGCGGCGGGAAGTTCGGCGGCATGCCGAGACCGTTCTCCGCGTGGCACTTGGCACACTGGTCGTGGTAGATCTTCTGACCTTGCTGCAAGAGTTCGCCGCCGAACGCTTCCGACGTCTCCATCTGCATCGTTTCGGGCGCTTCCTTCTTCTGCGGGATGGTCTTCAGATACGAGGCCATCGCGTGGATGTCGTCGTCCGAGAGGTATTGCAGACTGTTGTGGATCACGTCCGCCATCGGGCCGAACACGGCGCCGCGCTCGGACACGCCGGTCTTCAGGAGGCTTGCGATGTCCCTGATGTCCCAGTCGCCGAGGCCGCCTTCGCTGCCCGTGAGCGACGGCGCGTACCAGTTCTGCAACGGGATCAGGCCGCCCGCGAAGGCCGCCGAGTTGACCGGGCCGCCCACCGCGTTGATCGACGTGTGGCACATGCCGCAGTGGCCGAGGCCTTCGACGAGATACGCGCCGCGGTTCCATTCGACCGACTTGGTCGGATCGGGCTTGTACTCGCCCTCGCGGAAGAACAGCGTGCGCCAGCCGATCAGCAGGTTGCGGTTGTTGAACGGGAACTTGAGTTCGTGCGGGCGGCTGGGCGCGTTGACGGGCGGGACCGAGCGCAGATAGGCGAAGATCGCGTCGGCGTCGGCGCGTGTGACCTTGGTGTAGCTCGCGAACGGGAACGCCGGATAGAGCAGGCTGCCATCCTTCGAGCGGCCCGTGTGCATGGCGCGATAGAAGTCGTCGGCGCTCCACTTGCCAATGCCGTACTGGTCGTCGGGCGTGATGTTCGGGGTGTAGAGCGTGCCGAACGGCGTGGCCATCGGCAGGCCGCCCGCGAACATCTGGCCGCCGCGCACGGTGTGGCAGGCGATACAGTCGCCGGCGCGCGCGAGGTACTCGCCCTTCTTGATGAGATCGCCCTGGTCGACGGGCGTCGCGGCCTGCGCCGCGCCGTTGTGCAGATAGTGGGTGCCCGACCAGAGCACCGGTACGAGGGCCGCGGCGGCGGCCACGATGACGGCGGAAAGTGCGAACAGGGACTTGCGGTTCATATTGGCTGTCTCCCCCGGCGCCTTATTGCGGTTCGCTGCCGCAGGCAAGCGGCGTCTTGAGTGAGCCAGCCGGCGCCGGCACGGGGTTCTGCGGCGCGCTCTGCGTGGAGAGCCAGGCCGCGACCGCGTTCACGTCTTCGTCGGTGAGACGCGTGGCGATCTCATGCATGCAGTCGGGTGCCTTCGCATGCCGCGAGCCCGAGCGCCAGGCGCCGATCTGCGCGCTGATGTAGTCCATGTGCAGACCGACCAGACCCGGAATGGCCGGCTCCATGCCGGTGAGCTTCGCGCCGTGGCAAGCTGCGCAGGCGGGCACCTGCTTGGCCGGGTCGCCGTGCAGGACGATCTGCTGACCGCGCGCGAGCGTGTCGCTGCCGACCGAAGGTTTCGCCGGCGGCGGGTAGGGCGGCCGCTGCTGCGAGAAGAACGTCGCGATCTCGTGCAGGTAGTCGTCGGAGAGATAGGTGACCAGATAATTCATCGGAGGGTACTTGCGGCGCCCCTCGCGAAAGTTCATTAGCTGGTTGAACAGGTACTCGGCCGGCTTGCCGGCGAGACGCGGGAAGTAGTCGTTGTCGGTGCCCTGCCCGTGCGAGCCGTGGCACGCGGTGCAGCCCTGCACGCGTGCGGCGATCGTGTCGGGGGCTTTGGCCTGCGGCGCGGAGGCCGCCGTCTGGGCATGTGCAGCGCTGAGAACGCCGGTCGTCCCGAGCAAAAGTGCTGCTGCCAGAGGCGCGACGAGCGGAATGAGCGGTCGGAAGATACGTCTTGGGGACACGCGTAACTCCATCTTTATCGTGGACCTGACCAGGCTTCGAACGGCCCGGCTTCCAGGCTGCGCGCGATGAAAGCAGAAGACGTGCGCGCTGCGGCGACGCAGCAGATTCTAGCATCGGGAACTCATAGTGACCATTTGCCGCATGCGCCACAAGCGCCCTCCGATGGCTTCGAGGCGCCACCGGGACGTGCTTGCGGCCGATCGTCGCGTCGGTGCCGGTTATGATTCTGCACCTGTTCGCCAATCGGTGACACGGGGTTGTCCCGCACCCGCGCCACACTCGGCGAGCCGCTCGTTGCCGGCTGCATGCGTGACCCGATGCCGGGCGCATGCCGCCGCCGCTTACGGTCTCGTGCCTTCGCTCGATGCTCGCGCATGGAATGCGCGTTGAAGCCGCATCGCGCCCGCATTGAACCGAATCGCGCGGCGGCTATCGAAGCAGGCACCCTGGCGGGACACGCGATGTGATGCGTGTGCGTGTTGCTGTTGCCGTTTTCATGTTGTTTCCTTGCCACTTGTCTCGATGACTCCAATTGCACTTTCCCTATCGTTGCATCAAGCCGACCGATCCCCTTCGCGCGAAGTCCGCGCGACCCGCAACACGCGGGAGGGCGAGGTCCGATGAAAGCTGACTGGCTCTGGATCGGGCAGGTCGCCATGGCGGCCATCGTCAACATTGCCTACGCATTCGCGCTCGGCTCGGCGTTCTATGGCGCGTGGCTCGACAAGGACGGCCGCACGCCGGTCGCGCCCGCGCGCCTCGCATGGCTGCGTGCGCAACGCTCGCTGCGCGCCGCGGCGTTCGTGCTCGTGGCGGCGCTCATCATGTGGATGCTTTACGAGAGCGCGTCGGTCAGCGGCGAACCGTTGCCCAGCGCGTTCGGCGTGGTCGGCACGGTGCTCTCGCAAACGCACGTCGGCCACGCGTGGACCGTCGCGTTCGTCGGCGCGCTCGTGTTGCTCGGCTGCGCGTTCGCGGCTTCGAGTGTGGCGCGCGACGGCGTGCTGTGGCTCGCGCTCGTCGCCATCGCCGCGGGGCGCGCGGGGCTCGGCCACGCCGCCGATGCGGGCTTCGCCTCGGCCGCGCTCGGGCTGCACACGCTCCATTTGCTCAGTGCGAGCGCGTGGAGCGGCATCGTCATGGCGGGGGGGCTTGCCGTGCTGCCGGCGCTCGGCGCATCGACGGCACGCGGCGTGCTGATCCGCACGGCGGGCCAGATTTCGAACGTGGCGTTCTTCGCGGTGGGCTTCGTGATCGCGACGGGCGTGTTCGATGCGCTGCGCGGCAGCGGCGGCTCGATCGACGCGATCGTCGGCAGTACCTGGGGCCGCGTGCTGATGCTCAAAGCCGTGCTCGTGCTGCTCGCGCTCGCGATGGGCGGCTTCAACCGGCTCGTGGCGATGCCCGAGTTGCGGCGCGCGGCGTCGACAGCGGCGGCGCGCCGTTTCGTCAACGTGATCCATCTCGAAGCGATCGTGATGATCGGTGTGCTCGTGACCGCGGCCGCGCTCGCGCACAGCGTGCCGGCCTACGTGTTGCAGGGCTGAAACGTCGTCGCTGCAACTTATTCGTAGCCGAGCCGGTGACTCAAGATCGGTGAGAAGAAGAGGGCGAGGGCGCAGCCCGTGGCATTGCCTTCGAGTTCCGCGAGTGCGGCCACGGACGCTGGATTGGCGATCAGCGCGATCAGCTGCGGCGCGCACCACAGCGCCGCGGCGCCGATCGCGGCGTACTCGATCCAGCGAATGCGCCAGCCGCGCGTGCAGGCGATTGCGGCAGCGAGCACGCGCAGGAAGCCGAAGGCGACGAGTGCGCCGACGGCGGCTTGTTCGCGGATCAGATAGTCGGGAAGCGACGCGTCCATGGAGTCCCTTGCAACACCGAGGTTGGGTTGCAAAGGAATCAGCAAGGAGCAGGCCAGTGGGGGGCGTTCGCGCTCGGCGCGTGCGTTCGATGACGGTCGCGCCTTGCGCGGCGCGGCTTTCCATGAACTGGCTGTGTGCGCAAACGACATAGGCCGTGCGCGCGTCTCGCGAGCGAGCGCGCCTGGGCGCGCAAAGCCACGCGAAACGTTACTTCGCCGAAACGCGCGATGGCCAGCGTGTCACGGCACGCTGCGCGCCGCGCGTTTCGGCGTTCATTTGCGCATCACCATTCGGCGACGCTGCCATCCTCGTGACGCCACACCGGATTGCGCCAGCGGTGACCCGTCTTCGCCATCTCCCGCACCTTCTCCTCGTTCACGTCGATGCCGAGACCCGGGCCCTGCGGAATCGAGACGAAGCCGTCTTCGTACTTGAAGACTTCGGGATTCCTGATGTAGTCGAGCAGGTCGTTGCCCTTGTTGTAGTGGATGCCGAGGCTCTGCTCCTGGATGAACGCGTTGTAGCTCACCGCGTCGATCTGCAGGCAGGTGGCGAGCGCGATCGGCCCGAGCGGGCAGTGCAGCGCGAGCGCGACGTCATAGGCTTCGGCCATCGCGGCGATCTTGCGGCACTCGGTGATGCCGCCCGCGTGCGAGGCGTCGGGCTGGATGATGTCCACGTAGCCGCCCGCGAGAATGTGCTTGAAATCCCAGCGCGAATACAGACGCTCGCCCAGCGCGATCGGCGTGCTGGTCTGGTTGACGATGTCGCGCAGCGCCTCGACGTTTTCGGAGAGCACGGGCTCTTCGATGAACATCAGCTTGAACGGATCGAGTTCCTTGGCGAGCACCTTGGCCATGGGCTTGTGCACGCGGCCATGGAAGTCCACGCCGATGCCGACGTTCGGGCCCACGGCCTCGCGCACGGCCGCGACGTTGTTGATGACGCCCTGGACCTTATCGAAGGTGTCGATGATCTGCAGCTCTTCCGAGCCGTTCATCTTCACGGCCTTGAAGCCGCGCTCGACCACGGCGCGCGCGTTGTTGGCGACGTCGCTCGGACGGTCGCCGCCAATCCACGAATACACCTTGATCTTGTCGCGCACCTGGCCGCCGAGCAGCGCGTGAATGGGCACGCCATGATGCTTGCCCTTGATGTCCCAGAGCGCCTGATCGACGCCGGCAATGGCGCTCATCGAGATCGGGCCGCCGCGGTAGAAGCCCGCGCGATACATCACCTGCCAGTGATCCTCGATGAGGAGCGGGTCCTTGCCGATCAGATAGTCGGCGAGTTCGTCGACGGCCGCGGCCACCGTGTGCGCGCGACCTTCGACGATCGGCTCGCCCCAGCCGACGATCCCCTCGTCCGTTTCGATCTTCAGAAAGAGCCAGCGCGGCGGGACGACAAAGGTTTCGAGCCTGGTGATTTTCATGCGGTGTCTCCATGACCTTGAGCGGTAAGGCGGCGCTCGCACCACGCGCGAGCGGCGACGTCTTCAAGCGCACATGCTACTGCAAAATTCGCCTTTAAGTGCTATTAATAGTATTATTTCGCAACGCTTCCCAATATCCAGGAGAACGGCGATTCAACGCGATCTGCACGGCACGGTGGCCTACGAACTCGGCAGCGCGATCCTGCGCGGCGACTACCCGCCCGCGACGGTCCTGCCGCGCGAGGCCGAACTCATGGCAACGTTCGGCGTGAGCCGCACGGTGCTGCGCGAGGCGCTGCGCACGCTCACCTCGAAAGGGCTCGTGGAGTCGCGCCCGCGCGTGGGCACGCGGGTGCGCGCGCGCGAAGCGTGGAACCTGCTCGATGCCGACGTGCTCGACTGGTACGCGCGCGTGGCGCCGCCGCTCGCGTTCGCGCTCAAGCTCCAGGAAATGCGCGAGATGATCGAGCCGTTTGCGGCAGCCCTCGCCGCGAAGGCGCACGATGCCGATGCGCTTGCCTCGATCGCCGCCGCGCATGAGGCCATGGCCGAGGCGCGCAACGTGGACGAATGGGTGCGCGCCGACCTGCGCTTTCATCTCGCGGTACTGGGCGCCTGCCGCAACGAATTGCTGGTGCCGCTCGGCACGCTGATCGCGCGCACGCTCGAAGGCCAGCTGCGCGTGAATGCGAAGCGCGCCGACGTGTTCAACGCCGCGCTGCCCGACCACACCCTCGTGTACGACGCGATTGCGCAACGCGACGCCTATGCGGCGAGCCGCGCGATGGCGGCGCTGCTGCGCCTGACGCGCGAGCGCATCGAGCGCTGAACGCGTATGCCCAATGGGTGTCTTCGCAACGAATCGCATCAAGTGCAGCGAATTGCGGATGTCAAACGTTTGCGCTGGTGCAATCAATAACGTTTGCTATGCTTTAGGCCGATCGAACGGCGCTTTGGCTTTCAGTGCCGTCAGCAAGTCGAAGGCAAGGCAAACGGTTGAGCGATGAAGAAGAGCGAAGCGAAAGACACGCAACTGGACAACGCAACCCTGCTGGAAATCATCAAGGCGCAGTCGGACATCGCGAAGCTCGGGCTCGATCTTGGCGGCGTAATGGCCTACGTGGCCGAGCGCACCGAGCAGCTCACGCGAGCGCAGGGCGCGGTCGTCGAGCTCGCCGAGGGCGAGGACATGGTCTACCGCGCGGCCTCGGGCAATGTCGCGGACCTCCTTGGACTGCGCCTCGCGCGTGAAACGAGCCTCTCGGGCCTGTGCGTGCGCGAGGGCGAGATCCTGCGCTGCGACGACTCCGAAACCGATCCGCGCGTGGACCGCGAAGCCTGCCGGCGCGCCGGCCTGCGCTCGATGATCGTCACGCCGCTCAAACACCTCGAGACGACCGTCGGCGTTCTGAAAGTCACGAATTCCGAAGTCGACGCCTTCAAGGACGAGGACATCCGCACGCTCTCGCTGATGTCCGAGCTCATCGCCGCGGCGATGTTCCATGCCGCGCGACACGAGACGAGTGAGCTCTATCTGCGCGCGACGCATGACGCGCTCACCGGTTTGCCCAATCGCGCGCTCTTTTACGATCGCCTGCGCCAGTCGGTGGATCTCGCGGTGCGCTCGTCGGGCGGACTCGGCGTGCTCAATCTCGACATGGATGGCCTCAAGCCGATCAACGACCGCTACGGCCATCGCGCCGGCGACGCGGCGATTCGCGAGACCGCGACGCGCATCGCGCGTCACAGCCGCCGCGTGGACACGGCCGCGCGCGTGGGCGGCGACGAGTTCGCCGTGATCTTGCCCGGCATCGCGGGGCGCAGGGACGCCGAGGCATACAGCCGCCGGCTCGTGAACACGGTGGGCGAGCCGTTCGAGTTCGAAGGACACCGCATCGATCTCGGCGTGAGCGTGGGCGTTGCCATCCTGCCCGAAGACGGCACCGAGATGACGGCGCTGATCGAATACGCGGATCGTTCGATGTACGAAACGAAGCGGGAGCGCAAGCAGATCAGGTAAATGCTGTCCGGCCTGGCGGGCTCGGGGTTTTCGGTTCGCCAGGCGCGCGCAAATGAAAAAAGCCGCTGTCCTTGTGGGACAGCGGCTTTCTTTTGCAACTGGTGGCGAATCAGGGATTCGAACCCCGGACCTGCGGATTATGATTCCGTCGCTCTAACCGGCTGAGCTAATTCGCCGAAGAAGAGAATTATCGCGACACCGCCGCAGGCTGTCAACCCCCTTCGTCATCTTTTTTGCAGGGAAGGCGGCCGCCGGGCGAGAGGCCCCGCCCGGCGCCGCTCACAGCCTCAATCCTGCGCGTAAATATCCGAGTCCTTGGTTTCCTTCACGAACAGCATGCCGATCACGAAGGTGCCCAGTGCGATGATGATCGGATACCAGAGGCCCGAGTAGATATCGCCGCGCGCCGCCACGATCGCGAACGCCGTTGCCGGCAGGAAGCCGCCGAACCAGCCGTTGCCGATGTGATAGGGCAGCGACATCGAGGTGTAGCGGATGCGGGTCGGGAACATCTCCACCAGCATCGCCGCGATCGGCCCGTACACCATGGTCACGAAGATCACGAGGATCGTGAGCATCACCACCGTCATCGGCCAGTTGAGCTGCGCGGGGTCGGCCTTGAGCGGATAGCCCGCCGCTTTCAGTGTGGCCGCGAGCGTCTTCTCGAACAGCGCGCCGGCTTCCTTGGCGCCAGGCGCCCGCCCGTCGAACGTGTCGATGGTCGTGTCGCCCACCTTGATCTGCGCGCGCGTGCCTGCCGGGGCGGCCACGTTGTCGTAGTTCAGGCCGGCCTTCGAAAGCGCGCTCTTGGCGATGTCGCACGAGCTCGTGAACTTCGAGGTGCCGACCGGGTTGAACTGGAACGAGCATTCGGCCGGATCCGCGATCACGACGATCGGCGCGCGCTGCGTGGCGGCTTCGAGCGCCGGGTTCGCATAGTGCGTGATTGCCTTGAAGATCGGGAAGTAGGTGAGCGCCGCGATCAGGCAGCCAGCCATGATGATGGGCTTGCGGCCGATCTTGTCCGACAGCGCGCCGAAGAACAGGAAGCACGGCGTGCCGATCAACAGCGCCAGCGCGATCAGGATGTTGGCGCTCGAGCCGTCGACCTTGAGCGTTTGCGTGAGGAAGAACAGCGCGTAGAACTGGCCCGTGTACCAGACCACGGCCTGGCCGGCCGTGAGGCCGAAGAGGGCGAGCAGCACGACCTTGAGGTTCTTCCACTGGCCGAACGCTTCCTTGATCGGCGCCTTCGAGACCTTGCCTTCCGCCTTGATGCGCTTGAACGCCGGCGATTCGTCGAGCTGCAGACGGATCCATACCGAAACGGCGAGCAGCAGGATCGAGGCGATGAACGGAATGCGCCAGGCCCACGCGGCGAACTGTTCCTCGCCAACGAACGTGCGCACGCCGAGGATCACGAGCAGCGAGAGGAACAGGCCGAGCGTGGCGGTCGTCTGGATCCACGAGGTGTAGAAGCCGCGGCGTCCGGGCGGCGCGTGTTCCGCGACGTAGGTCGCGGCGCCGCCGTACTCGCCGCCGAGCGCGAGACCCTGCAGCAGACGCATGCCGATGAAGATCACCGGCGAGGCAATGCCGATCGACGCGTAGCCGGGCAGGAAACCGACCACGAAGGTCGAGATACCCATGATGACGATCGTGACGAGGAACGTGTGCTTGCGGCCCACGAGGTCGCCGAGGCGCCCGAACACGATCGCGCCGAACGGACGCACGGCAAAGCCGGCGGCGAAGCCGAGCAGCGTGAAGATGAAGCCGGCCGTGGGATTGACGCCGGAAAAGAAGCTCTTGCTGATGAAGGCCGCGAGCGATCCGGCCAGGTAAAAGTCGTACCACTCGAACACGGTGCCGAGCGACGACGCGAAGATCACGCGTTTTTCGTCGCTGGTCATCGGCGCGTGCGAGACTTGTCCGCCAACGGTTGCCATAGATGTCTCCAGTATTGATATGCGTGTGGTCCGTCGGGCAGGCGATTCGTAGACCCGCGGTCCTGCGGAGCATTATTGGAATGGAAACTTACGGGCTTCTGACGCGCGTGTGGGTTTCCGAGTGACGTATCGGAGTGGGGTTTAATCGGTTATGTTCGCGAATACGCAGGCAAAATCGCGCATGTCGATTTGAACATCTTCTAAAGTTCGCTCTTTGATTCCCGTGCCGCGGATCGGATAAGGGTAAGTCCCATCCCGGTTTCTGACGCGATCTGTCAGTTTCGCAGTGATTTCGCCGTGAAAGCGCCGTCGATGCCGCTCAGGCGTGCGCGCGCAGCCGCAGCGTCACGCGCACGAGCGTGCCGGCGAGGCGCGGCGCGTCTTGATAGACGTGATCCTCGATGGCGAGCGTGCCGCCGTGCATCGTGGCGATCTCGCGCACGATCGCGAGCCCGAGCCCGCTGCCTTCGCCGTCGCGCCCGAGAATGCGGTAGAAGCGCTCGAGCACGCGCTCGCGCTCGGCGGACGGAATGCCCATGCCGGTGTCTTCCACCTCGAGATGGACCGCGCCCGCCGCGGGCTCGGGCCGCACGCGCACGGTGATGCGTCCGCCCGCGGGCGTATAGCGGATCGCGTTGTCGATGAGGTTCGAGAGCATCTCGCGCAGCATCACCGGGTTGCCGTCCACTTCGATGCGCGCCGCCGCTTCGCCATCGTCTTCCTCGCTGTCGCAGGCCGTTTCGGGGCCTTCGTAGCCGAGGTCCATCTGTTTGGCGAGCGCCGGCTGCACCCAGTCGCGCACGGCGTGGCGTGCCACGTCGGCCACGTCCACGGGCGTGAAGACCTGTCCGGACATGCGGTTTTCCGCGCGCGCGAGCGCGAGCAGCTGCGTGACGAGCCGCGCGGCGTGCTCGGAGCTCGTCGCGATCTGCTCGAGCGAGCGGTGCACTTCGGCGGGCGCGTTCTGGCGCAGCGCGAGCTCGGCCTGGGTGCGCAGGCCCGCGAGCGGCGTTTTCATCTGATGCGCGGCGTCGGCGATGAAGCGCTTTTGCAGCTCCATGTTCTGTTCGAGCCGCGTGAGCAGGTCGTTGAACGAGGTGACGAGCGGCTCGATTTCGGGCGGCGCGCGGCGCGCTTCGAGCGGGGATAGATCGTCGGGCCGACGCATGCGGATGTTCGACTGCAGCGCGTGCAGGGGCGCGAGGCCGCGCGAGAGGCCGAACCACACGAGCAGGATCGCGAGCGGCAAGATCACGAACTGCGGCAGGATCACGCCCTTGATGATGTCGTTGGCGAGCTGGCGGCGCTTGTCGAGCGTTTCCGCGACCTGCACGAGCACGGGTTGACCTTGCCGGTCGTCGGCGCCGGGATGCTTCGGCTCCACCGTCGTGTAGGCGACGCGGATGTCGATGCCATGCAGCGTGTCGTCGCGGAACTCGACGAGGCCCGGCGGCGGGCGGTCGTCGTCGTGCGGCAGCGGCATGTCGCGATCGCCGCCGATCAGCTCGCCGCGGCTGCCGAGCACCTGATAGAACACGCTGTCGACGTTATCGGCGCGCAGGAAGTCGCGCGTGGAGGCGGGCAGCGTCAGCTCGGCCACGCCGTTCACCGGCTGGATCTGGCGCGCGAGCACATAGGCGTCGGTCTCGAGCGCGCGGTCGAAGGGGCCATTGGCGATCGACTTCGCCACGAGATACGTGACCGCGATGCTCATCGGCCAGAGCAGCAGCAGCGGCGCGAGCATCCAGTCGAGAATCTCGCCGAAGAGCGAGCGCGGGCGCGCCTCGGCGGCGGCTTCGGCTTCGTCGGGCGGGGCGAACGGATTGGCGTAGCGGGCGTCGCGCGCGTCGTCGTCGAGGGCATCGGCCGCGAATGCGGTCGCGCCCGGGGCGCTGTCGCCGGCCGAACCGGCCACGCCTGCGGCGCCCTTGGGCGGCACGGC
The DNA here is from genome assembly GCF_040965595.1 of Paraburkholderia sp. EG287B. Taxonomy (NCBI): domain Bacteria; kingdom Pseudomonadati; phylum Pseudomonadota; class Betaproteobacteria; order Burkholderiales; family Burkholderiaceae; genus Paraburkholderia; species Paraburkholderia sp. EG287B. Next base: position 155,845 of record NZ_JBFRCG010000005.1, read on the forward strand.
GCGCGCGATGGGAGGACGCCCGGCCATCGTCGATCCCGCCTACTTGAAGTAGTGGCTGGCGGGCATCGCCGGCGCGGCGTCGGGCGTGCCGGCGGGTGTCTGGCTTGCGCCGGCCTGCGTGTCCTTCGCCTCCTTTTCGAGGCAGTAGCCGAGCCCGCGCACGGTCACGATGCGCACGCCGCCCGCTTCGATTTTCTTGCGCAGCCGGTGCACGTAGACTTCGATGGCGTTGTTGCTGACTTCCTCGCCCCATTCGCACAGGTGGTCGACGAGCTGCTCCTTCGAAACGAGCCGCCCGAGCCGCTGCAGCAGCACTTCGAGCACGCCCAGTTCGCGCGCGGAAAGGTCGAGCACCTGGTCGTTGATGCGCGCAATGCGCCCCACCTGGTCGAACGCCAGCGCGCCATGCCGCACGACGGTCGGGCCGCCGCCCGCACCGCGCCGCGTGAGCGCACGCACGCGCGCTTCGAGCTCGTTGAGCGCGAAGGGCTTGGCCATGTAGTCGTCGGCACCGAGGTCGAGGCCTTTGACGCGCTCGTCCACGCTGTCGGCGGCGGTGAGGATCAGCACGGGCAGGTTGGAATTGCGCGCGCGCAAACGGCGCAGCACCTCGAGGCCCGGCATTTTCGGCAGGCCCAGATCGAGGATCAGGAGGTCGAACGACTGCATCGACAAGGCGGTATCGGCATCCACGCCGCTACGCACGTGATCAACGGCATAGCCTGATTGGCGGAGTGATCTCACGAGCCCGTCCGCGAGTATGCTGTCGTCTTCGGCAATGAGGATTCGCATGTTGCGCCAGCGTCGCCTTCGAGGCGTTTTGACCTCGTAGTCAGGCTCGTAACACCCGCGCCGCGCCGCGTCCTTGAAGGCGCGGCCAGGCGACGCGCGGCGGTCTCCCGAAATTCGCGGTTCTGGATCGCCAGAAAGGCTTGCCAAAACCACTGTTTTTTTATACAGTGTCTGCGTTCGTGTGCATTAGCCCGAATGAGGCGTGCGCAAGGTCACGAGACGCCGTTCATCATAGCAAAGGACGATTCATGGAAGATAGCAAGAAAGGCTCGGCTGGGCTGACTGCTGAAAAGAGCAAGGCGCTGGCCGCCGCGCTCGCGCAGATCGAAAAGCAGTTCGGCAAAGGGTCGATCATGCGACTCGGCGACGGCGAAGCGGTCGAGGACATCCAGGTAGTCTCCACCGGTTCGCTCGGCCTCGACATCGCACTCGGCGTGGGCGGTCTGCCGCGCGGCCGGGTGGTCGAGATCTACGGTCCGGAATCGTCGGGCAAGACCACGCTCACGCTGCAGGTGATCGCCGAAATGCAAAAGCTCGGCGGCACGGCGGCGTTCATCGACGCGGAACACGCGCTCGACGTGCAATACGCCGCCAAGCTCGGCGTGAACGTGCCCGAACTGCTCATCTCGCAGCCGGACACGGGTGAGCAGGCGCTCGAAATCACCGACGCGCTGGTGCGCTCGGGCTCGATCGACATGATCGTGATCGACTCGGTCGCGGCGCTCGTGCCGAAGGCCGAAATCGAAGGCGAAATGGGCGACTCGCTGCCGGGTCTGCAGGCGCGTCTGATGTCGCAGGCGCTGCGCAAGCTCACCGGCACGATCAAGAAGACGAACTGCATGGTGATCTTCATCAACCAGATCCGCATGAAGATCGGTGTGATGTTCGGCAACCCGGAAACCACCACGGGCGGCAACGCGCTCAAGTTCTACTCGTCGGTGCGTCTGGACATTCGCCGCATCGGTTCGATCAAGAAGAACGACGAAGTGATCGGCAGCGAAACGCGTGTGAAGGTCGTGAAGAACAAGGTCTCGCCACCGTTCCGCGAAGCCGTGTTCGACATTCTCTACGGCGAGGGCATCTCGCGTCAGGGCGAAATCGTCGACCTCGGCGTGCAGGCCAAGATCGTCGACAAGGCGGGTGCGTGGTACAGCTACAACGGCGAGCGCATTGGCCAGGGCAAGGACAACGCACGCGAATTCCTGCGCGAGAACGCGGACATTGCTCGCGAGATCGAAAACCGCATCCGCGAATCGCTTGGCGTGAGCACGATGCCGGACGGCGTCAAGGATTCCGGCGAAGTCGAAGTCGCTGACGAAGAGTAAGTCCACCAGGCTCTCGTAGATAAGGCAAGTTGATGCGCAAGGGCGGGTCACCCACGTCCTCGCCTTCCGGCGAGCAGGCTAACCCGCGAGCGGGTTCGCCTGCGGACAGGGGCGCCGAGCGGCGCTCCGCCGACAAGCCTGCCGACTCGCGCACGAGCCGCTCAAGCCATTTGAGCCGCGACGCCCAGCCGGGCGATCGCGGCTTTGCGCATTCTGGCGCCGCGTTTTCCTCGCCCACCGATCTCAGCGACGATGGCGGCGCGGTCTTCGAAGTCCCGTTCGAGGCTTTCTTCGACGGGGCGGATGAAGCGGCGGCAAACCTGCCGCCAGAGCCGCTGTCCGAACCAACATTCAAGCGATCGCGTCGCGCGCCTCTCGAAACGGCGCGCGAATCCAGCGCACCGCAAGGCGACCAATACGAGCGCAGCTCGGCCAGCCGCGCCGCACGCGCCAGCGAGCGCGAAAAGTCGTCCACGGCGAAGCAGCGCCCCGAGCGCTCCCTCAAGGGCCGCGCGCTCGGCTATCTATCGCGCCGCGAATACAGCCGCGCCGAGCTCTCGCGCAAGCTCATGCCGTACACCGAGGACGCCGACGCACTCGAAGTGCTGCTCGACTCGCTCGAACGCGAGGGCTGGCTCTCCGACGCGCGCTTTGCCGAAAGCGTCGTGCACCGGCGCGCGTCGCGCGTGGGGGCGGGGCGTATCGTCAGCGAACTCAAGCGCCATGCGGTGGGCGAAGCGCTCATCGAAGAGGTGAGCTCGCAACTGCGCGAGACCGAGCTCGTGCGTGCCCGCACGGTCTGGCAGAAGAAGTACGGCCAGTTGCCAGAGACGCCTGCCGAGCGCGCGCGTCAGGCGCGCTTTCTCGCGGCGCGCGGCTTCTCGATGTCGATCATCGGCAAGATCCTCAAGGGAATCGACGAAGACTGGTCCGACAACTGAGCCGGCCGTCTCGAAAAATCCACGCAGGCAAGTCCCCGCCCGGCCTGTGTGTTCGCGGCTGTCTCAAATACCCGGTATGTTAAAATCACGAGGTTTTCCAATCCGGTCTTACCTTTAGCATGCCGCTTTCTCCGCCCGTGCCCCGCCAGTTGCGCCATCAGCGCGCCATCCGGGCGGTTGCCTATGAGCGCGAAGACGGCCTGTGGGACATCGACGCGTGCCTGACCGACCACAAGCCACGCGACGTGCCGCTCGCCGCCGGTGTCCGGCCCAATGGTCTGCCGATCCATGAACTCTGGCTGCGCATTACGATCGATCGCAAGCTCAACGTCGTCGACGCCGAAGCGTCGTCCGACTGGGTGCCTTACGACGGTCAGTGCCAGAACGCCAATCCCGCCTATCGGGCCCTTATCGGGCTCAATCTCCTCGACAATTTCCGCCGTGAAGCGGGCCGGCTCCTCGCCGGCACGGTCGGCTGCACACACCTCACAGAAATGTTGGGCGTTTTGCCGACCGCTGCGATCCAGGCGTTCGTCGGGGCAGTGTGGGACACATCGAATGGCTCGCCGGGCGAAGCGCCCGGACCGGAACTCGGCAAGACCGCCGGAGGCAATGAGGCCGCCGGTGAAAAGCCGCCCTTCCAGCTTGGCCGCTGCCATGCGCTGCGGTTCGACGGGGAGGCGGTGAAGCAGTTTTATCCGCGCTGGTATGGCCATGTGCCGCGTTCAATCGCACGCGGCGCGGAAACCCCCAGCGTGCGCGACAGCCGGAGCCCGGGCCAAGAGGGCAGGGCCGACGCCGTCTCGCATGAATAACAACAGCGGAATCGAAGTTCACTCCAACTCTCAGACTGAAGGAATCACGCATGAAGATTCACGAGTACCAGGGTAAGGAAATCCTGCGGAAATTCGGAGTCGCGGTCCCGCGCGGCATCCCGGTGTTTTCGGTGGATGACGCGGTCAAGGCCGCTCAAGAGCTGGGCGGTCCGGTTTGGGTCGTCAAGGCGCAGATCCACGCTGGCGGCCGCGGCAAGGGCGGTGGCGTGAAGGTGGCCAAGACGATCGAGCAAGTCCGCGAATACGCGAACCAGATCCTCGGCATGCAGCTCGTCACGCACCAGACCGGTCCGGAAGGCCAGAAGGTCAACCGTCTGCTGATCGAAGAAGGCGCCGACATCAAGCAGGAACTGTATGTCAGCCTCGTCGTTGATCGCGTGTCGCAAAAGATCGTTCTGATGGGTTCGAGCGAAGGCGGCATGGACATCGAAGAAGTCGCCGAAAAGCACCCGGAACTGATCCACAAGGTCATCGTCGAGCCGTCGACGGGTCTGCTCGACGCCCAGGCCGACGACCTCGCCGCGAAGATCGGCGTGCCGGCTGCTTCGATTCCGCAAGCCCGCGCCATCCTGCAAGGCCTGTACAAGGCATTCTGGGAAACCGACGCTTCGCTGGCTGAAATCAACCCGCTGAACGTCTCCGGCGACGGCAAGGTCATCGCGCTCGACGCGAAGTTCAACTTCGACTCCAACGCGCTGTCCCGTCATCCGGAAATCGTCGCTTACCGCGACCTGGACGAAGAAGATCCGGCCGAAATCGAAGCCTCGAAGTTCGACCTCGCGTACATCTCGCTCGACGGCAACATCGGCTGTCTCGTGAACGGCGCAGGCCTCGCCATGGCGACGATGGACACCATCAAGCTGTTCGGCGGCGAGCCGGCCAACTTCCTCGACGTGGGCGGTGGCGCCACGACCGAGAAGGTCACCGAAGCGTTCAAGCTCATGCTCAAGAACCCGGGCCTGAAGGCGATCCTCGTGAACATCTTCGGCGGCATCATGCGCTGCGACGTGATCGCAGAAGGCGTGATCGCTGGTTCGAAGGCCGTGAACCTGAACGTGCCGCTCGTCGTGCGCATGAAGGGCACGAACGAGGACCTCGGCAAGAAGATGCTGGCCGAATCGGGCCTGCCGATCATCTCGGCAGACAGCATGGAAGAAGCCGCGCAGAAGGTCGTCGCGGCTGCCGAAGGCAAGTAATTTTCACCGGACACGAATGGCGGCGTGCCGGCGCGAAATCCGCAACGCAAGGCGCGGATGACGCGACGCGCGACGCCAAACGAAAAGAGGTCAATACATGTCGATTCTGATCAACAAAGACACCAAGGTCATCACGCAGGGCATTACCGGCAAGACCGGTCAGTTCCATACCCGCGCGTGCCGTGAGTACGCAAACGGCCGCGAAGCGTTCGTCGCTGGCGTGAACCCGAAGAAGGCCGGCGAAGATTTCGAAGGCATTCCTATCTACGCGAACGTGCGTGAAGCAAAGGACGCCACCGGCGCGACCGTTTCGGTCATCTACGTGCCGCCGGCAGGCGCTGCCGCTGCGATCTGGGAAGCCGTCGAGGCCGACCTCGATCTCGCGATCTGTATCACGGAAGGCATTCCCGTCCGCGACATGATCGAAGTCAAGGACCGTATGCGCCGCGAAGGCCGCAAGACGCTGCTCCTCGGCCCGAACTGCCCCGGCACGATCACGCCGGACGAGCTGAAGATCGGCATCATGCCGGGTCACATCCACCGCAAGGGCCGCATCGGCGTCGTGTCGCGTTCGGGCACGCTGACGTATGAGGCGGTTGCCCAGCTGACCGCGATCGGCCTCGGCCAGTCGTCGGCAGTCGGTATCGGCGGCGACCCGATCAACGGTCTGAAGCACATCGACGTCATGAAGATGTTCAACGACGATCCGGATACGGACGCCGTGATCATGATCGGCGAAATCGGCGGTCCGGACGAAGCGAACGCCGCCGAGTGGATCAAGGACAACATGAAGAAGCCGGTGGTTGGCTTCATCGCGGGCGTCACGGCGCCTCCGGGCAAGCGCATGGGCCACGCCGGCGCGCTGATCTCGGGCGGTGCGGATACGGCCGACGCGAAGCTGGAAATCATGGACGCGTGCGGCATCAAGGTGACGCGCAACCCGTCGGAAATGGGTCGTCTGCTGAAGGCGATGCTGTAAATTCGAAATGCGCCGCCACTCGTGCATCATGTATGCGCGGGCGGCCGGCGTTTTTTGATATGCTTGCGGAATCCTTTCACGAGGTTTCCGAACAAAAGCGAGGGAGCCAGTCATGGCCTCCTCGCTTTTTTATTTGGCTCGCCGCTTGAGCCGCCCATCCTGAGTCACGGCTGAGTCTTCGTCTCCATGCTCGAGTTTTTCGCGACGCTCCATTGGGGCGCTGTCATCCAGATCATCGTCATCGACATCCTGCTCGGCGGCGACAACGCCGTGGTGATCGCGCTCGCCTGCCGCGATCTGCCTGCGCAGCAGCGCATGCGCGGCATCCTGTGGGGCACCGCCGGCGCGATCGCGCTGCGCGTGGTGCTGATCGCGTTCGCCGTGGTGCTGCTCAACGTGCCGTTCCTCAAGTTCACAGGCGGCCTGCTGTTGCTGTGGATCGGCGTTCGGCTGCTCGCGCCCAGTCAACTCGAGCACGCCAACGTGAAGCCTGCCGAGCAGCTGATGGGCGCAATCAAGACGATCATCGTCGCCGATGCGGTGATGAGCCTCGACAACGTGGTCGCGATTGCGGGCGCTGCCGAAGCGGCCGATCCGCGCCATCGCATCGCGCTCGTGATCTTCGGGCTGATGGTGAGCATTCCGCTCATCGTGTGGGGCAGTCAGCTCGTGCTCAAGCTGCTCGACCGCTACCCGGTGATCGTGACGCTCGGCGCGGCGCTGCTCGGCTGGATCGCGGGCGGGCTCATCATCAACGACCCCGCCGGCGACCGCTGGCCGCTGCTCGATACGCCCGCGGCCGAATACGGCATGAGCGCGGCGGGGGCCGTGTTCGTCGTCGCGCTCGGGTCGTGGCTCAGGCGCCGCAACGCGCGGCGCAGCCAGGCGCAGGGGCCGCAGTCGCACTGAGCGCGCAGGGCTGTGCCATAGCGCCTGGGCCATCCGGCCGACTGCTGCGCAAAGCGGGCCGCCGATACGATCAAGACGCCTGTTCACGACTGTGAGCAGGCGTTTCTTGTTTCAGGAGCCCTGACGATGACCGTATCCGCCCTTCCCATGAGCCCGCCGCCGCGCAACGGCTGCGCGTGTTTTGCAGCCAGACTGTCGCGTCTCGCTGGCGTTGCCGCGCGCTGGACCGCGCGCGGCTTCACACTGATCGAACTGATGATCGTGCTCGCGATCGTCGGTGTGATCGCCGCCTACGCCATTCCCGCGTACCAGGATTACCTCGCCCGCAGCCGCGTGGGCGAGGGCCTTTCGCTCGCGTCTTCCGCACGCCTTGCCGTGGCGGAGAACGCCGCGAGCGGCAACGCCTTCGGCGCGGGCTACACGGTGCCGCCCGCCACCCGCAACGTGCAGTCGCTGCATATCGACGATACGACCGGCCAGATCACGGTTGCTTTCACCTCGCGTGTGGCGCCGGTGGGCAGCAACACCATCGTGCTCGTGCCTTCGGTGCCCGACAACGCCGATCAGCCCACCGCGCGTGTCGCGCTCGCGCAGGGCGGCGTGCAGGGCGGCACGCTCACGTGGGAGTGCTTCGCTGCCGGCAAGACGGCTTCGTCGCTGGGCGCGCCCGGCACGGGCCCGTCGCCGGCGGACGCCGCCACGCTGGCGGGCAATCTCGCGCCGCCGGAGTGCCGCGCATAAGGTTTGCGCACAGGTGCGGGGGCAACGGTGAGCGCCTTCGAGCGCATTCGCGCAGCGCACGCCGATGCGAGCCAACCGGCCGCAACCGCACAGCGGGGGAAAAGTTTTGTATAGTGCCCCGTTGCTGAACGCCCCCGCCCAACCATGCCTTCCAATTTTGCGCGTTACCTTACGTTCGTCTTGCTGGCCCTCGCGTTGACGCTGCCCTATGCGGTCGTCAACCACACCTATCCGATTCCGACTTTCTACGCGGAATTCGTTGCACTGACACTTTATGTGCTGATGGGCGCCGCCGCGTTGCTGCTCGTTCGTCCGGCGCGCACGGGCGAGGGCTTCGCGTCGCCCACGGTCGCGCTCGTGCCGTTTTTCTTTGGTCTGGTGCTGATCGTGCAGACCTTCGCGCTGCCGCTCGCCGAGCCTTCGATGAACTGGCTCGGCGCCGGTTATCTGCTCGCCGCGTTCCTCGCGACGCACGCCGGCTACACCATCACGCGCGCGCGCCTCATGCAGTCCGCACTCGTGTGGGGGGCGTTCGCGCTGCAGTTCGGCGGCCTCTTCGCCGTGTTCACCCAGGTGATCCAGCTCTTTCACCTGGAGACGAAGGTCACGCCGCTCGTGGTGGCGTACAACATTACCGTCGAGCGCCGGCCGTTCGGCAACATGGCGCAGGCCAATCACCTGGCCACCTATATCGCCTTCGCGATGGCGGGTGCGATGTACCTCGTGCTCACGCGGCGTCTGAACATCCTGCTCTGGGGCGTGTTGACCGCGATCTATTCGGGCGGTCTCGCGCTCACCGTGTCGCGCGGGCCGTGGCTGCAGATGGGCGTGATTTTCGTCGCGGGTCTGTGGATCGCGCTCGCGGGCTGCCGCAGCGAAGCCGACGAGGGACGTGGTGCGGGTGCGCAAGGCCTCGGATCGGCAGCGGGCTCGGGCCGCAAGGCCGGCGGCGTGCGCGCCTGGGTCATCCCGGTCGTGCTCGTGCTGATTTTCTTCGGCATGAATGCGTTCGTGCGCTGGGCCAACGTCCACTACGGCCTCGACCTTGCGCAGTCGGCCGCCGAGCGCATGAAGGACGCCAGCCAGATCGCGCCGCGCCTCGCACTGTGGCGCTACGGCTGGACGATGTTCAAGTCGCATCCGGTGCTGGGCGTCGGCTGGGGCGATTTCCCGGTGCACCAGTTCGAGCTGGCGCGCTCGCTTGGCGGCGTCGAGATCGCCAACAACGCGCACGACATCTTCCTCGACCTGCTCGCGAAGACCGGCCTCGTCGGTCTTGCCATCGTCGTGATCGGGCTCATTGCGTGGTTCGTGCGCGGGCTGCGCGCGCCGCACACCGCCGAGCGCGTGTTCGGCTACATGCTGATCGGCGTGCTCGTCATGCATGCGCTCGTCGAATATCCGCAGCAGTACATGTTCTTCCTGCTGCCGGCGATGTTCGTGTTCGGTCTGCTGGAGACGAAGCCGCTGCGAGTCGTGCCGTCGCGCGTCTCGCTCGGCGTGTATGCGGTGGTCGTGTTCGGCGGCGTCGCGGCGCTGTACCCGGTGCTGCGCGACTACAACCGCGCCGAGGTGCTGTATTACGGACAGCACCCGGCGCGCGACTACGGCGACGATCCTTCGCGCCTGTTCGGCGCGTGGGGCGACTACGGCATGGCCACGCTGTTGCCGCTGAACGCCGCGAGCCTGCCGAGCAAGCTCTACGCGCATCAGCGCGCCATCGCGCTGCTGCCCGGCGAGACGGTGCTGCGCCGCTACGCGGTCTTGCAGGCGCTGGACGGCGATACGGCGGGCGCATTCGATACGGTGGAGCGCCTGCGCATCTTCGCCACGGAGCTGCACGACTGGCAGACGCAACTCGCTTCGCTCTATGGCCTGCTCGACGAGCAGCCCACGCTCGCCGACTTCAAGGCGCAACTCGTCAAGAAATACGGGATGCCGGCGAAGTCGGTCGAACAGGACGACGAGGACGATTCGGACGAATGAGCCTCAAAGCTCGGAGTATTTCGCGGCGCTGCCTTTTGCCTTCTCCACGGGATAGCGCTGCGCGTTCAGCTCGAGCTTTTCCGCTGCCGCATCGACCAGATCGATCCCGGCGGTATGCGCGACCAGCAAGAGGTAGATGAACACATCCGCGCATTCGTGCCTGAGATGCGTGAGTTGCGCGGGATCGGCGAGCTGTGCGTCGATCTGCGCATCGGTCTTCCACTGGACCGTTTCCAGCAGCTCGCCTGCCTCGATACTGGTGGAGACGATCAGGTTGCGCAACGTGTGAAACTGCTTCCAGTCGCGCTCGTCGCGGAAGGCCAGAACCTGCGCGAGCAGTTCGTCGAGCGTCATGGCGTCAGCGCTCCGCGACCCAATCCCCCGACTTCCCGCCGTGCTTTTCCAGCACGCGCACATCGGTGATCGTCATGCCGCGGTCCACGGCCTTGCACATGTCGTAGACGGTCAGCAGTCCGACCTGCACGGCGGTCAGCGCTTCCATCTCCACGCCCGTGCGGCCGAGCGTTTCCACCTGCGCCGTGCAGTGAACCCCGGGCAGCGCTTCGTCGAGCGCGAAGTCCACTTTCACGCGCGTGATCGCGAGCGGATGGCACAGCGGAATCAGATCTGACGTGCGCTTCGCCCCCTGGATCGCGGCGATGCGCGCAACGCCGATCACATCGCCTTTTTTCGCGTGGCCGTCGCGGATCAGCGCGAAGGTTTCCGGCAACATGCGGATCGTGCCGCTCGCGAGCGCAATGCGCTTCGTCTCTGCCTTGCCGCCGACATCGACCATATGGGCGTCGCCGGCTGCATCGAAATGCGTGAGTTCAGGCATGGTGGGTTCTTCCTTGAGGGGTACCTATCTTAACAGTCCGGCACGCCGCGCTTTCTACGCGTCTTGCCGTGCCGCAAGAGTTGTAAGGCGGGCTACAATCGATCGGTTGGCGCAAGCGAGCGCGGGCGGTCCTTACCGGGCGCGCCGCCGGGCCAGTTTTCCGCATTCCCCGATCCTGTCATCAATGCGTCTGAAACGGCTGCTTGCTGCATGGTTGTGCGCGTCGCTCGCGGTTTCGCCGCAAGCGAACGCGCAGGCGTCGAATGCCGCCGTGCTCAAGCTCGGCGTGGCCCCGCCGACCGCCACGCAGCCCGCACCGGCCCCCTCCGGCCCGGCACCGAATGCAGCCAATGCGGCGCCCGCACTCGTCAGCGGTCCGTTCGACGACGCGGCGGACCCCGTCGTCCCCGCCTCGATCGCGCAGGGCGTGTTCGGCACTTACGGCGGTGCGCAGAGCCGCTTTTCTTCCCAGAGCCAGGCCGGCGCAGCGTCCTCGTCTTCGAGCGGCAATACCAGCGTGCGCGCCCCCGCCTGGGTGCCGCAACTGCCCGACCTCGGCGACGGCTCGGGCGGCGCGCTCACGCCGCAGGCCGAGCGCCGTATCGGCGAGCGTGTGATGCGCGAGATTCGCCGCGACCCCGACTATATCGGCGACTGGCTCGTGCGCGACTACCTCAATTCGGTCGCCGCGCGCCTCGCCGCGGCCGCTAGCGCGCAGTTCATCGGCGGCTATCGGCCCGACTTCGAGCTGTTCGCGATCCGCGACGGCCAGATCAACGCGTTCTCGCTGCCGGGCGGCTTCATCGGCGTGAATTCGGGGCTCATCGTCGTCACGCAAACGGAGTCCGAGCTCGCCTCCGTGCTCGGTCACGAAATGGGCCACGTCTTGCAGCGGCACATCGCACGCATGCTTTCGCAGAGCGAGCGCACGGGCCTGGCCGCGCTGGCCGGCGTGCTGTTCGGCATTCTCGCGGGCGTGCTCGCGCATAGCGGCGATCTCGGCGCCGGGATTGCGCTCGGCAGCCAGGCGTATGCCGTGGACAGCCAGTTGCGTTTCTCGCGCGCTGCGGAGCACGAGGCCGATCGCGTGGGCTTCCAGCTGCTTACGGGGGCGGGCTACGACCCGTGGGGCATGGTGGCGTTTTTCGAGCGGCTCGAGCGCGATTCGATGGAAGACACGGGCGTGCCGGCCTACGCGCGCACGCACCCGCTCACCGGCGAGCGCATCGCCGACATGCAGGACCGCGCGCGCCGCGCCGCTTACCGGCAGCCGCGCCAGGCGCCCGAGTACGGTTTCGTGCGCGCACGCGTGCGGGTGCTTCAGGACCGCACGCGCAACGAGTACATCGACGAGGTTTCGCGCTTGCGCTCGGAGCTCGAGGACCGCACGGCGCTCAACGTCGCCGCGAACTGGTATGGCATTGCCTACGCGCAGATGCTGCTGGAGCGCTACGACGACGCCACGGCGTCGCTAGCGAACTCTCGCGCGGCGTTCGCGCAGTTCGAGGCGGCAGATGGCAGCAAGACGCGCAACTCGCCGAGCCTCGACGTGCTCGCCGCGGACATCGCGCGCCGCGCGGGCCGCACCGACGACGCCGTGCGGCAGGCCCTGGCCGCGCACCAGGCGTGGCCAGGGTCACACGCGGCCACCGATGCGCTGCTGCAGGCGCTGATCGCGGCGCGGCGCTTCAAGGAGGCGCAGACGCTCGCGCGCAGCGAAACCGAGGCCGAACCGCAGCAGGACGCATGGTGGCTCTATCTGGCGCAGGCGAGCGCCGGACTCGGCGACGCGCTCACCCAGCATCGGGCGATGGCGGAGAAGCTGGCGCTCGACGGCGCCTGGCCCTCGGCCATCCGTCAGCTCAAGGAGGCGCGCGACATGAAATCGGTGGGCTACTACGACCTGTCGACGATCGAAGCGCGTCTGCACGACTTCGAGGCGCGCTACCAGCAGGAGCGCCAGGACGAGAAGGACGAGGGCCGCGGCTGAGGCGGCGCTCAGTCCGCGGAGGCCGGCGGCGTGCTGCTCGCGCCTTGCTGCGCGGCCTGCGCGTCGCGCTCGGCGCGCGCCGGGCTCGTCACGAAGGCAAAGCGCGCGCTCACCTCGGCGCGCTTCACCGGCTGCAGCGGCAGCGCGGTGCCGGCGCGCCAGTGGAACGTACCGCTGTGGGCGTCGTCCGCGAGCGTCGCGTGGTCGGTGAAGAGATCGAGGTCGTGGTCGTGCAGCAGCGCCGCGCGCGGCGGCGTGCCCGCGTCGGCGAAGATCACGCTGCCGGCTTCGTCGAGGTAGACGGCCACGGGCTCGAACGCCTGACCGCCCTGATCGGTGAGCGTCAACGCGTCGTCGCCGCTGTCATGACCCGCGGCGAGGCGCACGATCCACGGCGTGTATTCGAGCTCGATGTACACGCGCTGCGGCCCGTTCTGGAAGTACCACTGGCCCTGTTCGTCGTGCTCGTAATTGCGGTTGATGAAGCCGAGCAGCGCTTCGTGGCGGATCGCCGTGCCGGGGGCGTTCTGCGCCTGGGCGGCCTCGTCGCGCATGCGCCAGTTGCCGCGTGCGTCGAGCAGCAGCCAGCCCGTGCAATGCGGGACGTTGGGCCAGCGCGCGAGCGCCTGTTTGACGATGTCATCCATGAGAGATGAAAGGCGAGAGATAAGTGAACACGCGCTGCGAAAGCCAGTCGCTGCGGCCGGGGAACGGTCCGGTCATGAAACCGACGTGGCCGCCGTGCGCGGGCTGATCGAGCTCGACCGCGGCGCTCACTTCGTGGCGAGCGGGCAGCGCGCGGCCAGGCAGGAACGGATCGTTGCGCGCATTCAGAATGAGCGTGGGGACGGCGATTTCGCCGAGCTTCGGGCGGATCGTCGCCTGGGTGTAGTAGTCGTGGGTGTCGCGAAAACCGTGCAGCGGCGCGGTCACAACATTGTCGAATTCGTACATCGTCCGGCTGGCGAGCACGGCTTGCGCGTCGAACAGGCCGGGGTACTGCTCGAGTTTCTGGAGCGCCTTCACCTTCAGCGTCTTCAGGAAGCTGCGCGTGTAGATCATGCCGAAGCCCTGCGTCAGCATCTCGCTGCCTGCATGCACATCGAGCGGCGTGGAGATCGCGGCGGCCGCGGCGACGATCGCGGCGTCTTCGCGACGCTGGGCGAGCCAGTGCAGCAGCACGTTACCGCCGAGCGACACGCCCGCGACCACGAGCGGGCCTGCGTGGCGGGCGGCGAAGCGGCGCAGCACCCAGTCGACTTCGGCGGAATCGGCGAGATGGTAGAAGCGCGGCAGCAGGTTCAGCGGACCGCTGCAGCTGCGAAAGTGGGGGATCGCCGCATGCCAGCCGCGCGCCTGCGCAGCGGCAGCGAGCGCGCGCGCGTAGTGGGAGCTCGAGCCGCCTTCCAGGCCGTGGAACAGGACGAACAGCGGGGCATTGTGTGAATCCGCACCGGCACGCTTGCCGTCCAGCCAGTCCACTTCGATGAAGTCGCCATCGGGCGTGTCCCAGCGCTCGCGCCGGTAGGCGGGCGCGGGCAGGCGCGAGAACAGCGCCGGCACGATGGTCTGGATGTGCGCACCGGGCAGCCAGAACGGCGCGCGGTAGTCGTTGTCGTAGTGGGGGCCGAGCAGGGCAGTCTGGGCTTCGAGCGCGGCCGCGACGCGGGCTGCCTCGCCGGGCCTGCGGGTGTCGTCGGTCGTACTCATCACTGCCCCCTGCTTTGCGCCCTTATGTCAGTGCAGCGCGCCCTGGCCGTGGCGCAATCTGGCCGAGAACTGGGTAGCTGCGTCGTCGGGCATGCGGCTCGCGTGAATGTGCGCAATGCGCCACTCGCCGCGCTCGTGAACCATCACGTAGGTCGTGAAGACCATGGTGGGAATCGCGCTGGGATCGACCGGGCGGTGCGCTTCCACGATCGCATAGACCACGGTGCCGAGGCTGTCGTACACGCGGATGTCGAGCGGCTCGATCGACACCGGCGCCGCTTCGAGCTGCGCGGCGAGGCCCGCGCGGATGCTCGGCAGGCCGTGCAGATGCGCGCCTTCCGCCGTGATGCAGCTCACGAACTCTTCATCGATCCACAGACCCATCAAGCTGTCGATGTTGACTTCCGCGACGGCCTGGTAGTACGCGTTGAGGGTGTCCGCGGCGGCTTCGAAGATGTGGGCAAAACGTGGCATGGCTCGTTGGTCTTGTGCGCTCGGTGGCGTCTGCCTGGGCGCGGGTTGGCGATTGATCGGTTGCGTCGCTGCGCGGCTGTCGCTACATGCCGCGCGTTTGCCGCGAGCATGCCGCTTTCGCGAGACAGGCCTGTGACGTGCTCCGATGCGGCGCTTTGGTCTCTCCCGGGCCTCCGATGCCTCTATTGGGCGCGCGCAACGCGCATGGCGTCCGTTGCGTGGCGCACATCCATTTGTGTGCGCGATGTTTTCAGCGTGGCGGGCGGCACATAGCCGCCCCACGCTGTCGGCGATGCCTGTTGCTTATCGCTGCCCGAGCAGCATGCCGCGCAGATCGCCGAAAACCTGCTCCGGGCTCAGTTCGCGCAGGCAGTTCAGATGCCCGAGCGGACACTCGCGCGCAAAGCACGGACTGCATTCGAGATGGAGCCATTGTACCTTTGCAAGCTCGGACAAGGGCGGCGTGTGGCGCGGATCCGTCGAACCGTACAGCGCGACGAGCGGCCGGCGCAGCGCGGCGGCCACGTGCATCAGGCCCGAATCGTTGGTGACCACGGCGTTCGCGCGCGAGATCAGCGCGCACGCTTCGCCGAGCGCGGTTTGCCCGCACAGGTTGCGCACGTTCGGCGCGCGATCGGCGATGGCCTGGGCGAGCGGGGCGTCCTTCGGCGAGCCGAGCGCGACGATCTGCGTGTACGGGAACGACTGGCCCACCATCTTCGCGAGCGCCGCGAAATGCTCGGGCGGCCAGCGCTTGGCGGGGCCGTACTCGGCGCCGGGGCAGAACACGAGCAGCGGCACGCGCGTATCGAGATTGAAGCGCGCCGACACGCGCGACGCCTCGTTCGGGTCCGACTCGAGGCGCGGCATTGGCAGGTCGTCGGGCACGCTCGCGCCGGGCGCGTAGGCGAGCGCGGCGTAGTGCCTGACCATCGGCGGGCGCTCGTCCTTCGGCGGATTCGCGTGGCGCACGTTCAAGAGGCCGTAGCGGTTCTCGCCCGTATAGCCGATGCGCAGCCCGATATTGGCGAGCCACGGGATCAGCGCGGACTTGAGCGAATTGGGCAGCACGTAGGCGGCGTCATAGCGCTCGGCGCGCAAGTCGCCCGCCAGTTGCCAGCGGCGCAGCAGCTGCAGCTTGCCGTGGCCGAGGTCGGTGGCGTAGACGTCGCGGATCTCGGGCATACGCTCGAGCACGGGCGCAACCCAGGTTGGCGCGAGCGCATCGATCTGAATGCGCGGGTGCAGTTTCACGAGCCGCGAAAAAAGCGGCTGCGCCATCAGTGCGTCACCGATCCAGTTCGGTGCGATTACCAGCGCGCGGCGCATCGGGAGTCAGGGTCCGGAGAGGGTAAAGGTTGCACGTGCGGCTTGCGCGCCCGGGGCCGGCACTGGCCGGCATGGGGGCGTATTGGGCCGCGCGCGAAACACGGTTGGGAAAATGACGAACAGCCGCGCGCCGGTGAACGGGCGGCGGCATGACGTAAGACGCGCCGCCGCATGCACGGCGGCGCGCCGCGAATGAGGCGAAACGCGTCAGTGGCCGTGGACGACCTCGCCCGCGCGCAGCTTGTAACGCGTGCTGCAGTACGGGCACTTCGCTTCGCCGTGCGTCACGTCGAGGAACACGCGCGGGTGGTTGCTCCAGCGCGGCATCGACGGATTCGGGCAGTAAGCGGGCAGATCCTTGGCCGAAAGTTCGACCAGCGGCATTTCCTTAATTTCGCTCATGAGGACGATTCTCTGTGTAGCTGTGGGGGCCAGGCGTTGGCGCGCCCGGACCTTTAATTCTTAGACCTTCGCGAGCCAGCGCGCGTACTTGTCGTTCTTGCCCGAGACGACGTCGAAGAAGGCCGATTGCAGCTTCTCGGTGACCGGGCCGCGCGAGCCGCTGCCGATGGTGCGGTTGTCGAGCTCGCGGATCGGCGTGACTTCGGCGGCGGTGCCCGTGAAGAACGCTTCGTCGCAGGTGTACACCTCGTCACGCGTGATGCGCTTTTCGATCACGGGAATACCCATGTCGCGCGCAAGCGTGATGACGGTGTCGCGCGTGATGCCGTCGAGGCACGACGCGAGGTCCGGCGTGTACAGCTTGCCGTTGTTCACGAGGAAGAAGTTCTCGCCCGAGCCTTCCGAGACATAGCCGTCCACGTCGAGCAGGAGCGCTTCGTCGTAGCCGTCGGCGGTGGCTTCCTGGTTGGCGAGGATCGAGTTCACGTACCAGCCCGAAGCCTTGGCGCGCACCATCGACACGTTCACGTGATGGCGCGTGAACGACGACGTCTTCACGCGGATGCCCCTGGCAAGGCCGTCTTCGCCGAGATAGGCGCCCCACGGCCATGCGGCGATGGCCACGTGAATGGTGTTGCCCTTGGCCGAAACGCCGAGCTTTTCCGAGCCGACCCAGATGATCGGGCGGATGTAGCACGACTCGAGCTTGTTCGCGCGCACGACTTCGAGCTGCGCGTCGGCGAGCGTCTTTGCGTCGAACGGCACGTCCATCTGGAAGATCTTGGCCGAGTTGAGCAGACGCTTGGTGTGCTCGGCGAGGCGGAAGATGGCCGTGCTGCCGTCGGCGGTCTGATAGGCGCGTACGCCTTCGAAAACACCCATGCCGTAGTGCAACGTGTGGGTCAGCACGTGAATGTTGGCGTCGCGCCAATCAATCAGCTTGCCGTCCATCCAGATCTTGCCGTCGCGGTCGGCCATTGACATACGATTCTCCAGACAAGTGCAGTAAATATCGGGCTTATACAGGGGTTTCGCCGCGCGCTGCGTGGCTGCGATTGGCAAAGACGATTATTTTAGCGTCATTTGACGCCTGCCAGCGCGCCCGCGGGCGCATGGGGCGGGGTTTTCGGGCGATTTTAGGGTCGTTTCGCACCGCCTCCCGCCGATTTTTTTCGGGTTTCGCGCGTGCTGCAACGCAGCAAATCGCGCGAACGCCCGCCCGGCGAGCAGCGTCTGCCCAAATACGGGAGATTCGCCTGGACACGTCTCAGATCGTCCTGGCTATCAGCTAAAATACCGATCTCGCAATTCGATGCCGGCTCGTGCCAGCGACGAGCAGCCGACACGGCGATCCGGGACAGCGTTCAAACCCGGATCCCGCGCCGTGCCGCTGCGCACGCTGCGCACGTCTTGCCGCGCCAGAGTATGGCTTGCGGCGCCGCATCGCCTTGCCACCGCCTTCCCACCATCAAGATGACATGCCCATGAACAAGGTTCTGCGTCTTTCCGATCTGATCTCCGAAGGCAAATTGAAGGGCAAGCGCGTATTCATCCGCGCCGACCTGAACGTGCCGCAGGACGACAACGGCAACATCACCGAAGACACCCGCGTGCGCGCCTCCGTGCCGGCCATCAAGGCCGCACTCGAGGCCGGCGCGGCCGTCATGGTCACCTCGCACCTGGGCCGCCCGACCGAAGGCGAATTCAAGCCCGAAGACTCCCTCGCGCCGGTCGCGAAGCGCCTCGCCGAACTGCTCGGCCGCGACGTGCCGCTGGTCGCGAACTGGGTGGAAAACGGCGTGAACGTCGAGCCGGGCAACGTGGTGCTGCTCGAAAACTGCCGCGTCAACAAGGGCGAGAAGAAGAACTCGGACGAGCTTTCGCAAAAGATGGCGAAGCTCTGCGATATCTACGTGAACGACGCGTTCGGCACCGCCCACCGCGCCGAAGCCACGACCTACGGCATCGCGAAGTACGCGCCGACGGCCTGCGCGGGTCCGCTGCTCGCCGCCGAACTCGACGCGCTCGGCAAGGCCCTCGGCGCGCCGAAGCGCCCGCTGGTGGCGATCGTCGCCGGCTCGAAGGTCTCGACCAAGCTCACCATTCTCAAGTCGCTGGCCGAGAAGGTCGACCAGCTGATCGTGGGCGGCGGCATCGCCAACACGTTCATGCTCGCGGCAGGCCTGAAGATCGGCAAGTCGCTTGCCGAGGTCGATCTCATCGACGACGCGAAGGCCATCATCGACGCGGCGCGCGCCCGCGGCGCCTCGGTGCCGATCCCGACCGACGTCGTGACCGCCAAGGAATTCGCGCCGACGGCCAGGGCCGAGACGAAGACCGTGGCCGACGTGGCCGACGACGACATGATCCTCGACATCGGTCCCGTCACCGCCAACGCACTCGCCGCGCAACTCGCGCAGGCCGGCACGATCGTGTGGAACGGCCCGGTCGGCGTGTTCGAGTTCGACCAGTTCGGCAACGGCACGAAGACGCTCGCGGATGCGATCGCCGGTTCGGGCGCGTTCTCGATCGCCGGCGGCGGCGACACGCTCGCGGCCATCGCGAAGTACAACATCGCCGACAAGGTCAGCTATATCTCCACCGGCGGCGGCGCCTTCCTCGAGTTCCTCGAAGGCAAGAAGCTGCCGGCGGTCGAAGTGCTCGAAACGCGGGCGGCCGGTTAAGTGGCGCCTCGCGCCCCGGCCGGGAAGGCCATGAGCAAACTTCCTCGTGCAGGCGCACAGAAGTCGCGCAGCGCAGCCGGGGCCGCAGCAAAACAGAAGGGGCGCGCAGCGCCCCAGGCAGGGACGGAAAAGGCGGGGGCCGACGCGACCCCCGCCGCCGCTGCCGAAAAGGACATTGCGGCGACGCAGTCGACTGCTGAATCGACAGCCGCACAGAATCCGGCAGGGCGCCCAGCCACGCCCGCATCGAATACGACTACGCATGTAGATAGCGCCGCAGCGGCTCATGTGAGCCCCGCGGCGCCCTCCAAGAAAGCGACGCCGGGTAGACCCGGTGCGCGTTCCGGCGCCTCCGCACCCGCGGCTCAGCCGGCCAGCACTTCTCGCAGCAACGGTTTTCCCAGCGATCCTATCCAGACGAGGAGACTCATGCATCGCGCCACCAAGATTGTCGCCACCATCGGTCCGGCTTCCAGCACGCCGGACATCCTGCTGAAAATGATCCGCGCAGGACTGGACGTGGTGCGCCTCAACTTTTCGCACGGCACCGCCGACGATCACCGTCAGCGTGCTGAAATGGTGCGGGACTGCGCCCGCCAGGCTGGCCGAGAAGTTGCGATCATGGCGGACCTGCAAGGCCCGAAGATTCGCGTCGGCAAATTCGAGAATGGCAAGACGACGCTCGAGCCGGGCCATCCGTTCATCCTCGACGCCGAATGCGAGCTCGGCAATGACGAGCGCGTCGGTCTCGACTACAAGGACCTGCCGCGCGACCTGAAGCCGGGCGACATCCTGTTGCTCAACGACGGCCTGATCGTGCTCGACGTGTCGCGCGTGATCGGCAGCGAGATCCACACGACCGTGAAGGTCGGCGGCGAGCTGTCGAACAACAAGGGCATCAACCGCCAGGGCGGCGGCCTGACGGCGCCCGCGCTCACCGCGAAGGACATGGAAGACATCCGCACGGCGATGTCGCTGGGCGCGGACTTCGTCGCCGTGTCGTTCCCGAAGAACGCCACCGACATGGAAATGGCGCGCCAGCTCGCGAACATCGCGGGCGCGCCGTACGGCATCAAGCCGAAGATGATCGCGAAGATCGAGCGCGCCGAAGCGATTCCGGCGCTGCAGGAAATTCTCGATTCGTCGGACGGCATCATGGTCGCGCGCGGCGACCTGGCCGTGGAAGTGGGCAATGCCGCCGTGCCGGCGCTGCAAAAGCGCATGATCCGCATGGCGCGCGACTCGAACAAGCTCGTCATCACGGCCACGCAGATGATGGAGTCGATGATCCACGCACCGGTGCCCACACGCGCCGAGGTCTCGGACGTCGCCAACGCCGTGCTCGACGGCACGGACGCGGTGATGCTCTCGGCCGAATCGGCGGCGGGCAAGTACCCGGTGCAGACCATCGAGGCCATGGCCGCGATCTGTCTGGAAGCGGAGAAGTCGGAGCAATCCGAGCTGGACAAGGACTTCCTCGACCGCACCTTCACGCGCATCGACCAGTCGATCGCCATGGGCGCGCTGTTCACGGCCTACCACCTGGGCGCGAAGGCGATCGTCGCGCTCACGGAGTCGGGCTCGACCGCGCTCTGGATGTCGCGCCACTGGACCCACGTGCCGATCTTCGCGCTCACGCCGCGCGCAGGCAGCGAGCGCGCCATGTCGCTCTACCGCAACGTCACGCCGCTGCACCTCGACACGAGCAGCGACCGCGACACGGCGCTTCAGCAGGCCATCGAGGTGGTGGTGAGCAAGGGCTATGCGTCGCGCGGCGACATGGTCGTGCTGACCGTGGGCGAGCCGATGGGGCAGCCGGGTGGCACGAACACGCTGAAGATCGTGCGCGTCGGCGACGTGCTGTAATCTCGCGACGATTTTTTTCGCTTTATTTTCGCGACTCCCGAAAATAAATGCGGTGGGCGCCGACTGGTATCACACTGGTATCAGATCGGCGCCAGATCGGTGCCACTTAGACGCCTTTTCCCCGCAATTGCAGCCCGTACGCCGGAGAAACGGCGCGCGGGCTGTCAACTCCTTTTGCACCTTCTCGCGCTTTTGACGCTCCGATACGCCAATTTCATGCCAGTTACGTGCCTGGCGCCGGGAACGGACGCGCTTCGCGATAAAATCACGCCATCGAGCCCGCGGCAGGTCACGCGGGCGGCGGCTGCCAGGCCGCCCTCGACCGGCTGCGCAAGACAGCCGGCGGCAGAAGCATTTCGTTTCAAATCAAAGGAGTAGCAACAATGCCTCTCGTATCAATGCGTCAACTGCTCGACCACGCGGCTGAACACGGTTATGGCCTGCCCGCGTTCAACGTGAACAACCTGGAACAGGTCCAGGCGATCATGGAAGCCGCGAACCAGGTCGGTTCGCCGGTGATCATGCAGGCATCGGCCGGCGCGCGTAAGTACGCGGGCGAGCCCTTCCTGCGTCACCTGATCGAAGCCGCGGTCGAGTCGTATCCGCATATTCCGGTCGTGATGCAC
Organism: Paraburkholderia sp. EG287B; assembly: GCF_040965595.1. Classification (NCBI taxonomy): domain Bacteria; kingdom Pseudomonadati; phylum Pseudomonadota; class Betaproteobacteria; order Burkholderiales; family Burkholderiaceae; genus Paraburkholderia; species Paraburkholderia sp. EG287B. Next base: position 177,469 of record NZ_JBFRCG010000005.1, read on the forward strand.
CAGGACCACGGCCAGTCGCCGGCGGTCTGCATGGCGGCGATCCGCAGCGGTTTCACCAGCGTGATGATGGACGGCTCGCTCGAAGCCGACGGCAAGACGGTCGCATCGTACGAGTACAACGTCGAAGTCTCGCGCAAGGTCGTCGAAATGGCGCACTCGATCGGCGTCACGGTCGAAGCGGAACTGGGCGTGCTCGGTTCGCTGGAAACGATGAAGGGCGACAAGGAAGACGGTCACGGCGCCGAAGGCACGATGACGCGCGAGCAGCTCCTGACGGATCCGGAGCAGGCCGCCGACTTCGTGAAGCTCACGCAGTGCGACGCGCTGGCCATCGCCATCGGCACCTCGCACGGCGCGTACAAGTTCTCCAAGAAGCCCACGGGCGACATCCTGTCGATCCAGCGCATCAAGGAAATCCACGCGCGCATTCCGAACACGCACCTCGTGATGCACGGTTCGTCGTCGGTGCCGCAGGAACTGCTGGCCGAGATTCGCGAATTCGGCGGCGACATGAAGGAAACGTACGGCGTGCCGGTCGAAGAGATCCAGGAAGGCATCCGTCACGGCGTGCGCAAGATCAACATCGACACCGACCTGCGTCTGGCGATCACGGGCGCGATCCGTCGCTATATGTATGAAAACCCGTCGAAGTTCGACCCGCGCGACTACCTGAAGCCGGCTCGCGAAGCCGCGAAGAAGGTGTGCGTGGACCGCTTCCTTGCGTTCGGCTCGGAAGGCCAGGCCGGCAAGATCAAGCCGGTTGCGCTCGACAAGATCGCCGAAAAGTACAAGTCGGGCGAATTCGCGCAGATCGTTCGCTAAGCGGGCTTCTGCGCCAGGCGCGTCGTGCGTTGCCGGCCGCGCCTCGCCGGCCGCGCCTCGCCGGCCGCGCCTCGAGTAGTCAAAACATCGCCGTTTCCGCCTGCTTTGGGGGAACGGCGATGGGCTTTTCCGGGAAATTTGCCGGTTTTTGGTTTACCCTCGCATTACCTCCGGTTTTACGGTTTCCTGGCGCGGTTGCAACCGCGGTTCTGGACCGAACCCGCCTCCGTTTCGATTGTCCTTTTAGCGAATCACGACGATGTCTACCCTCTACGAATCCACGCTCCGCTCGCTGCCGCTTCTCGGCCGCGGCAAGGTCCGCGACAACTATGCCGTGGGCAACGACAAGCTGCTGATCGTCACCACCGACCGTCTGTCGGCGTTCGACGTCATCATGGGCGAGCCGATTCCGCGCAAGGGCGAGGTGCTCAACCAGATGGCCGACTTCTGGTTCGAAAAGCTCAAGCACGTCGTGCCGAACCACCTCACGGGCGTCGCGCCGGAAACCGTCGTGGCCGCCGACGAAGTCGAGCAGGTCAAGGGCCGCGCCGTCGTGGTGAAGCGCCTCGAGCCGATTCTCGTGGAAGCCGTGGTGCGCGGGTATCTGGCCGGCAGCGGCTGGAAGGACTATCAGGCAACGGGCGCCGTGTGCGGCGTCGAACTGCCGCCGGGCCTGCAGAATGCACAAAAGCTGCCCGAGCCGATCTTCACGCCCGCAGCCAAGGCCGAAATGGGCCACCACGACGAGAACATCACGTACGAAGAGATGGAGCGCCGCATCGGCACCGAGCTGTCGCGCACCATCAAGGAAATTTCGATCAAGCTGTACAAGGAAGCCGCCGACTACGCGGCCACGCGCGGCATCATCATTGCGGACACGAAGTTCGAATTCGGTTTCGACAACCACGGCCAGCTGTATCTGATGGACGAGGCGCTCACCGCCGACTCGTCGCGCTTCTGGCCGGCCGACCAGTATCAGGTGGGCTCGAACCCGCCGTCGTTCGACAAGCAGTTCGTGCGCGACTGGCTCGAAACCCAGGACTGGAAGAAGGAGCCGCCGGCGCCGAAGCTGCCCGACGAAGTGATCGCCAAAACGTCGGCGAAGTATCAGGAGGCGCTCGAGCGTCTCACGGGTCAAAAGCTCGCGTAAGCGAGAAGAGGGAAGAAGGAAGCACAATGAGCGAAGTTCAGACGGCTCACCAGCATGCGGCGCCGCTCGTCGGCGTGTTGATGGGCTCCAGCTCCGACTGGGACACGATGAAGCACGCGGTCGCGATCCTGCAGGAGTTCGGCGTCGCGTACGAGGCCAAGGTGGTCTCGGCGCACCGCATGCCCGACGAGATGTTCGAGTACGCGGAAAAGGCGCGCGAGCGCGGCCTGCGCGCGATCATCGCCGGCGCGGGCGGCGCGGCGCACCTGCCAGGCATGCTGGCGGCCAAGACCACGGTGCCCGTGCTGGGCGTGCCGGCGGTCAGCAAGTATCTGAAAGGCGTGGATTCGCTCCACTCGATCGTGCAGATGCCCAAGGGCGTGCCGGTCGCGACCTTCGCCATCGGCGAGGCGGGCGCGGCCAATGCGGCGCTGTTCGCCGTCTCGATCCTGAGCGTGACCAACACCGAATACGCGAACAAGCTCGCGGCTTTCCGCGTGCGCCAGAACGAAGCGGCGCACGCCATGGTGCTGCCCCCGCTTTGATTGCCCCGCTTTGATCGTCCCCACGCGCCGCGGCCATCCCGCGGCCGACCACGAAGATGACTCCTGACAATTCACCGGTTTCACCGATCCTGCCCGGCGCCTGGCTGGGCATGGTGGGTGGCGGCCAGCTCGGCCGCATGTTCTGCTTTGCCGCGCAGGCGATGGGCTACCGCGTCGCCGTGCTCGATCCCGACGCGACCAGCCCCGCGGGCACTGTGGCCGACCGCCACATCTGCGCCGCGTACGACGACGAAGCCGCGCTCACCGAACTCGCGCGCCTGTGCGCGGCCATCTCGACCGAGTTCGAGAACGTGCCCGCAGCGAGCCTCGACACGCTCGCGAAGTCGACCTTCGTGAGCCCGGCCGGGCGCTGCGTGGCGGTGGCGCAGGACCGCATCGCCGAGAAGCGCTTTATCGCGGCGGCCGGCGTGCCGGTCGCGCCGCACGTGGTGATCGAGTCGTCGCAGGCGCTCGCCGGCATCGACGACAAGGCGCTCGCCGCCGTGCTGCCGGGCATTCTCAAGACCGCGCGCATGGGCTACGACGGCAAAGGCCAGATTCGTGTCTCCAACGCCGAGGAAGTGCGCGAGGCGCATGCGTCGCTCGGCGGCGTGCCGTGCGTGCTCGAAAAGCGCCTGCCGCTGAAATTCGAGGTGAGCGCCCTGATCGCGCGCGGCACGAACGGCCAGGCCGTGGTCTATCCGCTCGCGCAGAACACGCACCGCAACGGCGTGCTCTCGCACACCATCGTGCCCGCGCCGGACGCCAGCCCCGCGCTCGTGCAGCAGGCCCAGCAGGCCGCGATCCAGATCGCGGCGAAGCTCGGCTATGTGGGCGTGCTGTGCGTGGAATTCTTCATCCTCGAAGACGGCTCGCTCGTCGCCAACGAAATGGCGCCGCGTCCGCACAACTCGGGCCACTACACGACCGATGCGTGCGCCACGAGCCAGTTCGAGCAGCAGGTGCGCGCCATGACGGCCATGCCGCTCGGCGACACGCGCCAGCACTCGCCGGCCGTGATGTTGAACATTCTCGGCGACGTGTGGTTCCCCTGCGCCGTGGGCGAGGCGAAGCCCCAGAAGGGCGCCGCGCCCGTCACGCCGCCGTGGGACCAGGTGGCCTCGATGCCGGCCGCGCGTCTGCATCTGTACGGCAAGGAAGACGCGCGTCCGGGCCGCAAGATGGGCCACGTGAACTTCACCGCGCCGACGCTCGACGAAGCGCGCACGGCCGCGCGCGACTGCGCGCGCCTGCTGCACATCGCCACGAGCTGAGGTTGGGCCGCATCATGTCCGATCAGCAGAACGCGCCGCACGATGGCGCGCCGCCTCTGACCGATGCCGACATCGAGCACGCCGCCGCGCTGCTCGACGCGGGCGAACTGGTCGCGTTCCCGACCGAGACCGTCTACGGTCTGGGCGGCGATGCGGCGAGCCCCGAGGCGGTCGCGCGCATCTACGCGGCCAAAGGGCGGCCGGCGAACCATCCGGTGATCGTTCACCTGCCGCCCGGCGGCGACCCGCAGTACTGGGCCGCTCAGTGGCCCGAGGCGGCGCAAAAGCTCGTCGACGCCTTCTGGCCCGGCCCGCTCACGCTGATCGTCAAGCGCCACGAACGCATTCCCGACGCCGTGAGCGGCGGCCAGGATTCGGTGGGGCTGCGCTGCCCGTCGCATCCGGTCGCGCAGCAGTTGCTGGCGGCGTTTTCCGCGCGTCGCGGCGGCCATGGCGGCGTGGCGGCGCCGTCGGCGAACCGCTTCGGCCACGTGAGCCCGACCACGGCGCAGCACGTGCGCGACGAATTCGGCGCGGCGGTGCATGTGCTCGACGGCGGCGCATGCGACGTGGGTATCGAATCGACGATTCTCGATCTCTCGCGCGGATTTCCCGCGTTGCTGCGGCCCGGTCACGTGACGCCGCACGACATCGCGCGCGTGCTGGGCGAGGCGCCGCGCTTGCCCGACGGCTCGGACGCCACGGCGCCGCGCGCCTCGGGCACGCTCAAGGCGCACTACGCGCCGCGCACGCCGCTCGCGCTGCTGCCGTTCGAGGCGCTGGAGCCGCTGCTTGCGGCGGCGCGCGATGCGGGCGAAACGGTGGCGCTGGTGGCGCGCGCCTCGCGCGCGGGCGTTTGGGCGCAGGCCCAGGGCGTGCACTTCGTCGTCGCGCCGGAAGAGCCGCAGGAATATGCGCGTGAACTGTATGGCTTGCTACGCGCGCTCGATCGCGCGAACGTCTCGCGCATTCTCATCGAGAAACTGCCGGAGACGATCGAGTGGATCGCGGTCAATGACCGGTTGGGGCGGGCGGCGGCGGCGTTCGAGGCGCAGCAGCAGGGCTGATCACGTTCTTTCGCGTTCAATGAAAAACACCCCATGAGCCTGACGGTTCGTGGGGTGTTTTTTCTTGCACCGGAAGATCCGGTGCAAGCGGCTCAAGCGACGCTTGTCACGGCGCCTTGCCAATGCCCGCAGCAGCCAGCTGCGTTTCAGCGAAGTTCGCGAACTGCGCGTGCAGCGAGGTGGTCGGGTGCACGAGATCCGCGAACATGTAGGTCGTGGGCGCGTTGGCCGTCGTCAGCGTTTGCGGCGAGCAGAACAGCGAACTGCCGAAGTTGCTGCCGTATTGCGCTGCCGCAGCCTTCAGGATGGTCGGATCCGTCGTGGCCGGCAGTCCGAGCGTCGCTTGCGGATTCGCGAGGGCGTAGTTCGTGGCGTCGGTTTGCATCTGCGCGATGTTGCACGCCGTGCCCGTGTTCGTCACCGTGAAGCCAAGGCTCGCTGCGTTCTGGATCGTCTGGTCGAGCCACGAGAACGTATCGATCACGACGGCCTTCTTTGCCACCAACGTGGGTTGCAGCGTCTCCAGCAGCGTGAGGTTGTACATTGCCGAGATGAGCGTGAGCGCGGTGTCAGCCGCGGTCGCCGAGCCAGGCACTGTCCCGGGCGTCGCCGCATCGGCTGCCAATGCGGCCGGCGTCTTGCCGATATCGGGCACCGTTGCGACGGCGACTTTGGGCGTCCCGGCAATCTGCGTATTGACGAGGGTCGCCAGCGTTTTGGCTGCAGTGATCACCGGCAGCACCGACGCGAAGTTGGCTGTGTAGGTCGGGTTGGCGACAAGTTGGAGCGCGATGGCTGCCGGCACCAGGGCTGTCGCCTGCGCTTGCGTGAAACCGGCCTGCATCAGGGTTGTAACCGTGCTCTGCTGCGTCGCGGGATCGTTGACGAGCGTCGAAAATGGAGTGGCCGCGAGCGCCGTGCCGAATGCCGTCAGACCTGCACCGTTGTTGTCCAGCAGGTTCAGGATTTCATTCGCGCCGCCTTCCACGAGCACGAGCTGATTCGCATTGAAGCCGGCGTGCTGCGCCAGATACTGCTGGAGCTGCCAAGTGACCGGCTGCTCGCTCGCGGCAGGGATCACGGCGCTGGTATTCGCCACGCCGCCGCCCGTCACCAGCGCGCCGCCTTGCGCGTAGTCCAAGCCGCCCGTTGCCGTCAGCGGCAGACCGAAGCCGCCTTCGAAGGCCGGCGAAAGCGTGTTGCCGAAGTATTCGGACACATGCTGCGCCCAGACTTCGCCCGGGTTGGTCGTGAAGCGGCCGCCGCCGAAGCCCGGCAGAATCTGCTCCGAATACGTGCCCGCGTCGGTCAGGCTCGTGCCGAACGCCACCACCTGCATGTTGACGCCCGACGGCGGCGGCGTGCTCGCGTTGTTGTTCCCCCCGCTGCCGCCACCGCAGGCGGCGAGCAGCGCAAAGGCGGCGCTCGCGGCAGCGATCTGGGTGGCGCGCAACAGCGTACGGTGTCTCGGTCCTTGATGCTTCATATTCACTTCATCTCCTCTGTGTGTGGCCTTTGATGCCATGCTTGCCTACTCATGCAACGGGTGCTCGTGGCACGAGCGGCTGCCCCGTTGTCGATGTTTTTCTCGATCGCCGGCCTTGCATGCAACCCCCTGCTTGCTGCTGCCCCAGGGTCAGGGCCAAGGCCGACAGACTACGCAATCTCTCAGCTATTGCGCGACCCGAACTCACCCTCGGTGTTGTTTTCCGGCACGCCGTAGCGCGTTCCCGCGGGTGTCGCCGGCGCCGTCACGGAGGCGAGGCCGAGCGCGTCGTGGCGCTCGCACCAATCGGGCGGCGCGAACAGCGCGGCGAGACGCGAGCGCCAGCCGGACATGCGCGCGAAGTCCCGCGCCATCGCGAGCCATTCGTGAAATGTCGCGTTAAGCGGATTGCATGATGCAAGCGGCTTGACGATGCCGTAATCGGGCGCGTCGTGCGCGTCTTCCTCGACATAGCTGCCGAACAGGCGGTCCCAGATCGCGAGCACCCCGGCGTAGTTGCGATCGATATAGCGCGCGTTGCGCGCGTGGTGGACGCGATGCATCGACGGCGTGTTGAACACGTTTTCGAGCCAGCCGAGCTTGCCTACGGCCTGGGTGTGCACGAAGAACTGGAACGCGAGATTGACGAGCACGATCGCGACGATCTGCTCCGGCGTGAAGCCGAGCATGGCGAGTGGAATCCAGAAGATCCACATGCCCGCCACGGGGTACATGAGGCTCTGGCGAAACGCCGTGGAAAGGTTCAGGCGCTCCGACGAATGGTGGACGACGTGCGCGGCCCAGAGCCAGCGCACGCGATGGCTCGCACGGTGAAACACGTAGTAGAGCAGGTCCTGCGCGATAAAGAGTGCGAACCATGCGACGAGCCCCGGCTGCCACGCAACGAGCCGGAAGTGCCGGTAGACATAGGCGTAGACGGGCACCGCGACGAGCCACGCAAGCTTGTCGGCGCCCTGGTGCATGAGCGCGAGCGCGGCGTTGCACAGCGTATCGGGCCAGGCGTAGCGGGCACTGTCGGGGGTGGTGTTCGATGCAGCGCGCGGCCGTGTGTGGGAGAGATGCCACGCTTCCCAGCCGATGCAGGCGAGAAACACGGGGGCGAGGGCGAGCAGCAGCCATTGCGCGTCGAACTGCACGAACGTCGTCCTCCTTGTCCCGTGGGCGGCGCTGGCGGGCAGCGCGGCGTTTGTTGTCTCGTATCGTATTGGCCGCGTTGGTGTGCGTTCGCAGGGTGCGCGGCTCGATGGCCGGGCACGCAAGATAAAACTTTCAATGCATTACCGGCCTTTGCTCGCCAGAGTACACGCCCCGGGCCCCGGACGGGCGGGGCTTTGCTAGAGGAAAACTTCGAGCCCGACGCATCGCGGCGAACTCGGATGAGGCGTGCGGGGACAGGTCCACGGCGCCCGCCGGGCGCGGAAACGGCGTGCACGCCGTGTGCAAGCAACGTGCGCGTAGCGCGTGGTCAATGCGCGCCGCGTCGTCTGGCCGGAGCCTTGTACGTGGCCTTCGCGACCTTCGACCCTTTTGCCGCGCGCTTCGGATGCGGCTCGACGTACACGGGCTTTTCTTCGGGCATGCCCTTGTAGACCCACTCGAGCAGCGCGTCGTGCGCGGCGCGCGCCGCTTCGGCGCGCGGATCGTTGATGAGGCTCACCACGATCCAGCTCTCGCCGTTCTCGGCTGCCACGTAACCGGCGATGGCGCGCACGTCGCGCAGCGTGCCCGTCTTGATATGCGCGTTGCCTTCCACGCCCGCGTTGGTGAGGCGGTTGCGCATCGTGCCGTCCACGCCGACGACCGGCAGCGAGTCGATGAACACCTGCGCGACCGGGCTCGCGTTCGCGTTCTGCAGCAGGTTCGCAAGAGAGAGCGCGCTGACGTGCTCTTCGCGCGAGAGGCCGCAGCCGTTGTCGAGCACGAGTTCGGGCATGTTCAGGCCGCTGCGCCGGAGGTACGTATTGACGGCCGTCGCGGCCTTGCCCGTGGTCGCAGGCGGTTTGCCCTCGACGGCGCCGAGCGTGAGGAACAGATTGCGCGCCATCACGTTGTTGCTGAACTTGTTGATGTCGTGCACGACGTCCGATAGCGGCGGGCTCTGGTGCACGGCGAGCAGACGCGCGCGCGGCGGCACGACGCCTTCGCGCACCGCGCCGGCCGGCGTGGCGAAGAGGCTGCCGCCCGTTTGCTGCCAGAGGGCGAGGAAGCCGTCCGCGAAGAACGTGCTGTGGTCCACGGGCGCGGCCATGTTGAGCGTGCGCTCGCCGCAGCGCATCGCGTAGCTGCCCGCGAAGCTCGCGGTGACGACGCCGTTGCCGCCCGGCGAAACCTGCGGGCTCGGCAGCATGCCGCCGCAGGCGCCGGCGCGCTCGCGGATCTGGTTGTCGATCTGCCACTGCGCAACGGGCGGCACCACGTCGATCGACACGCCCTCGCGGGAGGGCGAGAACGTGAACGAGACCGACTTGAACGCGTACATCAGCGGATCGGGGCCGACGTTGTAGGGCGCGCTGTCGTCGCCGTCGAACGAGGGCAGGTCGCGCGTGGACGGATCGAACTCGCTCTTGTCGAGCACGAGCGCGCCGTCGATGCGCGCGACGCCCGCCGTGCGAATCTTCTGCACGAGGTCGATCAGCTCTTCGGGCACGAGCTTCGGGTCGCCTGTGCCCTTGATATAGAGGTTGCCGTGCAGCGTGCCGCTCGCATCGACTTCGCCGTCGGTATAGGCGCTCGTTTTCCAGCGATAGTCGGGACCGAGCATCGCGAGGCCGCTCCACGTCGTGACGAGCTTCATCGTCGAGGCTGGCATCATCGGCTGGCCGGCATTCACGGCGACGCTGGGCTGACGGTCGCCGACCTTTTCGATCACCACGCTGACCGACGAGAGCGGCACGTGCGCGCGCTCCAGACCCGCCATCACGGTGGGCGGCAGCACGGTGGTCACGTTGACCGTGGGAATGCGCGCGCCTTCGGGCTGCGCATACGCGGCCGGCGCGGCGGCGAAGCCCGCGGCGAGCGTGGCGCAGGCTAATGCGAGGGCGAGCGGTCGAGGCAGGCGCGCAGTGGCGGCGGCGCGATGCGTGCGGTCGGTGTGCGAGGCAGGCAGTCTGAACAAGGAGCGTAGGCGGGACAGCGATGCGGGCAGCATGAAATGCGTTCGGGCGAGTGCAGGGGCGGTGCTTGGGCCGCGCGCGGCGTACGGAAAGCGGAGACTCTCCGGTGCTGCGCGCGGACGCGAAAATTGGGGCGGCGTGTGATTCGTGGTGCGCGCGCGATGCGCTCGCTTGAACGTACTGTACAAGCCCGCACGCGCGCATCGCGGCCGAATCACGAGTGGAGCGCCGCAAAAGCGCACATTGTAAAGACCTCGCGCCGCGTGCGCGCATTGCCGCAAGAAAACGTTGCACATTGCGTGGCGTGATGCAAACACTGCCCATAATGTGCCCACCCCGCGCGCCATTGCAGCGCGACCGGCTGCGTGCCGCAGCGGCGCGGCGCCCCTGTTCAGGCGCTAGAATGCTCGCATCCTCATCCACTCACGCAGCGCGGCGCAGCGGCGCCGCCCGGCCAACATTACGATGCGCATACTGCTAGTCGAAGATGACCGCATGATCGCCGAAGGCGTGCGCAAGGCGCTGCGCGGCGAAGGCTTCGCGGTCGACTGGGTCGAAGACGGCGATGCCGCCCTCTCCGCCGCGAGCGCGGATTCTTACGATCTCATGCTGCTCGATCTCGGATTGCCGCGGCGCGACGGTCTCGACGTGCTGCGCACCCTGCGCGCGCGCGGCGCGGCGCTGCCCGTGCTGATTCTCACCGCGCGCGACGCCGTCGCCGACCGCGTGAAGGGTCTCGACGCCGGCGCGGACGACTACCTCATCAAGCCCTTCGATCTCGACGAACTGGGCGCACGCATGCGCGCGCTAATCCGCCGCCAGGCGGGCCGCAGCGATTCGACCATCCGCCACGGCTCGATCACGCTCGATCCGGCCTCGCACCAGGTCACCCAGGACGGTTCGCCCGTTGCGCTTTCGGCGCGCGAATTCGCGCTGCTCGAAGCGCTGCTCGCGCGTCCGGGCGCGGTGCTCTCGAAAACCCAGCTCGAAGAGAAGATGTACGGCTGGGGCGAGGAGATCGGCAGCAATACCGTCGAGGTCTATATTCACGCGCTGCGCAAGAAGCTCGGGGCCGACCTGATCCGCAACGTGCGCGGCCTCGGCTACATGATCGCCAAAGACGCATGAAGCAGGTAATCAAGCGCGGCCATGCGTGGGACCGGAGTAAGCGCCAAAGCGCTAACCCCAGATCGACAGGGAGACCCCTTTAGCCGATGAGTTCCATCCGACGACAACTGCTGTTCTGGCTGCTCGCGATCGTCGTCGCGGGCGTTGGGCTCGCGGGCTGGCTGATTTATCGCCAGGCGCTCGCCGAAGCCAACGAGCTGTTCGACTACCAGCTGCAGGAAATCGCCGAGGCGCTGCCCTCCGAGCCATTCAACGAGATCCTCAGTTCGCGCGACACGGGCGACGAAGGCATCGTGCTGCAGATCTGGAATCGCAACGGCGTGCTCATGTACTACTCGCATCCGCGTGCGCCGCTCGCGCCGCGCGCGGAACTCGGCTTTTCGACGGAGCGCACCGATCGCGGCGACTGGCGCGTGTATGGCGCGATCGTCGGCGACAACGTCGTGCAGCTCGCGCAGCCCGTTTCGGTGCGCAACCGGCTCGCCGCGAACGTCGCGTTGCGCACGCTCTGGCCGCTCATCGTGGTGCTGCCGTTTCTCGGCATCGCGGTCTGGATCATGGTGGGTCGCGGGCTCAGGCCGCTCTCGCGCGTCGCGCGCGCGCTCGACACGCGTCATCCCGAAGCGCTTGATCCGCTGCCCGAAGAGCGTTTGCCGCGCGAAGTCACGCCGCTCGTGCATGCGTTGAACGCGCTGCTCGATCGCCTCGCGCAGGCCATCGATACGCAGAAGGCCTTCGTCGCCGATGCCGCGCATGAGTTGCGCACGCCGCTGGCCGCCGTGCAGATCCAGGCGCAACTCGTTGCGCGCGCAAGGGATGACGAAACGCGCCGCGAAGCGCTCGTCGATCTGCAGGCGGGCGTGACGCGCGCCACGCGTCTTGCCGAGCAGCTGCTTGCGCTCGCGCGTTCCGAACCCGACGGTCATGCGCGTGCGCAGAACGTCGATCTGCATGCGCTGCTCGATGATTGCGTGCTCAACTATGCGCCGCTCGCGCAGCAGCGCGGTGTCGATCTCGGCATCGAGGAAAGCGCGGCGGCGAGCGTGCATGGCGACGCCGATGCGTTGCGCGTGATGCTCAACAATCTGCTCGACAACGCGACCAAATACACGCCCGCGGGTGGCCGCGTGGACGTCAGCCTCGCGGTCGTCGACGGGCATCCGTGCGTGCGCATCGCGGACAGCGGGCCGGGCATCCCGGAAGAGGAGCGTGCGCGCGTGTTCGATCGCTTTTATCGCGTGGGCGCGGGCGCGAATCGCGCACGCACCGATATCGCCGGCACGGGCCTCGGGCTCGCTATCGTGCGACGAATTGCAGATCAGCACGACGCGACCATCGCACTCGGCGATTCGCCCGCCGGCGGCCTGCTCGTGGACGTGCGGTTCTGATTCTCAATCGCCCGCAAATGCCCGCCGCGCGGGCGTTTGCGCGATTGTTGCGATTTCCGCGTACTTAAGACTCCTTTAAGCGACACGGCTTACTCTTCGGTACGTCGTGATGAGTACCCCGCGCAAGGAGTCCGCAATGAATACAAAAGTTCTTTCCCGCAGTGCCGTGGCAGCCGCCGTGGTCGTCGCATTGTCGGCGGGCTACGTAGCAGGGCACCGTGATCTGCCTGCTCCGCAGGTCATCTCGCAGGCCCAGGCCGCGGCGATGATGCCGGCCGAAGCCGCAGCCAAGACTGGCATTCCCGACTTCTCGGGTCTCGTGGAAACCTACGGGCCCGCGGTGGTCAACATCAGCGCCAAGCACGTCGTGAAGCAGACGGCGCTGCGCAGCGGCGGCAGCGGCAGCGGTTCGCAACAACTGCCGATCGATCCGAGCGATCCGTTCTACCAGTTCTTCAAGCACTTCTATGGCGGCGCGCCCGGCATGGGCGGCGGCGACAATGGTCCGCAGGCCGACCAGCCGAGTGCGAGCCTCGGCTCGGGCTTCATCGTCAGCCCGGACGGCTACATTCTCACGAACGCGCACGTCGTGGACGGCGCCAACGTCGTGACGGTGAAGCTCACCGACAAGCGCGAATACAAGGCGAAGGTCGTGGGCGCGGACAAGCAGTCGGACGTCGCCGTGCTCAAGATCGACGCAAAGGACCTGCCGACCGTGAAGATCGGCGACCCGCGCCAGAGCAAGGTTGGCCAGTGGGTGGTGGCGATCGGCTCGCCGTACGGCTTCGACAACACGGTGACCTCGGGCATCATCAGCGCGAAGTCGCGCTCGCTGCCGGACGAAAACTACACGCCGTTCATCCAGACCGACGTGCCGGTCAACCCCGGCAATTCGGGCGGCCCGCTGTTTAATCTGCAGGGCGAAGTAATCGGCATCAACTCGATGATCTATTCGCAGACGGGTGGCTTCCAGGGCCTTTCGTTCGCAATCCCGATCAATGAGGCGATCAAGGTCAAGGACGAACTCGTCAAGACCGGTCATGTGAGCCGTGGGCGTCTCGGCGTCGCGGTGCAGTCGATGAACCAGACGCTCGCCAACTCGTTCGGCATGGACAAGCCGCGCGGCGCGCTGGTGAGCTCGGTGGACGCGAGCGGTCCGGCCGCGAAGGCGGGCCTGAAGCCCGGCGACGTGATCCTGTCCGTGAACGGCCAGGCCGTGGACGACTCGTCCGCTCTGCCTTCGCTCATCGCCGGCATGAAGCCGGGCACGAAGGCCGATGTTCAGGTGTGGCGTGACAAGAGCACGAAGGACCTCACCGCAACCATCGGCACGCTGGGCGACGCGAAGGTGGCTTCGAACGAGGCACCGCAGGCGCAGATGCAAGGGCGCCTCGGCGTCGCCGTGCGCCCGCTCACGCCGGAAGAGAAGAGCAGCGGCTCGCTCGATCACGGTCTGCTCGTCCAGCAGTCGGGTGGTGCAGCCGAAAACGCGGGTGTCCAGCCCGGCGACGTGATTCTCGCCGTGAATGGCCGCCCGGTGACGAGCGCCGATCAGCTCAAGCAAATGGTTTCCAAGGCTGGCAACAGCATTGCGCTCCTGATCCAGCGAGACGACGCACAGATTTTCGTGCCTGTCGATCTCGGCTGATCCCTGCTGTCGCGAGTCCGGCTCCGTGCGCCGGATTCGCGGCGAGAGCAGGTTTCATTACGTTGTACCCGCGCTGCCGCCGTTGGCCTCTGGCCCCGGCGGCAGCGGTTTTTTGGGGCGCACAAACCTTCGACGCGCTGATCGGGCATGCCCCTTGCGGGAGCATTACATCGGACAACCTGAAAGGAGCGATCGATGAAGCGTTTCCACAACTCGCGCCCCGTTCATGCCACCGCTTACGCGACGGTTCTCGCGGCCACGCTTGCGCTCGGCTACGCGGGAGGCGCGGCGGCGCAGCAGGCCGATGCCTCGGGCACGGTCGGCGGCTCGACCACCGACAACACGAGCGCCGGCAACACCAACGGCGGCGGCATGCCCCAGGTTCAGCAGCAGGGCGACGTGTCGTTCGTCTCCGGCGGCGTGGGTCTCGACGAATCCAGGGCGCTGCTCGGCGCGGAGCGCGACTGGCCACTGGCGTTGCGCTTTACCCAGCGCAGCGGCGAGTACGTGGCGGACGTGCGCGTGCAGATCACCGACTCGCACGGCGCGAGCGTGCTCGATACGACTTCCCGCGGGCCGTACATGCTCGTCAAGGTGCGTCCGGGCCGCTACAACGTGCATGTGAGCCATGCGGGCGTCGACAAGACGAGCGCCGTGACGGTGGGCTCGAACGGCAGCGCGCGGGCGGCGTTCATCTGGTAAGCCGCCTGGCCGGGCCCCGCCGCGTTTGCGCACTGCCGCACGCGCGCCGCGCATAAGATTCACGCAGCCAGGACGAGTTTGGCCGATAATGAGGCCGAGGGGAGGCCGCGATCGCTCAGGCGTTTCGCGAGCAGGTTCGCGTGTTGCCGTCGGTCGCCGTCGCTTGCGTGACCGGCGCGGCAACAGGCGGCTGGCGAGCGGCCATCCCGTGGCATTGCACGGCACGCGCCTTCGTGGCGGCGGGCCACGCGAACCGGTGCGGCCTGCCGCCCGGCGAGGGCAGGGCGCCGCGGGCGCCGCCTACCAACAGGGGAGCCGAACATGGCGGTCGAACCGGATGCGGACCATCGCATCGAACTCGTCGCGAACCGTCACCGCGTGCGCGTGATTCATGGCGGCATCACCATTGCCGATACGCTGCACGCCGTCACCCTTTGTGAAACCGGCTACCCCGACGTCTTCTACTTTCCGCGCGCCGACGTGAACATGGCGCGACTCGAACGCTCCGGACAGATCTCGCATTGCCCGTTCAAGGGGGAGGCGACGTATTTCCATTTGCGTACCGAAGACGGGCGCGTCGACGACGCGGCCTGGAGCTACGAAGCGCCGCTCGATGACGCAAGCGGCATCAAGGGGTATCTGGCCTTCTACGCGACTCGCGTGGACCGGATCGACCAGACCTCCTGAAATGGCCCGGTAGCTTGCATAGGGGAGCCGCCATGGAACTGAACGATGCGTTGAGAATTCCGCTCGAACCGGCCGCCGTCTGGGCGGCGCTGCAGGACGTGGCGCTCGTGCGCGCGAGCATGGAGCATTGCGAGTCGTTCAGGCGGCTCGGCCCCGGCGAATACGCGATCACGCTCACGGTGCCGCTCGGGCCGCTGCGCGCACGCTACGAAGTGCGCGCCCACATTGCCAGTGACACGGCGCAGGTGCCGCTCACGCCCCGGCGCGTGCTGAGCTTTCGCGCCCGCGCCGACGGCATCGGCTCGCTGCGCGGCCAGATCGACGTCGCGCTGCGCCCCGAAGAGCGCGCCACGACGCGGGAGCCGGGTACGGGCAAGGATGTGAGCACGCGAATCGACTACTCGGTGTGGGCCACGCTCACGGGACCGCTTTCCGAACTGCCGCCGCGCCAGATCGAGAACGCGCTGCACGAGCTCGCCGACGACTTCTTCACGGAGTTCTGCGCCGTAGTTGCGGTCAAGCACGGCCAGGCGCCGAACCGCGTGGCGGGCGAGCAGCCGCGCCGGCAGCACGTGTTCCTGCGGCCGATCAACCTCGCCGGTCTGGCCCGCCGCGCGCATATCCTGCCGCAGCACCATGCGGGCGGCACGCTTTCGGGCCGCGCGGCAAGCACGCTGAATCACGAACCGCCGCCGCATGCCATGCCGTATTGGGCGTGGGCCGCGATGATCTTTTTCGTCGCGTTGCTGCTCTATGCGGCCCGCTGGTTTACCGCGACCTGAAATAGGCGGCGGGCGGCGCGCCGCCCGCCGGACCGCGCAAAGAAACGTTCACGCGCCCCGAAACTCCCGCCGCCACGCCGACGGCGAAATCCTGAACGCCTCCACGAAATGCTGACGCAGCGACGCCGCCGAGCCGAAGCCCGCGCGCTGGGCGATCGCGTCGATCGGCTGATCGGTGCTTTCGAGCAGTTGCTGCGCGCGGGCGAGGCGCTCGCCGAGCAGCCACGCGCTCACCGTCGTTCCCGTCGTCGAACGGAACTGGCGCGTGAAGGTGCGCCGGCTCATCAGGGCGCGCTGCGCGAGCGAGTCGAGCGTGTGGGGCGCGTCGAGGTGGGCGCGAATCCAGTCGAGCAGACCCGGCAGACGCTCGCCGCGCCCGGCTGCCGCGAGCGGCTGCTGGACGTACTGGGCCTGGTTGCCCTGGCGATGCGGCGGCACGACGAGCCTCCGCGCCACGTAGTTCGCGGCGCCCGAGCCGCACAGGCGCCGCATGAGATGCAGGCAGCAGTCGAGTCCCGCCGCCGTGCCCGCCGAGGTCAGCAGGTCGCCGTCGTCGATGTAGAGCACGCCGGGGTCGAAGCGCACGGCCGGAAAGCGCTGCGCGAAGTCGTCGGCGGCGGCCCAGTGCGTGGTGCCCGGGCGGTCGTCGAGCAGGCCCGCGTGCGCGAGCACGTAGGCGCCGAGACAGAGCCCGACGAGGATCGCGCCGCTCGCGTGCGCGTCGCGCAACGCGTCGCAAAGCGCGGCGGGCGGCGCCTCGTGGGTGTCGCGCCAGCTCGGCACGACGATCACGTCCGCGTCGCGCAGCCCCTCGAGGCCGTGTGGCGCGCCGATCGTGAAGCCGGCCGTGGTCGTGAGCGCGCCGGGCTCCGCCGCGCAGACGGCGAGTTCGAACGGCGGCACGCCGCCTTCGCTGCGGTCTTCGCCGAACACGACGCAAGGCACCGAGAGATGGAACGGGCTGATGCGGTCGAACGCGATCACGGCGACGCGCAAGGGGGCCGGTGAAGGAGCCTGACGGATAGCAGTGGCCATGACGAGTCCGAAGAGGAATGGCCCGATTCTAGCGAAAGTTGTCATCCGGGCCACTGTCGCGTGGGCGCACGCAGCGCCACAATCCCGCCATCGACTGCGCGTCTTCGGACCGGTCGGTTTCACTCAACCCCAGGAGGCATGGCCATGTCCGCAAATCCGCGCCGGGCGCTCGTCGTCATCGACGTGCAGAACGAATATGTCAGCGGCGATCTGCCGATCGAATATCCCCCCATCGAGACGTCGCTCGCCAATATCGGCCGCGCGATCGACGCCGCGCGCGCCGCCGGCGTGCCGGTCGTGGTGGTGCAGAACGTCGCCCCGGCGGATTCGCCGCTCTTCGCACGCGGCAGTGTGGGCGCCGAGCTGCATCCGGTCGTGGCCTCGCGCGAGCGCGATCACTACGTCGAAAAAGCGCTGCCTAGCGCCTTCGCGGGCACCGATCTCAAGGCCTGGCTGGCCGGGCGCGGCATCGACACGCTCACGGTGGTGGGCTACATGACGCACAACTGCGATGCGTCGACGGTGTTCGAGGCGACCCACGCGGGTCTTGCCGTGGAGTTTCTGGCCGATGCGACCGGTGCGGTGCCGTATGCAAACGAGGCGGGAGCGGCGAGCGCCGAGGAGATCCACCGCGCGTTCAGCGTGGTGATGCACACGCGCTTCGCGGCGGTCGTGAGCACGGATGCCTGGCTTGCCGCCGTCGAAAAAGGTATGCCGCTCGCGCGCGACAACATCTACGCGTCGAATCAGCGGGCCCGCGCGAACCGCGTGCCGGCCTGAGCGTCCAAGAAAAAGGCGGCCTCGTCAGCGGGCCGCCTCGGTCGATTCGGGAACTGCGCGCGCAGGGCTCAGGCGTCCGGCTCGGCCGCCCCGATGCGCAGTGACGGGCTGAAGCGCAGCGCGTCGAGCATGGCGTCGACGTGCAGTTCGGCGTTGCTCGCCACGTCGAACACGTCCGGCAGGATCGCCATATCGCGCAGCGCGCCGCCGATGAACGAATGGAGCACGCGCGAAGCGCGCTTCGGGTCGAGGTCGGCGGGCAGCTGACCCTTCGACATCGCATTGCGCAAACCCTGCTCGATGCTGGCCAGCCCCTCGCGCATATCGGTCTGATGGCGCGCCATCACGGGGCCCATTTCCTCGACGAACTCGCACTTGAGGAACAGGATCTCGAACACGCGGCGGCGGCGCACGTCGGTGGCCGTATTGCGCAGACACAGAATACATAGATCGCGCATGCGCCCGAGCGGGTCGGGCTCGCCGGGATCGGTCGATGCCACCTTCAGCTCGTCGAGCGGCAGCACCACGCGGTCGAACATGGCCGTGAACAGGTCGCCCTTGTTCTCGAAATGCCAGTAGATCGCGCCGCGCGTCACGCCCGCAGTCTGGGCGATGTCGGCCAGCGAAGTGCGCGACACGCCCTTTTCGTAAAAGACGTGTTCGGCGGCGTCGAGGATCCGGTTGCGCGTCTCCAGCGCTTCCTCTTTCGTTCGGCGGACCATTTTGTAAAGTCAGTGCGTTGCAGTGGGTTAGGGGAATAAATGTATTTGGGGTGCGAACCGTAATGTATTGATTTGTAATATGGAGGTGATGCGAGGATCGCTCCTGAAGTACCACTCAACGGTTACGTAACGTCCTTTTACATTCGTTCGCGAATGTATCTATAATAGCACCCCACCACTTGGGTGCCTCAAGTGGTGATGTCCGGTTAATATCCGTCCTTGGCCAAGTGGTCGTAGAAACCCCAATGCGCGACGCCTCTCGCGGCGGCGCGCGGCAGTATCGCCCGGACGGATATGCAGACCGGAACGCGCCTTTCTAGAAGAAGTACCGGGTTTATCCGTCAGGTATTTGCCAGATGCTGGCGTGCGTGGTCGTCCTCCTCGTTGCAGGACGCCGCACGCTTTTATTGTCAGTTATAGACAGAGGTCGCTCCATGCGCGTCGAACGGGTTCCATTCCGCCTAATCAGTGTCGCGACGGCTGCCATCGTGCTCGCAGCCTGCGGGCAAAAGCAGTCGGCGCCGCCGCCGCAAACCCCCGAAGTGGGTATCGTCACCCTCCAGCCGACCGCCGTGCCGGTCGTCTCCGAGCTGCCCGGCCGTACCAGTGCCTACCTCGTCGCGCAAGTGCGCGCACGGGTGGACGGCATCGTGCTGCGCCGCGAATTCACCGAAGGCGCGCTCGTCAAGGCGGGCCAGCGGCTCTACAAGATCGACCCGGCGCCGTACATCGCCGCGCTCAACAACGCCAAGGCCACGCTCGCCAAGGCGCAGGCCAACCTCGTCACGCAGAACGCGCTGGTTGCGCGCTACAGGGTGCTCGTGCAGGCCAACGCGGTGAGCAAGCAGGACTACGACAACGCCGTTGCCGCCCAAGGCCAGGCCGCAGCCGACGTCGCCGCCGGCAAGGCCGCCATCGACACGGCGCAGATCAACCTCGGCTATACCGACGTCACTTCGCCTGTCTCGGGCCAGGTCGGTATCTCGCAGGTCACGCCGGGCGCCTACGTGCAGGCGAGCGCGGCCACCTTGATGTCGACGGTGCAGCAGCTCGATCCGATGTACGTGGACGTCACGCAGTCGAGCCTCGACGGCCTGAAGCTGCGCCGCGAAATCCAGGAAGGACGCCTGAAGACCAACGGCCCGAACGCCGCCAAGGTTTCGCTCGTCCTCGAAGACGGCCGCACCTATTCGGAAAAGGGCAAGCTCCAGTTCTCCGACGTCACCGTTGACCAGACCACGGGCTCGGTCACGGTTCGCGCGATCTTCCCGAACCCCGACCGCGTGCTGCTGCCGGGCATGTTCGTGCGCGCGCGCATCGAAGAAGGCATCAACAACAACGCGTTCCTCGTCCCGCAGGTCGGCGTGCAGCACGACCAGAAGGGCCAGGCATCGGTGTACGTCGTCAACCAGGACAACAAGGTCGTGCCGACGCCGATCACCACGGCGGGCACGCAGGGCCAGGCCTGGGTCGTCCAGAGCGGTCTGAACGCCGGCGACCGCGTGATCGTCCAGGGCACCGACAAGGTCAAGCCGGGCTTGCAGGTCAAGCCGGTTGCCGCGCAGCTGCCGCCGCCGCCGCCGCAGGGCGCGCCTTCGGCCGACATGGCAACGGCTTCGGGCTATGCGAACGCCGCCAGCGCCGCATCGGGGCCGAAGGCTGCCTCGGCTGCACCTGCCGCCTCCGCAGCGCAATAACGGGGAGCCTGCTTCATGGCAAAGTTCTTTATTGATCGCCCAATCTTTGCATGGGTGATCGCCATCATCCTGATGCTGGCGGGCGTGGCTTCGGTGTTCACGCTGCCGGTCGCGCAGTATCCGACCATCGCGCCGCCTTCCATCCAGATCAGCGCGAACTATCCGGGCGCGTCGGCCAAGACGGTGGAAAACACGGTCACGCAGGTGATCGAGCAGCAGATGAGCGGTCTCGACCACCTGCTGTACATCTCGTCGACTTCCGATGACTCGGGCACGGCCACGATTACGCTGACCTTCGCGGCGGGCACCAACCCCGACATCGCGCAGGTGCAGGTGCAGAACAAGCTGCAGCTCGCCACGCCGATTCTGCCGCAGGTGGTGCAGCAACTCGGTATCAGCGTCACGAAATCGAGCAGCAGCTTCCTGCTGGTGCTCGCGTTCGTGTCCGAAGACGGCAGCATGACCAAGTACGACCTCGCGAACTACGTCGCGTCGAACGTGAAAGACCCGATCAGCCGTATCGACGGCGTGGGTACGGTCACGCTGTTCGGCTCGCAGTACGCGATGCGTGTCTGGCTCGATCCAAACAAGCTCACGAACTTCCAGCTCACGCCATCTGATGTGACAGCGGCGATCACCGCGCAGAACGTGCAGATCGCGGGCGGCCAGCTGGGCGGCACGCCGGCGGTGGCAGGGCAGTCGTTCCAGGCGACCATCACCGAAGCGACGCTGCTGCAGACGCCGGCACAGTTTGGCGACATCCTGCTGAAGGTGAACCAGGACGGCTCGCAGGTGCGTCTGAAGGACGTGGCGCGCATCACGCTGGGCGGCGAAAACTATAACTTCGACACGAAGTACAACGGTGCGCCGACCGCCGGCCTCGGCATTCAGCTCGCGACGGGCGCCAACGCGCTGCAGACCGCGAAGCTCGTGCGCCAGAAGATCGACGACCTCTCGAAGTACTTCCCGCACGGTCTCGTCGTGAAGTACCCGTACGACACCACGCCGTTCGTGCGCCTGTCGATCGAGGAAGTGATCAAGACGCTGCTGGAAGGCATCGTGCTCGTGTTCCTCGTGATGTATCTGTTCCTGCAGAACCTGCGCGCGACGTTGATTCCGACGATCGCGGTGCCGGTGGTGCTGCTGGGCACGTTCGCGATCATGGCGATGGTGGGCTTCTCCATCAATACGCTGTCCATGTTCGGTCTCGTGCTCGCCATCGGCCTGCTGGTGGACGACGCGATCGTGGTCGTGGAGAACGTCGAGCGGGTGATGGTGGAAGAGGGCTTAGGGCCGAAGGAAGCCACGCGCAAGGCCATGGGCCAGATCACCGGCGCACTGGTGGGCGTGGCGCTCGTGCTCTCCGCGGTGTTCGTGCCGGTGGCGTTCTCGGGCGGCTCGGTCGGCGCCATCTACCGGCAGTTCTCGCTCACGATCGTGGCGGCGATGGTGCTGTCCGTGCTCGTCGCGCTGATTCTCACGCCGGCGCTGTGCGCGACCATCCTCAAGCCGATTCCGAAGGGCCACCACGAAGAGAAGAAGGGCTTCTTCGGCTGGTTCAACCGTACGTTCGAGACGAGCCGCGACAAGTACCACAGCGGCGTGCACCACGTGATCAAGCGCTCGGGCCGCTGGCTCATCATCTACCTCGCGGTGATCGTCGCGGTCGGCCTGCTGTTCGTGCGCCTGCCGAAGTCGTTCCTGCCCGATGAAGACCAGGGCACGATGTTCGTGATCGTGCAGACGCCTTCGGGCTCGACGCAGGAAACCACGGCGCGCACGCTCGCGAACATCCAGGACTGGCTGCTCAAGGACGAAGGCAGCATCGTCGAATCGACCTTCACCGTGAACGGCTTCAGCTTCGCGGGCCGCGGCCAGAACTCGGGTCTCGTGTTCGTGCGTCTGAAGGACTACAAGGTACGTCAGCACGCGGACCAGAAGGTCCAGGCGCTGGTGCGCCGCATGTACGGTCACTTCGCGAACTACAAGGACGCGATGATCTTCCCGGTGAATCCGCCTTCGATTCCTGAACTCGGCACCGCGTCGGGCTTCGACTTCGAACTGCAGGATCGCGGCGGCGTCGGCCACGAAAAGCTGATGGAAGCGCGCAACATGCTGCTCGGCATGGCCGCGAAGGACCCGTCGCTTGCGCTCGTGCGCCCGAACGGCCTGAACGACACGCCGCAGTTCAAGGTGGATATCGACCGCGAGAAGGCCAATGCGCTCGGCGTGACGTCGGCGGCGGTCGACCAGACGTTCTCGATCGCGTGGGCATCGGCGTACGTGAACAACTTCCTCGACACCGACGGCCGTATCAAGAAGGTGTACGCGATGGCCGACGCGCCGTTCCGCATGAATCCGGAAGACCTCGGTCTCTGGTACGTGCGCAACAGCTCGGGCGGGATGGTGCCGTTCACCTCGTTCGCGAGCGGCCACTGGACGTACGGTTCGCCGAAGCTCGAGCGTTACAACGGTATTTCGGCGATGGAAATCCAGGGTCAGGCGAGCCAGGGCAAGTCGACCGGCCAGGCCATGACGGCCATGGAGCAGATCGCGGCGAAGCTGCCCGCGGGTATCGGCTACGAATGGACGGGCCTGTCGTACCAGGAGCGTCAGTCGGGCTCGCAGGCGCCGATCCTGTACGGCATCTCGATCCTCGTCGTGTTCCTGTGTCTCGCGGCGCTGTATGAAAGCTGGTCGATTCCGTTCGCGGTCATCATGGTGGTGCCGCTCGGCGTGCTCGGCGCGCTGCTGGCGGTGACCTTGCGCGGCCTCGAGAACGACGTGTTCTTCCAGGTGGGTCTGTTGACCACTGTGGGTCTGTCGGCGAAGAACGCGATTCTGATCGTGGAGTTCGCGCGCGACCTGCAGGCCGAAGGAAAGATGGGACCGATCGAGGCGGCGCTCGAAGCTTCGCGACTGCGTCTGCGGCCGATTCTCATGACGTCGATGGCGTTCATTCTCGGCGTGCTGCCGCTCGCGATCAGTAACGGCGCGGGTTCGGCTTCGCAGCACGCGATCGGCACGGGCGTGATCGGCGGGATGATCACGGCCACGTTCCTCGCGATCTTCATGATCCCGATGTTCTTCGTGGTGATTCGCGCGAAGTTCGCCGGCGAGAAGGAAGACGCGGACGTCGCGCTGCAGCACTACGAAGAGCACCACGCGCACGACCATGACCAGGACCAGGACCAGGGCGGCGGCGCTCAGGGCGGCGGCAATGACCGTGGTGGCGAAGGTGGCAACGACGGCAGCAACGGCGACGGCCCGGGCAAGGAAGGACATTGAGATGCATAAACTATCCGTAATTGCTGCGGGCGCCGCAGCGCTGGCCGCCGCGCTCCTCGCGGGTTGCACGATGGAGCCTTGGTACCACCGGCCCGAAGCGCCGGTGTCGCAGAGCTTCCCGCAGGGCGGCGTGTACGCTACGCAGCCCATTGCTGCGGGCGCGAATGGTCAGAACGGCCAGGCAGCCCCGAGCGCCAATGGCGCCGTGGCGACCGACATCGGCTGGCGCGAATTCTTCGTCGATCCGCGCCTGCAGCAGCTCGTCGACATCGCGCTGAAGAACAACCGCGACTTGCGCGTGTCGGTGCTCAACGTCGAGGCGGCGCGCGCGCAGTATCAGATCACGCGCGCCGAGCTGTTCCCGGCGATCAACGGTGTGGCTTCGGACACGCGCACGCGCGTGCCGAGGAACTTTCAGACCACGGTGAATAATCCGTACAGCGTCTACAACGTGGGCGTGCAAGCGTCGTGGGAAATCGACTTCTGGGGGCGCATCCGCAGCCTGAAGGACCAGGCGTTGGCGCAGTACCTCTCCACGGCGTATGCGCGCAAGTCGGCCGAGATCACGCTGGTTTCGGAAGTCGCGGATCAGTACCTGACGATGCTCTCCGACGACGACCTGCTCAAGGTCACGCAGGAAACGCTCAAGACGGCGCAGGACTCGTACAACATCGCGAAGGCGCAGTTCGATACGGGCACCGGCACCGAACTCGATTTGCGTCAGGCGCAAACCGTGGTCGAGAACGCGCAGGCCAACATGCAGGCGCAACTGCGCGCTCGTGCCCAGGCCGAAAACGCGCTCGTGCTGCTGATTGGCGAGCCGCTGCCGGCGGATCTGCCGCAAGGTCTGCCGCTCGACGGCCAGGCGCTGCTCAACGACATTCCTGCAGGCCTGCCTTCGGATCTGCTCACGCGTCGTCCGGACATCATGCAGGCCGAAGAAACGCTGCTCGCGGCAAACGCCAACATCGGCGCGGCGCGTGCGGCGTTCTTCCCGAAGATCTCGCTCACGGCGGCGTTCGGCACCGAAAGCCTGTCGCTCGGCGGGCTCTTCAAGGCCGGCACGGCGGCGTGGAGTTTCGTGCCGCAGATCACGCTGCCGATCTTCGAGGGCGGTTCGAATATCGCGAACCTGCAACTCGCGAATGTCGAGAAGCGCATCGAGATCGCCAACTACGAGAAGTCGATCCAGTCGGCGTTCCGCGAAGTGGCCGATGGTCTGGCTGCACGCGGCACCTACGACGAGCAGATCGCTGCGCTCGAGCGCAGCACCTTTGCGAACCAGCGCTCGCTCACGCTTTCGGAACTGCGCTACAAGAACGGCGTGGACAGCTACCTGCCGGTGCTGGCGGCGCAGACCAGTCTGTACACGGCGCAAACGTCGCTCGTCACGGCGCGTCTGGCGCGCCTGACCAACCTCGTCGATCTGTATCGCGCGTTGGGCGGCGGCTGGATCGCGCATGCGGGCGAGACGCCGCGCGAGCCCGATGCGCCGGCCGATTACGGCGCGGCCAGCGCGCCGGCGGCGGCTTCGGCGGCTACGGCGGGGTAACGCGCTTCGGTTTCGGAACCGGAAGCCAGAACGCCACGGGAGACCGTGGCGTTTTTTTTGCGCGTGGGCGTGCGCAACGCAAGGACGAAAAAAAAGCGCCATGGTTTCCCATGGCGCCGAACCAGCAAAAGACCCCGCCCGCCTGTGTATGGATGGGCACCTGCGAGCGGGGCACCTCTCGCGTCAACTCAATACGTTCAAACCCGCTTCGATCAGTACAGCGAGATCGACTCAGTGCGCGGCCGAGCGCGGCATTTCGTGGCCCGTATCCGGCGCCTGCTCCGTGTCGAGACGGCCTTCGAGATCGTGTCCGGCGCGGCGGATGGCGCGCTCGGCGGCTTTCTCGCTCTTCGCACCGTTGAAGATCAGGTTCAGCACCACCGCCGAAACCGAGGCGAGCAGGATGCCGCTATGGAGCAGCGGCGAAAGCGCGGGCGGCAGCTTGGCGAAGAAGTGCGGCGACACCACCGGCACGAGGCCGAAACCCACGCTCACGGCCACGATGAAGAGGTTGTGCTGGTTCTTCACGAAGTCCACGCGCGAGAGCACCTTGATGCCGTTCGCCGCCACCATGCCGAACATCACGATGCCCGCGCCGCCCAGCACGAAGGCGGGCACGGAGGCGACCATCTGCGCCATCTTCGGAAAGAGGCCGAGCAGCACGAGAATAACGCCGCCCATCGCGCACACATAGCGGCTCTTCACGCCCGTCACGCCGATGAGGCCCACGTTCTGCGAGAACGACGTATGCGGGAACGAGTTGAAGATGCCGCCGATCATCGTGCCGAGACCGTCCACGCGCAAGCCGCGCACGAGTGTGGCCTGATCGACGGGGCGCTCGACCATGTCGCCCACGGCGAGGAACATGCCCGTCGATTCGATGAAGGTCACGAACATCACGATCACCATCGTCGCGATCGGCAGGATGTGGAACTTCGGCATGCCGAAGTGGAACGGCATGACGATGCCGACCCACGGCGCGGTGGCCATGCCTTCGAGATTCACGCGGCCGAGCGCGAGCGCGATGGCGAAGCCCGCGACGATACCGAGCAGCACCGAGATATTGGCGATGAAGCCGCGCCCGAACTTGTTGATGAGCAGGATCAGCATCAGCACGAGCAGCGAGAGGCCGAGGTAGATGGGGTTCCCATAGTCGGGGTTGCCCACGCCGCCCGCGGCCCAGTTGATGCCCACTTCCATCAGCGAGAGGCCGATCACCGCGATCACGGTGCCCACCACGACCGGCGGGAAGAAGCGCAGCAGCTTGCCGATCATCGGCGCGATCACGATGCCGATCGCGCCCGCCGCGATGGTCGAGCCGAAGATGTCGAGCAGGCCGAGCGAGGGATTGGTACCGATGGCGATCATCGGGCCCACCGAGGCGAACGTGCAGCCCATGATCACCGGCAGGCGGATGCCGAAGATCCACAGGCCGAGCGTCTGGATCAGCGTGGCGATGCCGCAGGCGAACAGGTCGGCGCTGATGAGAAAGGCGATCTGGTCCTTCGGCAGCCCGATCGCGCCGCCGACGATGAGCGGCACGGCCACCGCACCTGCGTACATCACGAGCACGTGCTGGATGCCGAGTGTCAGCAACTGGCTAAACGGCAGGCGCTCGTCGCAGGGATGGACCTGCTTCTGGCCAGACCGCTGGGCGGCCTGGTCCTCAATGCCCTTGGCTTGCATGTCGTCTGTCTCCGTCTCTTGGTTTAAGGATATGGCCTCCAAGGTATGCGGTAAGAAAATATGCAACAAGACCACTGGAGACTATTCCGTGCTTTCCGGCGACGATATGCGCGCGTCGGTATGGGCCGGCGACATAAGGGTGGGATCGGCGCGCGGAGGCCGTGCGCGGCCGCTTCGTGACGGCTTCACAAGATGCTGTTTTGGACCGCGCGTGTGGCGGCGCAAGGCGGGAAGCCCCTGTTTGCGGCGGTTGAGCGCCTTCGCGCGGTGGGCGCCGCGGCGTGGGCTTGGCGGCGCGTCGCCATGCCAGAGCGTGTGAGGGTGCGTCGAGCGCAGGGCGGCGATGCCCAGCGGGTCATGTCACATATGGCTGCGCCGTTATGATCTCTATTTCGAATGCGCAATGTGAGCCATTTTGCATCGCGCGGCGACCCACGGGGTTAACCCGCGAATGGACGTTTTTCGCGTCGAAATCGGCTGTGTTGCGCGCGAGTTCGCGGCAGGTTTGAAAGCCCCGCTTAACGCGCATTTGGCACCGCGCATCTCGCCGTTATGATGGCCTTTCCCGTTCTCACCCACCTCGCATATCGTTCCTCATGAGCCCATCGCAGACGCGTTTTCTCGGTATCGACCTCGGCACTGGTTCACTCAAGCTCGGCATCATCGATGGCGATGGCGTCGAGCGCGCCGCCGCGAGCGTGGCCTACGCGCTCGAAACGCCGCAGCCCGGCTGGGCCGAGATCGCCGTGGATCGCTGGTGGGACGCGCTCGTCGCGGCCTGCGCGCGGCTGCCCGAGAGCGAGCGCGCCGCGGTGCGGGCGATTGGCTTTTCCGGACAGATGCACGGCATCGTGCTCACCGACGAAGCGGGCCGCGCGTTGCGCCCCGCGATGCTCTGGCCCGACACGCGCGCGCATGCGCTGCTCGATGCCTGGCCCGACGACGCCGAACACGCGCAGCCCAACCCCGTTGCGCCCGGCATGGCGGGGCCGCTGCTGCGCTGGGTCCTGCAGCATGAGCCGCAAGTCGCGCAAGCCGCGCGCTGGGCGCTGCAGCCGAAGGACTGGCTGCGTGTCGCGCTGGGTGGCTCAGTCAAAGCCGATCCCTCGGACGCGTGCGCGACGGCGCTCGCCGCGCCCGATGGCGCGTGGGACTTCGCGCTGATCGAGCGGCTGGGATTACCGGCGCGGTGGTTCGCGCCGCTGGCCGCGTCGCATGAAGCGATCGGCGCGCTGAGCGCGCAGGCCGCCCAGGCGCTCGGGCTGCCCGCCGGCATCGTGCTCGCGACGGGCGCGGGCGACACGCCTTGCGCCGCGTTCGGCAGCGGCCTCGCCGACGAAGGCGACGCGCTCCTCACGACCGGCACGGGCGGCCAGATCGTCGTGACCGCGCGCAGCGAGCCGCCCGCGCGGCGCGGGCTGCATCGCTACCGCTCGGCGACGGGCGGCTGGTACACCATGGCGGCCATGCAGAACGTGGGCGTGGCGCTGGAGGCGGCGCGCGGCTGGCTGGCCTACGACTGGGCTTCGGCTTATGCGGACGCGTTCGCCGTGCCGCCATCGGCGACGCTCGCGTTCCTGCCTTACCTGAGCGGCGAGCGCTCGCCGTGGCTCGACCCGGCGGCGCGCGGCGGGTGGCTCGGCGCAACGCTCGGCGACTCGCGCGGCACGCTCATGCGCGCGGCGTTCGAAGGCGTCGCGTTCGCGTTGCGCGCGGGCCTCGACGCCGTGCGCAGCACCCATGAAGGCGCCGATGGAGGCACGCGGGATGCGCGCAGTGTGCCGACGCTCAAGCTCGCGGGCGGCGGCTCCGTGGACGCGCGCTGGCGGCAATTGCTCGCCGACACGCTCGAGGCGGACCTCTACGCGATCGACTGCCCGAACGCAGCGGCGCGCGGCGCCGCGATGCTGGGCGGCCTCGCCTGCGGGCACTGGCGCATGAGCGACCTCGCGGCGCTTGCGCCGGCCGCGACGCAGGTGGCGTCGCCGCGCGAGGACGCCGCGCTCGCGCAGCGCTATGCGCGCTTCATCGATCTGTATGGCCGCGTGCGAACCTGGTTTGCACCGGCACCGTGATGAGGCGTATCGACATCACCGAGACACAGGAGCAGCGAAGATGAAGACGAAAGCCGCCGTCGCATGGAAAGCCGGGATCCCGCTGACGATCGAGGAAGTGGATCTGGAAGGTCCGCGCGCCGGCGAGGTGCTCATCGAGGTGAAGGCGACGGGCATCTGCCATACCGATTACTACACGCTCTCGGGCGCGGACCCCGAAGGGATCTTTCCGGCGATCCTCGGTCATGAAGGCGCGGGCATCGTGGTCGATGTCGGTGCGGGCGTGGGTACGGTGAGGAAAGGCGATCACGTGATTCCGCTTTACACGCCGGAATGCCGCCAGTGCAAATTCTGTCTCTCGCGTAAAACGAACCTGTGTCAGGCCATTCGCGCGACGCAAGGCAAGGGCCTCATGCCCGACGCCACCTCGCGCTTCTCGCTGGGCGGCAAGCCGCTCTATCACTACATGGGCACGTCGACGTTCTCGAACTACATCGTCGTGCCGGAAATCGCCGTGGCGAAAATCCGTGAAGACGCGCCGTTCGACAAGGTCTGCTATATCGGCTGCGGCGTGACGACGGGCGTGGGCGCCGTGGTGTACTCGGCGAAAATGGAAGCGGGCGCGAACGTGGCGGTGTTCGGCCTCGGCGGCATCGGCCTGAACGTGATTCAGGGCGCGAAGATGGTGGGCGCCGACAAGATCATCGGCGTGGATATCAATCCGAAGCGCGTCGAACTCGCAAAGCAGTTCGGCATGACGCATTTCGTCAATCCGAACGACGTCGAGAACATCGTCGATTACATCGTGCAACTGACCGATGGCGGCGCCGACTATTCGTTCGAATGCATCGGCAACACGAAGGTGATGCGCGAGGCGCTCGAATGCACGCACAAGGGCTGGGGCCAGTCGTTCATCATCGGCGTGGCGGGAGCGGGCGAGGAGATCAGCACGCGCCCGTTTCAGCTCGTCACGGGCCGCCAATGGAAAGGCTCGGCGTTCGGCGGCGCGCGCGGGCGCACCGACGTGCCGAAGATCGTCGACTGGTACATGGAAGGCAAGATCAACATCGACGATCTGATCACGCACACGCTCGCGCTCGACCAGATCAACCACGGCTTCGACCTCATGAAAAAGGGCGAGTCGATCCGCTCGGTCGTGCTCTACTGAGCGAGGCGTAACAGCAAAAAAGGCGTTGCCACCGCGAGGGGCAACGCCTTTTTCATGGCGGGTACAGCGTGCTAGCGACGCCCGATCAGACTCGCGCCGTAGACGAGTGCGGCGAGCGCCGTGATCCAGAAGCTGGTGGGCCAGTCGGTGTAGAACGCGAGCGTCACGCCGAGCCAGGCCTGCACGAGCGCGAGCAGCGCGGCGAGCACGAGTCCGGTGGACAGACGCGTGGTGAGATTCTGCGCGGCGGCGGCCGGACCGACCATCAGCGTGAAGACGAGCAGCACGCCGACGATCTGCGTGCACGCGGCCACCGCGAGCGCTGCGATGGCGAGGAACAGCATCGAGACCGCGCGCAGCGACACGCCCTTCGCTTCGGCGAGTTCGGGCTGCAGCGAGGCGAACAGCAGCGGCCGCATGATGGCGGCCAGCGCCGCGAGGCTCGCCACGGCGAGGGCGGCCAGCACGCCGAGCGTCTCGCGGTTCACGCCGAGCACGTTGCCGAACAGCAGCGCCGTGACCTGCGTGGCATACGACGTGAAGAAGTGCAGAAACAAGAGGCCGAAGCCGAGCGCCAGCGAAAGGATCACGCCGATCGCGACATCGCGGCCCGCGAGCTTTTCGCCGAGCGCGCCCATCGAAACGCCGGCGGCGAGCGTGAAGCCCACCATGCCCCACATCGGCGAGACGCCTAGCAGTACGGCGCCCGTCGCGCCCGTGAAACCCACGTGCGAGAGCGCGTGGCCCGCGAAGGTCTGACCGCGCATCACGAGGAAATAGCCCACCACGCCCGCGAGCACCGCGACGATGCCCGACGCCGCGAAGGCGTTCACCATGAAATCGTATTCAAGCATCGTGCGTGTGGCCGTGGGTGTTGTCGTTGTTGTTGCCGTGGGCGTGACTGTGTCCGTGCGCGTGGCCGTGGCCGCCATGGTCGTGGCCATGATCGTGCTCATGCTCGTGGTCGTGCTTTTCGACTTCCACGTCGCCCGACATCACGAAGATGCGGCCCTTCATGCGCATCACTTCGATCGGCGAGCCGTAGAGGCGCGAGAGCACGGGCGCGGTGATGACTTCATCGACGCTGCCGAGCGCGGCCACGCCGTTGCCGAGATAGAGCACGCGGTCGAGCGCGTTGAGGAGCGGGTTGAGTTCGTGCGCGGAGAACAGCACCGCGATGCCGAGCTCGCGCTGCACGCGGCGCACGAGTTCGACCACGCCGCGCTGGTGGTTGGGGTCGAGGCTGATGAGCGGCTCGTCGAGCAGCAGCAGCTTCGGGTCGCCGAGCAGGCATTGCGCGAGCAGCAGGCGCTGGCGCTCGCCGCCCGACAGCTCCGAAAGCGGACGGTCCGCGAGCGCGGTCGCCCCCACGAGGTCGAGCACGCGCGCCACGTCGGCGCGGGTGGCGGCGTCGGCGCGCGGCAGGCCCCAGCGGTGGCCGTCGGCGGCCATCGCCACGAAGTCGCGGCCGCGCACGCGGCGGCTCGCGAGCGCCGTGCGCGTTTGCGGCATGTAGCCGATTTTCGCGTTGCCGCGCGCGACCGGCTCGCCCAGCACGCGGATCGCGCCGTGCGAGGCCGGCACGAGGCCGAGAATCGCCCGCATGAGCGTGGTCTTGCCCGCGCCGTTCGGCCCGAGCACGCCGATGAATTCGCCCTGGTTCACCGCGAAGTTCGCGTCGCGCAGGATCGTGCGTTCGCCGAGCGTCAGCGTCACGCCCGCCAGCGTGAGCACAGGCGTGGGCGCGCGGTGGGCGCCGTTGTGCTGTGCGTGGTGCGATGAAGCGATATCGGTGGGCGAAGAGCCGGCCCCGGTCATGACGTCTGTCCTTGCTGAATACGGTTAGTGTTGCCCTGCTGTTCCCGCTGCCAGCGCCTTGTCGAGCGAGTCGAGCTGCGCGAGCATCCATTGCTGGAAGTTCACGCCGGCCGGCTCGGTCTCGGTCACGCTCACGGACGGCACCTTCGACTGCTTCGCCAGCGCCAGCATGCGCCGCGTGAGCGCTTCGGTCGCCTGGCTGTTATAGATCAGCACGCGCACGCGGCGCTCGCGCAGGTCGCGCTCGAACGCGGCGATGTCCGAGGCGCTCGCCTCGGTGTCGTTCATCGTCGCAAGCTGGAAACGCAGGTTGCGCATGTCGAGGCCGATCGCATCCGACATATAGCCGAACACCGGCTCCGTGGCCGTGACGGGCTGCCCCTGGTAGCGCGCGCGCAGCGCCGCGACCTTGGCGTCGACCGGTTGCAGCGAGGCGAGGAACGTTGCCAGGTTGGCATCGTACACGCTCTTGTGCGCGGGGTCCGCTGCGCCGAGCGCGGCGCTCACCGCGCGCGCCACGGCGGGCATGGTCTTCGGGTCGTACCAGAGGTGCGGATTGTCGCCCGATTTCTTGCCGACGAGGTCCGCCGCGACGATCGTCGTGCGGTTGGCGCCGTTCTTGCCGGCGCCCGTGGCGCCGAGCAGCTTGGTCATCCACGGGTCGTAATCGGCGCCGTTGTACACCACCACGCGCGCATTCTGGAGCGCGCGGGCGGTCTTCGGGCTGGCCTCGAAGAGGTGCGGGTCCTGGTCGGGGTTGCTCAGGATGCTCGTCACGTCCACGTAATTGCCGCCGATCTGCTTGACGACGTCGCCGTAGAAGTTCTCCGCCGCAACGACGGGAATCGTGGCGCTGCCGGCCTGCGCCGCCAGGGCCGCGTTCGCGCCGCCGATCGCGCCGACCAGCGCGAGAGCGAGCCCGCCCGCGAGGCGCGCGAGCGTGACGCGACGGCGCGCGCCGGTTGTGGCAGCCCGGGGCGTGCAGTTGGCACGGCTGAACGTGATCATGGTTCTATCCTTGTCTATAGGGAGCCTGAAAGCGGACGCGGGCGCGTCGGCGTCGCGAAGGCGAGATGATATAACGTATCACTTCGATTGGCGAGTCAGCTCGCCATCCGGTCAGGGGGCCGGATCTGCAGGCCGCAGCCCGTCGAGGCTTGCGCGTCGCACCATCGAAATCTCGGCCAATCGCGTTTGTTCGCCTTGACAGTCTCCGACTCGTATCCGATCATTCGATCAACGACAGAGCAAATGCTCACATGTCGGGCGATCGCTCAGCGGCTCCTCGGGAGTGCCTGCCGCGCGCCCCGCACGAACGAAATTGGAGACAACCTGTGGCACACACCGCGACCCCAGCGGCCGGACGTTTGCAGGACAAGGTAGCCGTGCTGACTGGCGCGGCGAGCGGCATTGGCGAGGCGGTCGCCCAGCGTTATCTGGACGAAGGCGCGCGCTGCGTGCTCGTCGACGTAAAGCCCGCCGGGTCCGTCGCGCCGGCGCTGGCCGCCGCGTACCCCGAGCGCGTGCTCGCGATCTCCGCCGACGTCACCCGCCGTGAGGACATCGACCGCATCGTGGCGAGCGCGGTCGAACGCTTCGGCCGCATCGACATCCTCTTCAACAACGCGGCGCTTTTCGACATGCGCCCGCTCCTCGACGAATCCTGGGACGTGTACGATCGCCTCTTCGCAGTGAACGTGAAGGGCATGTTCTTCCTCATGCAGGCCGTGGCGCGCCGCATGGTCGAGCAGGGCCAGGGCGGCAAGATCATCAACATGTCCTCGCAGGCGGGCCGCCGCGGCGAAGCGCTCGTCTCCCACTACTGCGCAACCAAGGCCGCCGTGCTGAGCTACACGCAGTCGGCGGCGCTGGCGCTCGCGCCCCATCGCATCAACGTGAACGGCATTGCGCCTGGCGTGGTGGATACGCCCATGTGGGAGCAGGTCGACGCGCTCTTCGCACGCTACGAGCATCGTCCGCCCGGCGAGAAGAAGCGCCTCGTGGGCGAGGCCGTGCCGCTCGGGCGCATGGGCCTGCCCGGGGATCTCACGGGCGCCGCGCTCTTTCTCGCTTCCACCGACGCCGATTACATCACCGCGCAGACCCTCAACGTCGACGGCGGAAACTGGATGAGTTGACCTTTCCCGCAACCCTTGCACAACGCATCACGACAGCAGCCCGGCTGCAGCAAGACATAACGCAACGAACAAGGAGACAACGTCATGAAGCCAGCAATGAAGACCGCCGCAAAGTGCATAAGTCGAGCGGTGAGTGTGGGTGCACTCGTCGCCGCGGCGAGCGCCGCGCACGCGCAGACCGTCACGATCGCCATGTTGAACAACCCGGACATGATCGAGCTGAAGAAGCTCTCGCCGGCCTTCGAAAAGGCCAATCCGGGCATCAAGCTGAACTGGGTGATTCTCGAAGAAAACGTGCTGCGCCAGCGCGCGACCACCGACATCACGACCAACAGCGGCCAGTTCGACGTGATGATGATCGGCACCTACGAGGCGCCGCAATGGGGCAAGCGCGGCTGGATCGTGCCGATGACGAACCTGCCCGCGAGCTACGACCTCGACGACGTGGTGAAGACCGCGCGCGACGGCCTCTCGTACAACGGCACGCTTTACGCGCTGCCGTTCTACGTCGAAAGCTCGATGACGTATTACCGTAAGGACCTGTTCGACAAGAAGGGCCTCAAGATGCCCGAGCAGCCGACCTATGACCAGATCAAGGACTTTGCCGACAAGCTCACCGACAAGTCCGCCGGCACCTACGGCATCTGCCTGCGCGGCAAGGCCGGCTGGGGCGAGAACATGGCGTACGTGACGACGGTCGCGAACACCTTCGGCGGCCGCTGGTTCGACGAAAAGTGGCAGGCGCAGCTCACCTCGCCCGAGTGGAAGAAGGCGGTGAACTTCTACGTCGACATGCTGAAGAAGGACGGCCCTCCGGGAGCCAGCTCGAACGGCTTCAACGAAAACCTCACGCTGATGTCGTCGGGCAAGTGCGCGATGTGGATCGACGCGACGGTGGCGGCCGGCATCCTCTACAACAAGCAGCAGTCGCAGGTGGCCGACAAGATCGGCTTCGCGGCCGCGCCGACCGAAGTCACGCCCAATGGCGCGCACTGGCTGTGGTCGTGGGCGCTGGCCGTTCCGAAGTCGTCGAAGTCGCAGGACGCCGCGAAGAAGTTCATCGAATGGGCCACGTCGAAGGAATACGTCCAGATGGTCGCGCAGGACGAGGGCTGGGCTTCGGTGCCGTCGGGTACGCGGATTTCGACCTATCAGAATCCCGAGTACAAGAAGGCCGCGCCGTTCTCCGAGTTCGTGCTGAAGGCGATCCAGACCGCCGATCCGAACCATCCGACCGCGAAGCCGGTGCCGTACACGGGTATCCAGTTCGTCGGGATTCCTGAGTTCCAGTCGTTCGGTACGGTCGTGGGTCAGAGCATTGCAGGCGCCGTGGCAGGGCAGATGAGCGTCGACCAGGCGCTCACGGCGGGTAACGCCGCAGCCAACCGCGCCGTGGCGCAAGCCGGGTATCAGAAGTAACTGCGAGACGTCAGGCTGCGCCGTTCAGGCAGCCAGTGTAGTAGCGCGAAGTGCGCGCCGGGCCACCCGGCGCGGCGCGCACCCTCGCGACAGCCGATGCCGCGCCGTGCCCCGCACAGGCGCGCAACCGAGAAGGGTGGTCCTCATGCGTCATCTCCATCTCCCCATGCCTATATTCAATCGAGCGCGCACGCCACAGAAACCGCAGCAGGTCGAATCGCGCCGCTCGGCCTCACGCTGGCTCGTGACGCCGTCCGTGGCGGTGCTGCTGCTGTGGATGACGATCCCGCTCGCGATGACGATCTGGTATTCGTTCACGCGATACAACCTGCTGAACCCCGACCTCAAGGGTTTCGCGGGCTTCGACAACTACAGGTTCCTCGCCACCGATCCCTCGTTCGTGCCGTCGATCGTGCACACCATCGAGCTGATCGTGGCGGTGCTCGTGATCACCGTGGTCGGCGGCGTGCTGATGGCGGTGCTGTTCGACCGCAAGTTCATCGGTCAGGGCGTGGCGCGCCTGTTCGCGATCGCACCGTTCTTCGTGATGCCTACGGTGAGCGCGCTGATCTGGAAGAACATGATCCTGCATCCGGTGTACGGCCTCGTGGCCATTGCGATGCGCTCGATGGGCATGACACCGATCGACTGGTTCGCCGTTTATCCGCTCACCGCGGTCATCATGATCGTGGCGTGGCAGTGGCTGCCGTTCGCGTTCCTCATTCTCTTCACGGCGATCCAGTCGCTCGACCAGGAGCAGAAGGAAGCCGCGAAGATCGACGGCGCGGGCCCGATCGCCCTGTTCTTCTACATCACGCTGCCGCACCTGCGGCGCGCGATTGCCGTCGTCGTGATGATGGAAACCATTTTCCTGCTGTCGATCTTCGCCGAGATCTACACGACCACGGGCGGCGGTCCCGGCAACGCAACCACCAACCTCACTTACCTGATCTACTCGATGGGCCTGCAGCAGTTCGACGTGGGCATCGCTTCGGCTGGCGGCATTCTCGCCGTCGTGCTGGCGAACATCGTGTCGTTCTTCCTCGTGCGCATGCTCGCGCGCAACCTCAAAGGGGAGTACGAAAAATGAGCCAGATTACCGCTACGCCCGCGCAATCGCCCGACGCGGTCAACCATTCTTCGCCCATGCAGTTCATCGGGCGCGTGCTGCCGGGGCTGCTTGCCTGGCTGATCGCGATCGCACTGTTCTTCCCGATCTTCTGGATGACGATCACGGCGTTCAAGACCGAGCAGCAGGCCTATATCCCGACGATCTTCTTCCTGCCGACGCTCGACAGCTTCCGGGAGGTGTTCGCGCGCAGCAACTACTTCGCGTTCGCGTGGAATTCGGTGATGATTTCGGCCGGCGTGACGATCGTCTGCCTGATCCTCGCCGTGCCCGCGGCCTACGCGATGGCGTTCTTCCCGAACAAGCGCACGCAGGGCATTCTGCTGTGGATGCTCTCCACCAAGATGATGCCTTCGGTGGGCGTGCTCGTGCCGATCTACCTGCTGTGGAAGAACTCGGGGCTGCTCGACACCGTGAGCGGACTGGTGATCGTCTACACGCTCATCAACTTGCCGATCGCCGTGTGGATGGCGTACACGTATTTCAACGAGATTCCCAAAGACATTCTCGAAGCCGGACGCATGGACGGCGCGGCCACCTGGCAGGAAATCGTCTATCTGCTCATGCCGATGGCCGTGCCGGGGCTCGCATCCACCGCGCTGCTGTTGATCATTCTTTCGTGGAACGAAGCGTTCTGGAGCATCAACCTCTCCAGCTCGAACGCCGCGCCGCTGACGGTGTTCATCGCCTCGTACTCGAGTCCTGAGGGGCTCTTCTGGGCGAAGCTCTCCGCGGCGTCACTGCTCGCGGTCGCGCCGGTGCTGATCGTCGGCTGGCTGTCGCAGAAGCAACTGGTGCGGGGCCTTACCTTCGGGGCAGTCAAGTAATGGCCAATGCGATGTCCATTCAAGCCCTGATCTGCGATTGCGACGGCGTGCTGATCGACAGCGAAGCGGTGGCGGCCCGCGTGCTGGTGCGCGAACTCGAAGCGCGCTGGCCCGGCGTGGACGCGGCGCCCGTCGTCATGCCGCTGCTCGGCCAGCGTATCGAGCGCGTGCTGGGCGGCGCGGGCGAAGCGCTCGGGCGCAGCCTCAGCGCCGCCGACGTCGATGCGATCCGCACCGTGGCCGAGGCCGAAGCGCGCGAGGCGCCGCTGTTCCCGGGCGTCGTGGCGGCGCTGGAAGCCGTGGCGCTCACCAAGGCCTGCGCGAGCAACAGCTACACGGCGGTGGTGCGCGAGGTGCTGACGCGCAACGGCCTCGACCGCTTCTTTGGCGCGCGTGTGTACTGCGCCGATATCGTCGCCCGGCCGAAGCCCGCGCCCGACGTTTATCTCGCGGCGGCGCAGGGCATGGACGTCGCGCCCGCTGCGTGCCTCGTGGTCGAGGACAGCGTGACGGGCGTGAGCGCTGCGCGCGCCGCTGGCATGACGGTGCTCGGCTTCGTGGGCGGCACGCACGTAGGTGGCGACGCGCACGCGCACGAGTTGCGCGAAGCGGGCGCAATCGAAATCTTCGACGACATGACGACGCTGCCCGCGCGGGTGGCGCAATGGATGAACCAGGCGCAAACGCATTCGAACTGAACCGGCTTAAGCAGACTTAAGCTGACTTAAGCTGACTTAAGCAGAAACGGAGACACATCATGGCAAGCGTGATCCTCAGAGACGTACTGAAGCGCTACGACGACAACGAAGTGCTGCGCGACGTGAACCTCGACATCGGCGACGGCGAATTCGTCGTGTTCGTGGGCCCGAGCGGCTGCGGCAAGACCACGCTCATGCGCATGATCGCGGGGCTGGAGGACATCAGCGGCGGCGACCTGATGATCGACGGCACGCGCATGAACGACGTGCCGCCGGCCAAGCGCGGCATCGCGATGGTGTTCCAGTCGTACGCGCTGTATCCGCACATGACGCTGTACGACAACATGGCGTTCGGCCTCAAGCTCGCGGGCGCGAAGAAGCCCGAAATCGACGCGGCCGTGAAGAACGCCGCGAAGATCCTGCACATCGACCACCTGCTCGACCGCAAGCCCAAGCAGCTCTCGGGCGGCCAGCGCCAGCGCGTGGCGATCGGGCGGGCGATCACGCGCAAGCCGAAGGTGTTCCTGTTCGACGAACCGCTCTCGAACCTCGACGCCGCGCTGCGCGTGAAGATGCGCCTCGAATTCGCGCGTCTGCACGACGAACTGAAGACGACGATGATCTACGTGACGCACGATCAGGTCGAAGCGATGACGCTCGCCGACAAGATCGTCGTACTCTCGGCGGGCAATGTCGAACAGGTCGGTAGTCCGAACCGTCTCTATCACGCGCCGGCGAATCGCTTCGTGGCGGGCTTCATCGGCTCGCCGAAGATGAATTTCCTCGACGGCACGGTGCAGCAGATCGGCAGCGACGGCGTCGTCGTGCGCTACGAAACGGGCGATACGCAGAAGGTGGGCGTCGAGCCGGGCAAGGCGCGCGAGGGCGACAAGGTGACGGTGGGCATCCGCCCCGAGCACCTGCACATCATGACGGGCGCGGAAGGCGTGAGCGCGAAGGCGATGACGGTCGAGTCGCTCGGCGACGCCGCCTATCTCTACGCCGAATGCCCGGTCGCGCCCGATGGCCTGATCGCGCGCATTCCGCCGCTGGAGCGGCACGAGCGCGGCGAGGCGTTCAAGGTGGGATCGACGCCAGACCATTGCCATCTCTTCGACGCGAACGGCCTGGCGTTCGAGCGTCGCTTCGCGCAGCAACTGGCTGCGTGAGTTCACTGGCTTGCCGGACGCACCGCCTCGGAGGAGGGTGAGGCGGTGTCTTGTGTGGCGAGGTACCTGAGGTTGCCTTTGTCAGCCCGCTTCGTGCGGGCTTCTTTTTTGGGCTTAGCGTTCGATCGCGGCGCGCGCGCACTGCTCGTCGGTGACGAGCCCCGAGAGCCAGCCGCCGTTGAGCGCCGCGATCACCGCTTCGCGCTTGCGCGCGCCGCCGGCGAAGCCGATGGTCGGACGTCGCGGCGGCGAATCGAGGTACACGCTCGTGACGCGGCGGCCTGTGGGCGAATCGACGCGCTTGCCGGCGGCGTCGATCGGCAGGCCGAGCATTTCGGCGATGGCACCCTGGTCCATCAGTTCGCGCACTTCGTCGGAGGTGATGAAGCCGTCCTCATGCAGCGGGCAATGCTCGCCGATGTTGCCGATGCCGACGAACGCGACATCGGCCTCGCCCGACAGTGACTCGACGATGCGATAGAGCCGGTGATTGCACCATTGCGCGCGCTCGGCCTCGTTATCCGCGATGAGCGGCGCGGGCAGCAGAAAGTGCTTGCCACCCGTCTTCTCGGAGATGTGCAGCGCGACGTCGTAGCGGTTCGACGAGCCGTCCTGGGCGATCGCGCCCACCATCGAAACCAGCCGATGCTGTGGCCGCTCCAGTTGCGCGATCTGATCGACGGCGGCCTTGAGCGTGCGACCGCTGCTCACGGCCACCACCATCGGCCGCTCTTCGGTGAGGTAGCGCTCCATCACCTGCGCGCCTGCAACGGCGAGCTTGCGGTCGATTTCCTCGGGCGTGTCGTTGTCGACGGGCACCACTTCGCAGACCGAAAGGCCGTAGCGCTTCGAAAGCGCGTCGGCGAGCGCGAGACAATCGGCGAGCCGATGATCGACACGCACGCGAATGAGGTTCTTCTCGACCGCGAACGCGACGAGGCGCTGCGCCACCGGGCGCGACACCTGCAGCTTCTCGGCGATTTCGTTCTGGGTGTTGCCGGCCACGTAGTAGAGCCAGGCGGCGCGGGTCGCGAGATCGAGTTTTTCGGTGGACTTGGGCACGGTGGTGGTCGGGGGGATGCGGGGCCGAAGTGTACTGCACGCGTTACGCGAGGCGTTCGCGCGAGGGCTCGAAGAGCGGGCGCACGTGGCGGTACAGCGCGCGGTAGGCGGTGAGCCGCTCGCGCAGCGCCGCGTGGCGCGCGGCGTTGGGCGTGTACTCGGCCACCACGGGTGGCTTGGTCAGCACCTCACGCGCGTCGCCGCCCGCCGCGAGCCAGCCAAGCCGCGCCGCGCCGAGCGCCGCGCCCGTCTCGCCACCGCCGTGCTGGCGCGTGGGCGTGTCGAATGCGTCCGCAACCAGTTGCGCCCAGTAGCCGCTGCGCGCGCCGCCGCCCAGCATCGACAGCGCACCCACTTCGGTGCCCGCGGCCGCGAGCGCGTCGAGGCCGTCGGTGAGCGCGAGCGTCACGCCTTCGAGCACGGCGTAGCCGAGCAGCGCGCGGTCGGTCGCGTGCGTCATGCCGAAGAACACACCCTGCGCATACGGGTCGTTGTGCGGCGTGCGCTCGCCCGAGAGATACGGCAGGAAGAGCGGGGCCTCGGCGAGGGTCGGCGCGTTGAGCTGCTCGACTTCGGCGAGCAGCGTGGGCTCGTTCGTGCCCGTGAGCTTGCAGACCCAGCGCAGGCAGCTCGCCGCCGAAAGCACGACGCTCATCTGGTGCCAGCGGTCCGGAATGGCATGGCAGAACGCGTGCACGGCGGAAGCGGGATTCGGCCGGAAACGGTCGCCCACCACGCAGAGCACGCCCGAGGTGCCGAGCGAGACGAAGCCGTCGCCGGGCTGCGTGGCGCCGATGCCGATGGCGCTCGTCGCGTTGTCGCCGCCGCCCGCCGCCACGACCACGTCGTCGCGCAAGCCGAATTCGCGCGCGAGCGCGGGCAGGAGCGTGCCGGACGGCGCACTGCCTTCGGCGAGCGCGGGCATTTGCGCGCGCGTCATGTTGCAGGCGTCGAGCAGCGCGTCGGACCAGTCGCGTTTGGCCACGTCGAGCCAGAGCGTGCCCGCGGCATCCGATGGATCGGAGACCTTGCCGCCGGTGAGCTGCAGGCGCAGATAGTCCTTCGGCAGCAGCACACAGGCCGTTGCGCGAAAGACTTGCGGCTCGTGGCGCGCGACCCACAGCAGCTTGGGCGCAGTGAAGCCCGGCATGGCGAGATTGCCCGCGATGCGATGCAGCTGCGGCGCGCGCGCGGTGAGCTCGGCGCATTCGTCCACGGCGCGCATGTCGTTCCAGAGGATCGCGGGGCGCAGCACGTTGTCGTGCGCGTCGAGCAGCACGGCGCCGTGCATCTGCCCGGAAAGGCCAATGCCGCGCACCTGCGCGAATTCGTGCGGATGCGCCTCGCGCAGCGCGGCGAGCGCGCGGCGCGTGCCGTCCCACCAGTCGGCGGGATTCTGCTCGGACCAGCGCGGGTGAGGGCGCGAGACGACGAAGGGCGTGCCGGCGGTGCCGATCACGCGGCCGTCGGGCGCGAGCAGCAGGACTTTCACTTCGGAGGTGCCGAGGTCGATGCCGAGATACATAGGCGCGCTGAAGTCGTGAAGAGAGTTGCGCTACTTTAGCCGCGCGCCGGGCGCGACGCCATGCGCGCCGACCCGGAGGGCGCGCGTGGCGCGGGTGTTGCGGATTACGGTGCGGTCTGTCTTCAAACGCTGCAGCCGCGCGAGGCGAGCCACTGGTCGACGCGCGTGAGCGCGCCGCGCACCGCGCCGCCCAGTGTCGGGTTGCCGGCGAGGCCGCCCCACAGCAGCTTGTCGCCGAGAAACGCCGAGACGGGGTCGCCGCTCTCGAACATGCGGTGCACGGCCGCTTCGTCCATGACGCCGTCCTGGTAGCGGTAGGGCAGCGTGCCCTTGTGCCAGCGTTCCAGAAAGCGCAGGAAGAGCGCGGGCAGCATGGCCGTGGCGGCGGGCGTCGCGCCCCCGGCGATGCGTTGCGCGAGCGTGGGCGCGATGAAGCCGGGGATCTTCGAGTAGCCGTCGGCGGCCACGCGCTGGTTCGTGTCCTGGATGTACGGATTGCTGAAGCGTTCGAGCACGACGTCGCGATACTTCGCGAGATCGAGCGGGCTGGGCGTGAGGCAGGGAATCACGTCCTCGCTCACGTACTCGCGCGCGAAGGTGCGGATGTCGGCGTCGTGGGTGCCTTCGTGGATGAAGTCGAGCCCGACGAGCGTGCCCGCCCACGCTATGCAGCTGTGCGTAGCGTTGAGGATGCGGATCTTCGCTTCCTCGTAGGGCATCACCGATTCGACCATCTCCGCGCCGGCGCGCTCCCAGGCGGGCCGCCCTGCGCAGAAGTGATCCTCGATCACCCACTGGATGAACGCCTCGCCCATCACCGGGCAGGCGTCGTCCACGCCGGTCGCCGCTTTTACGCGCTCGCGCACGTCGGGCGTGGGGCGCGGCGTGATGCGGTCGACCATGGAGTCGGGGCACGCCGTGTTCGCGTCGAACCAGTCGCGCAGATCCGTTGCGCCGCGCAGCGCGAGGAATTCGCGCATGCCCGCATGAAAGCGCTTGCCATTGCTGCGCAGGTTGTCGCAGGTCTGCAGCGTGACGGGGCCGCCGTCGCGCGCCTTGCGCGCTTCGAGGATCGCGGCGAGCGCGCCGTAAATCGTCGTGCGGCCGCCCTTGAGGTCGGCGGCGAGGTCGGGGTTCGCGGTGTCGAGGCGGTCGTGTTCGTCGAGGTAATAGCCGCCTTCGGTCACGGTGAACGCGACGATCCTGCAGTTCGCGTCGGCGCCTGCGTCGATCAGGCTAGCGAGATCGGCGGACCACGGCAGCACGCGCGTGATCGAGCGGATCGTCTCGTAAGCGCGCTCGCCCTGCGGCGTGACCGTTTCGAGCGTGTAGACGCCGTTCTGCGCGGCCAGCGCGTCCATCACGGCGTTCATGTCGGAGCGGATGTTGCCGACGGTGAGCGACCAGGCGGCCTCGTCGGGCTTGCGCGCGAGGTTCACGCGATGCAGGTACCACGCCTGATGCGCCCGGTGAAACGACCCGGCGCCGATGTGCAGGATCACGTTCGCATTGCTGCGTTCGGTGTTCATTCGGTGTCTCCTTACTCAAAGCGGCCGATCGGCTCGAGCCTGAGCAATTGCTCTAGTGATGAACGAATGATCGTATCCGGTCGATCGAAAGTCAAGCGGGCGAGGGCGGTTTTCGGTGGCGCGCTGCGGCGGGGGAGGGCGCGCGTGCGCGTGCAGCGCACGGACGTGCCCCACCTGCGGGCCGAGCGAGGATGTTGTGGCGCACAAAGCGCCCGGGGTAGAAAGCGGGGAAAAAGGGTCGGCGGGGGCGGCGGCCTCAGCCGCCGATCTGCGCGACTGCCGCGACGGCCTGTTCGGTCGCATCCTGCGCGCAGCAATCCACGACGATGCGCTCCGGCATGGCGCGCAGCCACGTGAGCTGGCGCTTGCAGAGCTGGCGGGTGGCGAACACGCCCTTGTCGCGCATGGTGTCGTAATCGACCTCGCCATCGAGGTATTCCCAAACCTGGCGATACCCCACGCAGCGCATCGACGGCAGGTTCGGGTTCAGGTCGCCGCGCGCACGCAGCGCCTTCACCTCGTCGATGAGACCGCCCGCGAGCATCGCATCGAAGCGCGCTTCGATGCGCGCGTGCAGCACGCTGCGATCGGACGGCTCGAGCGCGACGGGCACGAAGCGGTAACGCGCGGCTTCATCCTCGCGTGTGGACGGCGCGGCGAGCAGCACCGACATCGGCTGCCCGCTCAGCATGAAGATCTCGAGCGCACGCTGGATGCGCTGCGAGTCGTTCGGGGCGAGGCGTGCAGCCGTGGCTGGATCGACCTGCGCGAGGCGGGTGTGCATGGCGGGCCAGCCGTCGCGTGCGGCTTCGGCGTCGAGTTGCGCGCGCACGGCCGGATCGGCCGAGGGCAGGTCGTTGAGGCCTTGCGTGAGCGCCTTGTAGTAGAGCATCGTCCCGCCCACGAGCAGCGGCACGTGCCCGCGCGCGACGATCTCGCCCGTCACGCGCAGTGCGTCGGCGCGAAAGTCGGCGGCGGAATAGGCATCCAGAGGATCGACGATATCGATCAGATGATGCGGGGCGGCTGCAAGCTCCGCTGCGCTCGGCTTCGCCGTGCCGATGTCCATCTCTCGATACACGAGCGCCGAATCCACGCTCACGATTTCCACCGTGCGCCCGCGCGCCGCCGACTGCGCGGCATACGCGAGCGCGGCCGCCGTCTTGCCCGAGGCAGTGGGGCCGAGCAGACACGCGACGGGCAGCGCTGCGTCGGTTGGTTCCGTAGACTGCGTCATTGACCGCGCATGAAGAGCCGATCGAGATCGGCGAGCGTGAGCTGGTACCAGGTCGGCCGGCCGTGGTTGCACTGGTCGGCGCGCTCGGTGGCTTCCATCTGGCGCAGGAGCGCGTTCATTTCGTCGAGCGTGAGACGCCGGTTCGCGCGCACCGCATGATGGCAGGCGAGCGTGCCGAGCATCTCGTGCTGGCGCTCGGTGAGCACGCGCGAGCCGCCGTACTCGTGCAGGTCGGCGAGCACGGCGCGCGCGAGCGCCTGGAGATCGGCGTCCTTGAGGAGCGCGGGCACCGCGCGGATCGCAATCGAGGTGGGCGAGAGGACGGCGAGATCGAAACCCAGCGCTTCGAGCGTGGCCTTTTCTTCCTCGACGGTGCCGGTTTCGACGGGATCGGCCGTCATCGAGATCGGGATCAGCAAGGGCTGCACCGCGAGCGAGCGTTCGGCGAGGGCCTGCTTGAACTGCTCGTACAGGATGCGCTCGTGCGCGGCGTGCATGTCGACGATC
Organism: Paraburkholderia sp. EG287B; assembly: GCF_040965595.1. Lineage (NCBI taxonomy): Bacteria > Pseudomonadati > Pseudomonadota > Betaproteobacteria > Burkholderiales > Burkholderiaceae > Paraburkholderia > Paraburkholderia sp. EG287B. The sequence goes on from NZ_JBFRCG010000005.1 coordinate 222,322, forward strand.
ACGAGGCCGCGCGCGTTCTGCGCGAGCACGTAGATGCCATGGACCTGGCCGAGCGCGAAGCCGAGCGGATGGTCCTCGCCGGCTTCGAAGGCGGCGTTCGGCGCGCCGGCAGCGAACGCATCCACTGCGCCGTCTTGCGCCTGCAGCACGGTCGAACCTTGCGCCGTGCCGGCGCCGACATCCTTGCGGCCGAACAACGCGTCATACAGTGCAAGCGGCTGCGCGACGGGCAGGCTGCCTTGCGTCATGCGCGACTGGCGCAGCCAGGTGTTGCCGCTGCCCGCGCTGGCAGCGCCGCCGCCTGGCTGGCCGAATCCCGACGCGCGCGAGAGCGCGCCACCCATGCCGCCGCCAAAGCTGCTCGCCACGCTCGCAGTGCCGAACTTGCCGTCGGCGCCGAAGCCGCCCCTGGCGCCGGGCGCTGCGCCTCCACGCGCGGAGTCGGCCGCGCCCGAAGCCAGCCCCACCGAGGCGCCCAGCACCCCGGCGCCCGGCAGCGCCCGCGGCTCGATCAGCGCAGCGGCATGGCCGCCCGAGGTGGTCTCGGGCGAGGCACCCGCGTGGCGGGCGAGCGCGCGCTGCACGGCATGAAACACGAACTGGTGAATCGAGCGCGAATCGCGGAAACGCACTTCGATCTTCGAGGGATGCACGTTCACGTCGACGGCTTCGGGCGGCAGGTCGAGGAACAGCACGTACGACGGGTAGCGGTCGCCGTGCAGCACGTCCTCGTACGCCGAGCGCACCGCGTGCGTGAGCAGCTTGTCGCGCACGAAGCGGCCGTTCACGAAGAAGTACTGCTGGTCGGCGCGGTTGCGGCTCGCCGTCGGCAGCCCTGCACAACCGTACACGGCGAGCGGACCGGCGCGCTCGTCGAGCGGCAAATGCGCCGTGGCGAACACTTCGCCGAGGATCTTCGAGACGCGCGTGGCCGGATCGCTCGCGTTCCAGTGCTCGACCGCGCGGCCGTTGTGCAGCACCGAGATCGCGACGTCCGGGCGCGCGAGCGCGCTGCGGCGGATCATCTCGAGGCAATGGCCCAGTTCGGTCTGCTCGCTCTTGAGGAACTTGCGGCGCGCGGGCGTGTTGAAGTACAGCTCGCGCACTTCGATGGTGGTGCCCTGGCCGCCCGCAGCCGGCGAGATCGCGCCGGTGTGCCCCTCGATCTTCACGGCGTGCGGCGCGTCGGCGCTACGGCTCGTGATCGACATCTCGGCCACCGAGGCGATCGACGCCAGCGCTTCGCCGCGGAACCCGAGCGTCGCGACGCTCTCCAGTTCGGCAAGCGAGCGGATCTTGCTCGTGGCGTGGCGCATGAGCGCGAGCGGGAGTTCGGCTTCGGGAATCCCGCAGCCATCGTCGGCGATGGAGATGCGCTTGACGCCGCCCTCGTCGAGCAGGATGCGCAGCGTGCTCGCGCCCGCGTCGAGCGCGTTTTCGAGCAGTTCCTTGACGACGGAGGCGGGCCGCTCGACCACTTCACCCGCGGCGATCTGGCTGATGAGCTGGTCGGGCAGCGCCTGGATCGCGCGCGCGGGCTGCGCGGCGCGCGATGCGACGGCGGCGCTGGCGGAATCCGGCGCGGCGCCGGCGGGTTCGGAATTTGAAGACATGCGCGCAATTATAGCGAGTCGGCGCCTGCGGACCCGACGCGCTTGAGCGCCCGCGAAACCCTCATCTAGCCGCGCTTTGTGCGCAAATTCACCGAAATTGACGGGATATTTTCGTGACGCGCGGGCACTTTCGGTATCATGGCGCGGTCAATTTGGCTTCTCGCGCAACACAGGGCGAACGCGCTTTTTTCAGGCGCGCGGCCCGCGATCAATAAGGGACACTTTTGGATACGCTCCTGCAGTTCGTCAATCTTGTCTTGCATATCGACAAGTTTCTCGGTGTCTTCATCCAGCAATACGGCGGCTGGGTCTACGCGGTGCTGTTCCTGATCGTGTTCTGCGAAACCGGGCTCGTGGTGCTGCCGTTTCTGCCCGGCGACTCGCTGCTCTTCATCGGCGGCGCGTTTGCCGCGACGCATGAAATGAATCTCGGCGTGCTGATCGTGCTGCTGCTCGTGGCGGCAGTCCTCGGCAATACGGTGAACTTTCTGATTGGGCGCGCCATCGGGCCGAAGGTGTTCAATACGCACATTCCCGTGCTCGAACGCTTCCTCGACCGCGCCGCACTGCAGAAAACCCACGAATTCTACGAGCGCCACGGCGGCAAGACCATCGTGCTCGCGCGCTTCATTCCTGTCGTGCGGACGTTCGCGCCGTTCGTGGCGGGCGTCTCGCAAATGCCTATGCGACGCTTTCAGTTTTACACGGTCACGGGCGCGCTGTTCTGGGTGTTGCTGCTCGTGCTGCTCGGCTACTTCTTCGGCAACATTCCGTTCATTCGCCAGTACCTCAACGTGATCGTGCTCGTCGGCATCGGCGCGGCGATCGTGCCGATCCTGATCGGCGGCGTGTGGAAGATGCTGCGCAAGGACTCGCGTGGCGGCGCCGTGCGCAAGCCCAACGGCGGTTGAGCGTCCGGCGCCTCGCCTCCAGGCGGCAACGCAAAGAAAAACGGCATCGCCTGCGAAGGCGATGCCGTTTTGTTTTGGCGGGTGCGTCGAACGCGGCGCGCTAGGCGCCCACGCGGCGAATGATCGAGGGCGTCTCGGGCGTCGGGTAGCCCGCGTCCTTGAAGGTCTCGACTATCGTGCGGTTGGTGTCGAAGTACACCTGCCAGTAGCTGTCATTGCTGGTGTAAGGCCGCACGGCCAGCAGCGGGCCTTCGGGCGTGAACGAGAGAATCTCGACGTCGGGCGGCGGCTCCTGCGCGACGTTCGGAATCTTCGCGATGGCCGCGCGCAGGCGGCTGGCCGCATCGACGGGATCGACGCCGTTGGCGATCTTCGCGGTCAGCTCCACGCGGCGCACGGGCGTCGCGCTGTAGTTCGAGATGGTGTCCGAGAAGATCTTGTTGTTGCCGACGATGTTGACCACGTTGTCCGGCGAGATGATGGTCGTGCCGAAGATGCCGAGTTCCTTCACGGTGCCCGTCACGCCTCCGGCCGTCACGAAGTCGCCCACCTTGAACGGGCGCAGCACCTGCATGAACACGCCCGCCGCGAAATGCGCGAGCAGGCCGCCCCACGCGGTACCGATGGCGAGGCCGAGACCGGCGAGGAGCGCCGCGAACGAGGTGGTCTGCACGCCGAACACCTGCAGGATCGCGAGGACCAGCAGCAGGTTCAACACGGCGGCGAGGATCGAACTGAGGTAATGCGCGAGCGTGGGATCGACGCGCTCGTTGCGCGCGAGCACCTTGCGCAGCACACCGGCGACGAGGTTGATGGCCCAGCGTCCGATGATCCACAGGACGATCGCCGCCAGGACCTTGGTCCCGAAGTCGATGCCCCGGGTCATGATGAATACGCGGATGGTTTCGAGATCCAAAATGCCCTCGCTTGTGTCGTTGGTTGAGCCTGGAAGACGTGCAACTGACAGCGGCGGGAGCATGACGGGCGCCGTGGTTCGCGCCGACTGTCCCTTGGCGCATTTATAGGCGAAGCGGCGAAAGCGTGCATCCAGCGTGCCCGGCGGTCTCAGGGTTGACCCTGCGCACGGAGCGCGCGGCGCGCGTCCGCTCGATGCGGCATGCATGACCGTTCGGCTGTATCGTTGCGCGATCGACCCCGACACCAACCGACACTAAACAGGAGGCCCGCCATGAACCTGCCGAACACCGATCTCCATCTCATCACCGTGAAGCTCGACGAGCTGCGTCCCACGCAGATCACGGTGGGCTTTCGGGAGGTGAACGCCAAGCGCGCGCACTGGCAGACGCTCGACAAGAAGGGGCGCGCGGCGGCCATCGACTCGCACTGGTTTCCCGCCGTGCTCGGGCCGAAGTCGCGCTACTACGTGGTGGATCATCACCACCTCGGCCGCGCGTGGCTCGAAGAATCGGTCGAGAGCGTGCGGGTGACCGTCCTCAAGGATCTCTCGTGGCTCGAGCCCACCATCTTCTGGCGCATGATGGAGCACAACCAGTGGGTGCATCCGTTCGATGCCGCGGGCGAGCGCTGCGAATTCGACCAGTTGCCCAGGCAGCTCCTTGGGCTTGCCGACGATCCGTATCGCAGCCTCGCGGGCGAGTTGCGCACGTCGGGCGGCTACGCGAAGGACACGACGCCGTTCAGCGAATTCCTGTGGGCCGACTATCTGCGCCGCAAGGTATCAGAAACGCGCCTGCGCAAGGACTTCGACGCGGCGCTCGCCGACGCGCTGTCGCACGCACACGATCCCGACGCGCGTTATCTGCCGGGCTGGTCGGGCGTGGTGCCAGCCGCGCCGGCAGCGCCGTCGGCGGCGCCGGCTAAGGCTGACAAGCCTGCCAGGGTCAAGAAGGGCTGAAGCGGGCGGCGCACCCTGCCTCGCCAAGGCGAGATGCAGGCGTGCGCGGGGTGGCGTTCGTACCACCCGCACGCGCATCGCTTGCGCGCCAGTTCAGCGTTCAGCGGGCGTCGGGCAACGGCGACTGCGGCGGCGCGCCCTTCGTGAGGTAGTGGCAGAGCCACTCGCTGGCGGGGCCGCGCGCCGCGTCGGTGCGATGGATCAGCGAGATGTTGTAGCTCACCGAGCGCCGGTCCGCGAGCGCGACGCGCACGAGCCGCCCGGCTTCGAGATCGCCTTCCACGAGGTGCTTCGGCATCGACCCCCAGCCGAGGCCCGCGAGCAGCAGCCGGTGCTTCGCGCCGAGGTCGCCGAGCTTCCACGCGCGATTGCTGTACACGCCGAAGTTCTGGCCTTCGGTCAGGCGGCTGCGGTCGGTGAGCACCAGCTGCGTGTGCTCGCGCGCGTCCGAAATGCGCACGGGGTGCTCCGCCTTGGCGAGCGGATGGCAGGGGGCGGCCACGAGCACGAGTTCCACGGTGCCGATGGACTGCGCCTCGATCACGTGCGGCCAGTTGTGGTTCGGCCCGCTGATCCCCACCGCGCAGTCGCCGTCGAGCACGAGCTTGAGCACGCCGCCGAGCGCTTCCATGGTGAGATTCAGCGCGACGGTGGGAAACGTGAACGCGAATGCCTGCAGCGCCTCGACGAGGCGCTGCGACGGAAACATCACGTCCACGGCCAGCGAAACCTCGCCCTCGAGCCCCCTCTGCAGGCCGGCCGCCTTGGCGTTAAGCTGACCCATGAGCAGATCGAGGCGGCGCGCGTCGGCGAGGATCGCGCGGCCCGCGGCCGTGAGTTCCGGCTTGCGCTTGCCGCGCTCGAACAGCGCGACGCCCAGCAGCGCCTCGAGATTGGCGATCGTATAGCTGACCACCGACTGCGCGCGGTCGAGCTGGCGCGCCGCCGCCGAGAAGCTGCCGGTTTCGGCGACGGCGATCAGCGCGCGCAGCTGCTCGAGGCTAGGGGAGCGGTCCGAGGTGCGGTCCACGAGGTACGGTCCTTTTCGATCTATCGAAAAAATGGATGATAACCATCCATTTTAGACGATTGTTTGAATAGGTTTGGCCGGGTAAAGTGCACACCTCGAATAATGGAGTCGTATGCCGATGAACCCTGACGTCAAGCCCGCCGAGCGCTATAACGGCGTCGCCATGCTGCTGCACTGGCTGATCGCCGCGCTGATCGTCTGGGGCTTTGCGCTCGGCTGGATCATGACCGACATTCCCGGCATCACGCCCACCAAGCTGCGCTACTTCTCGTGGCACAAGTGGATTGGCGTGACCGTGCTCGCGCTCGTGCTCGTGCGCATTCTCTGGCGCGTCACGCACAGGGCGCCCGCGATGCCCGGCTCCATGCATGGCTGGGAACGGCTCGCCGCGCACCTGGGCCACACCGCGCTTTACGTGCTAATGGTCGCGATTCCCGTGACGGGCTACCTCTATAGCTCGGCGGCGGGCATCCAGGTCGTGTACCTCGGCATCTGGCCGATGCCTGTGCTGATCAGCCCCGACACCGCGCTCAAGGGCGTGCTGCGCGTCGTGCATATCTCGTTGAACTACACCTTGCTCACCGTCGTCGTGCTGCACGTGCTCGCCGTCATCAAGCATCAGCTGATCGATCGCCAGAACATCCTCTCGCGCATGCTGCCGTTCGGCACACCGCGTGACTGACTTCGCGGCGCGCATGCGCCGACTCCGTTTCCCGATGCCTCCCACCTTGGACCGACTGCCCATGATCCAGCGTCTTGCCCATTCCGCCTCCGTCGTCGCGCTCGGCGCGGCGCTCGCCGCCGGCGCGGCGTTTGCCACGACCTTCGCCACCAACGCCAACGCTGCTGCCGAAGCCGCGAAGAACTCCGTGAGCGCCGTGTTCAAGCAGATGAACGTGCCGGTCGAAGGCCGCTTCAATCACTTCACCGCCGACGTGCGCTTCGATCCGGCGAACGTCGCGGCATCGAGCGCGAAGCTCGACGTGGAGGTGGCGAGCTTCGACCTCGGCGCGCCGGAATACAACAAGGAAGTCGCCGGCGACGAGTGGTTCGACGCCTCGCACTTCCCGCACGCGACCTTCGTCTCCACGCAGATCAAAGCCGGCGCGAACGGCGCGTTCACGGTGGCTGGCAAGCTGACCATCAAGGGCAAGACGACCGACGTCGTCGTGCCGGTGCAGTACCGCAAGGACGGCGCCACCCAGGTGTTCGACGGCACGCTGCCCATCAAGCGCCTCGCGTACGGCATCGGTTCGGGCGAGTGGAAGGACACCTCGATCGTCGCCGACGACGTGCAGATCAAGTTTCACATCGTGTCCGCCGCGCACTGACGCGCGTACGGCAGCGCTTTTTCACCCCGTTTCTCCCGCACCAGGAATCGATTCATGAAGACCACGATTTTCGCCGCGGCCGTTGCCGCCTCGCTCGCCGCCTTCGTCGCTACGCCGGCGCTGGCAGCCGCCACGACCTACAACCTCGATCCGATGCACACCTATCCGAGCTTCGAAGCCGATCACTTCGGCGGCGTCTCGGTGTGGCGCGGCAAGTTCACGAAGAGCTCGGGCACGGTCACGCTCGACCGCGAGGCGAAGACGGGCACGGTGGACGTGACGATCGACGCAGCGTCGATCGATACCGGCAACGCGAAGCTCGACAAGCATGTGAGCTCGGCCGAATTCCTCGACACCGCGAAGTACCCGACGGCCACCTACAAGGGCACGTCGATCCGCTTCGACGGCGACAAGCCCGTGGAAGTGATCGGCACGTTCACGCTGCATGGCGTGACGAAGCCGCTGAACCTGAAGATCGACTCGTTCAAGTGCTTCCAGAACCCGATGCTCAAGCGTGAGGTGTGCGGCGCGGACGCGTCGGCGCAATTCGACCGCGCGGACTACGGCGTGAACTGGGGCCAGTCGTATGGCTTCAAGACGGCCACGACGCTGCAGATCCAGGTGGAAGGCGTCAAGGCAGACTGAGTTTGCGCGCGGCATGGACCGCGCGTCGCTCGATGCGAAGCCCGTGCGCTGTCAGGCGCGCGGGCTTTTTTTTGTTGCGGGCAGCGATAAGGACGACGAAGTGTCGTCACTGGATCGGCGAGGTTGCGTGCGTGCTGCGCGGCGACAGCGCGACATCGACGACATGCGAATGCCAGATGCCGCAGGTGGCCTTCACGGGCACCCAGGCGTACTTGCCGCGGACCTTGGCGAAGGCGCGCAGATGGATCAGCGTGTCGATGGACGGGACCGGCGTGAGCGTGTCGCTCGCGGCGGGCGCGGGCGTGGCATTGGCGCGCACTGGCTGCTCGATCGTCGCCGAGAGCGCGCGCCGATCGGGCACGAGCAGCGAATCGTAGCGCTGCGCCTTGTGCACCCACTGGTCGAGCGCGGCGACGCAATTGACGACGGCGTCCGGCACGCGAATGCGGCGCAGGTATGCGTATCTTCGGGTTGCGGCTGGATTTGCGCCTGAACGCGCAGACTGAGCCAGAATAGCGCGAGCAGGGCGCAGGCAAGGGTCGTGAACTTCATGATGACGTGGCCTGTGCAGCGGGGATGTGACGGCGGGGGAGCAGGGAGTATACATGCTGGGCGCATGCTCGCGCGCCGAGTCACTCAAACCGCTTGAGCTTGCGCCGTACGCTGCAAGGCAAAAAGCCCAGTCCGGAGACTGGGCTTTCTGTTTGATGCTTTGGTAGGCCGTACGGGATTCGAACCTGTGACCAACGGATTAAAAGTCCGCTGCTCTACCAGCTGAGCTAACGACCCAAAAGAGAAGCGGGATTATAGCGGCGCCGGGTCAACACGTCAACCTTTGCCGTCATAAAACCGATGGAAACGCCCGGAGCACGCCGTGCCCCGGGCCTTCCCTGTATGCGAGAGGCGCATTTCGCGGCTTTGGCATTACACCAGCGCCACGTCACGCCAAAACCAGCCAGCAGCGCTTATTTGAGCTGTGCAAGCTTGCTCTGCGCCGTCTGGGCGACATCCGAGTTGCCGTACTGCGAAACGACCTGTTCGAGCGTGCGTTTGGCCGCAGCCTTTTGCCCCTGCTCGATCTGGTTGTTCGCAATGGCCAGCAGCGCCTCGGGCGCACGCGGATGCTGCGGGTATTTGTTGACGACGTTCTGCCACGTCGCGGTCGACCCCTTGTAGTCCTTCAGCGCATAGAGCGCGTTGCCGAGCCAGTACTGCGCGGTCGGCTGGTAAGGACTCTGCGGGAACTTCGCAATGAAGCTGCGGAACGATGCCGCCGCGTTCTTGAAGTCGCCGTTGCGGAACTGCTGCGAAGCGGCGTTGAACGCGTCCATCTCGCCCGGCTGAACCGTGCCTTGCATGCCGTCCACGGTCTCCTGCTGCGGCTCGAACTTCTTGAGTCGCGTGTCGAGATCCGTGTAGTAGTCCTTCTGTTGCTTCTGCAGGGTCGCCAACTGGTTCGCCATATCCTCGTTCTGTCCGCGCAACGTCGCGACCTGCTGGTTGAGCTGGTCGAGGTGGTTGGACTGGTCGAGGATCGTGCGTTGAGCGGCGGACAGCTGGCTGGACAGGCTGTCCGTTTTCGCGCGCAGGTCGAGAATCGCCTGGCGCGCCTGATCGTCATCGAAGATACCCGCGTGGGCCGGCAGCGCCGCAAAGGCGACGCCAGCCACGCAGGCGGCTGCGGCTGCGCGCAGCGGGGAGAAACGGTGCGACATACGCCCCTTCATCCAATGCTCAATTACTGTTGATACACGAGGTCAGCACGGCGGTTCTGCGCCCACGATGCTTCGTCGTGGCCCGTTGCGACCGGCTTTTCCTTACCGAGGCTGACAGCTTCCATTTGCGAATCGGGCACGCCCATCAGCGAGAGGGCGCGACGGACCGCTTCAGCACGCTTTTGACCCAGCGCCAGGTTGTATTCGCTCGTGCCGCGCTCGTCGGTGTTGCCCTGGATCAGGACGTGACGTTCCGGGTGCGTCTTGAGGTACTGTGCGTGAGCTTGCAGCAGCGACTGGTAGTCGTCCTTGACGGCGTAGCTGTCGAAATCGAAGTACACGCTGCGCTTGGCGAGCGGGCTGTTCGGGTTGTTCAGCTCATCGACGTTCACCTGGGCGACCGCGTTCGGGTTCGGCTGGGTGTTCATCGCACCGGCGTTCGGGTTCGTTTCCTTGACACCCGACTTGCACGCTGCCAGTGCACCGATCATCAAAACGGCCAAGGCCAGGCGTACTTTCTTCGACATCATTTTTTCTCTCCTGAAGTGTTATTGCATAAAGGGACCCCAGGACGGCTCGCGTACGCTGCCGCCCTGAACGGACAGGATTTGCCGCGTACGACCGTCGGTCGATACTGCGGCCAGCACGCCACGGCCGTTCACCTGTGTGGCGTAAAGAATGTACTGACCGTTCGCCGCGAAGCTGGGCGATTCGTCATGTGTCGTGTCGGTGAGCGCAGTGGCGACACCGGACTGCAGATCTTGAATGTACAGCTTAAATCCGCCGCCCGTGCGTGAGATGTACGCCAGTTGCTTACCGTCCGGGCTGACCTTCGGGCTCGTGTTGTAGTTGCCCGTGAACGTCACACGCTGTGCCGCTCCGGCGCTTTCGCCCTGGGCCGGCATCTTGTAAATCTGAGGCTGGCCGCCGCGGTCGCTCGTGAAATAAATCCAGCGTCCGTCAGGAGAGTAGTTGGGTTCGGTGTCGATCGTCGTGCCTTGCGTGAGGCGGTGCAGGCCGGAGCCGTCGGCATTGACGGCGAAGATTTGCGTGTTGCCCGTGCGCGACAGTGCTACCGCGAGCGTGCGGCCGTCGGGAGACCAGGCCGGCGCCGAATTGTTGCCCTTCTGGTCCGAAATGATCACGCGGCGACCCGTCGGCAGGTCATGCACGTAGACGATCGGCTTCTTCTTTTCGAAAGATACGTAAGCGACCTTGGTGCCGTCGGGCGACCAGGACGGCGAGATGATCGGCTCGGGGCTCGACAGCGCGATGTGCGCGTCTTGTCCATCGGAGTCCGAAACCTGCAACTGGAAGCGGCCGCCCGTCTTGATCACGTATGAAAGACGCGTGGCGAACACGCCGCGATCGCCGAGCAGCTTCTGATAGATGTAGTCGGCAACCTTGTGCGCGCTCATGCGCAGGCCGCTTGCCGGGCTCGTGAGCACGAGGCCGCCGAGGCTTTCGCCCTTCACGGTGTCGTAGAGCTTGAAGCGCACTTCGTACTGGCCGTTGGCGAGCTTGTTCACGCTGCCCGCAACGAACGCGTTGGCGCCCTTGGCCTTCCAGCTGCCGAGGTCGACGGAGTCGTTTTCCGAGATCGGTGCGCTGCCGGCGTCGATATTGGTGAATTTCCCGCTGCGTTGCAGGTCGGCGCGGACGATGGCCGCGACCTGCTCGGGCGAATTCGCTTCACCGGCAAAGTTAGCCGTGGCGATGGGGAACTGGGTAGAGCCCACGCCGGTGACGAGGACGTTGAGTTGTGCGTTCGCCGCTCCGCCCGCCGTGATCAGGCAGGACGCGACGAGGGTTCGCAGGCCAAGCTTCGTCATCAATGTCATGCTGTGATATTTCCTGAAAAAAGCAATTTTGTCATAACGCGCAACAGCAGACTGACCCGAAAACGTTCGAATCGTTCCTTTTTAGCCACTGTTGCGCGGCGGCTTTCCTCAACCTTTCTGCGCCTTGCGCTCGCCATTAACCTGCCGGGCGCAAGGTGATCTTGAAGCTCGAAGGCGCCTTGCCGTCGGTATCGACCGGCATCGGATCCGAGCGCTGAACTGCCCGCAACGCGGCGTCGTCCCACGACGAGTTGCCGCTGCTGCGCGAGATCGTTGCCGAAAGCAGCGTGCCGGTTGGTGAGCAACGCACCGCGATCTCCGTCTCGAGACCCGACGTTTCGCCCGACCACACGATGTTCGGACGCACGCGGCGGCGCACCTTGTCGGCGTAGCCCGGCGACGTCGCGTTGCCGCCCGAGCCGCTGCCCGTGCCGCTCTTCGCGAGACCGTTGCCGCTCGTGCCTTCGCCGCCGCCCATCGAGCCTTGCATCTGCGCGATGCGGGCGCGGCGTTCCGCGTCGAGCTTCTTCGCCTGGGCGTCAGCTTGCGCTTTCGCCTTGGCCGCCTTCTCGGCATCGGCCTTCTTCTGCGCGTCGAGCTTCGCCTGCTTCTGCTGCTCTTCTTCCTGCTGCTGCTTCTTGAGCGCGTCCTGCTGCTGTTGCTGCTGCTTTTGCTTCTCCGCCGCGGCCTGCTGCTGTTCCTGCTGCTGCTTGAGCTTTTCCGCCTTCTGCTGCGCGGCGAGCTGCGCAGCCTGCTGGGCCGCGAGCTGCTGACGCTTCGCTTCGGCTTCCTGCTGGGCTTTCAGACGCTGCTGCTCGGCCAGTTGCGCCTCGCGCTGCGCTTCCTGCTGCTTACGCTTTTGCTGTTGCAGCGCAATGTCGGCTTCCTCGGTTTGCGGCGGCGGCGGGGCAGGAGCGACCGGCGCGGGCGGCGGCAGCGGCTTGGGTGTCGACAGGTCCGGCACCTCGGTCCACAGTTCCGCCTCTTCACCCGCCGGCGTGCTGTTCTGCCAGTGGATGCCGTGATAGAGGAACAGACCGAGCAGCACGTGCATGAGCACCGCGAGGGCGAGAGCACGTCCCGTGCCACGCTCTCGCGGAGGCTGCAGCGGATACGAATCGTTCTTGCGGATCATTGCGATTTGACGAGCAGTCCGACACGTTTGACGCCATGCGACTTCAGGTCGGACATCACGTTCATCACCGTCTCGTATTTGACGGACTTGTCGGCGGCGATCACGACGGGCTGGTCGGGATGGCTCTGCTCGCGATCGGCGACGAAGCCGTTGAGATCGGCGCGCGACATGGTCTGCTGCTGCGTGGCGCCGGAGTCATCCTTGTAGCGTACGCTCAGATTGCCGTCGGGGCGAATATTGACCACGACGGGCGGCACCTGCTGCTGCTGCGACGCGCCGCCGACGGTCGGCAGGTTGACGATGGACGGCGCCACGAGCGGCGCGGTCACCATGAAGATCACGAGCAACACCAGCATCACGTCGATGTACGGCACGACGTTGATGTCGGCCATCGCACGGCGCGAGCGGCTGCCTCGCATGCTCGAACGGACTGAGCCTCCCATCTTCGACTCCTTGCTTCGTGAAGATTAGTGGGCCTGACGCTGCAGGATGTTCGAAAACTCTTCGATGAAGGTTTCGAAGCGGATCGCCAGACGGTCGATGTCGTGCGCGTAGCTGTTGTACGCGACCACCGCCGGAATGGCGGCGAACAGACCGATCGCGGTCGCCGTCAGCGCTTCGGCGATGCCGGGCGCGACGTTCGCGAGCGTGGCCTGCTGCACGTTCGCGAGACCGCGGAACGCGTTCATGATCCCCCAGACGGTGCCGAAAAGACCGATGTACGGGCTCACCGAGCCGACCGAAGCGAGGAACGAGAGGTTCGCCTCGAGCGCGTCCATTTCGCGCTGGAAGGCGGCGCGCATCGCGCGGCGGGCGCCGTCGAGCACGAGGCTCGGATCGTTCAGGCGCTTCTCTTTCGCCTTCAGGAATTCGCGCATGCCCGACTCAAAGATACGCTCGAGCGCGCCGATCGTGTGACGGTTGTTGGCTGCGCTCTGGTAGAGCGCCTGCAGGTCGCCGCCTGACCAGAAGTCGCGCTCGAAGCGCTCTGTCTGGGAGCGCGCCCGGCGGATCGCAAACCACTTGCGGAAGATGAAAGTCCAGGAAATCAGCGACATGAGCAGAAGAAGCCCCATCACCGCCTGTGCCAGTATGCTCGCATTAAGAACGAGAGAAATGATCGACAGATCTTGTGTAGTGTTCATATAGGTTCGTTGTGACGTCCCGAAAGGGGCGAGCGGCTGCAAGACAACGCAAGGCTTCCTGTAGGCGGTTGGGAAGCTCTCGCGCCGTCGCGGCCGAACCCTGCTTGGTCCTGCATTGACCGGCGCGAGTTCACTGGCGTCGTATCAACGGTAATTACTGCACTGCCGTTGACACGGCGTACAGGTCTTTCTGGGGTCCACGTTGCAAGGCTTCATGAACGGGGGCCGGAATGGGTGCGGGCCGCATGGCCGTGCTGTCGACGCAGGCGACACGAATGGTGCCCGTGGCGAGCAGCGTGTTCTCGCGCCACGCTTCCTGCATGAAGTCGACCGAGGCGCGGCCCAGCTTCTCGACGCGGCTTACGGTGGTGACGACGTCGTCGAGGCGCGCGGGCGAACGGTAGTCGAGCGCGGTGCTGCGCACGACGAAGAGCACGCCCGTTTCCTCGGCGAGCCGACGCTGATCGACGCCGCACGCGCGCAGCCATTCGGTGCGCGCGCGTTCGAAGAACTTCAGGTAATTCGCGTAAAACACGATGCCACCGGCGTCGGTGTCCTCGTAGTAGACGCGCACCGGCCAAGTAAAGCCGCGCCCGGCCGGTGACGACGCCGCGTCCGGCTTGCTGGTGGAATTTTCCATGCCGCGCATTCTACCGGAACGCGAGGCGCCTACGTCTTTCGTACGACTGACGTAAGTATTAAATTTGTAAGGTAATTTTAGCCGCGGTGGATACTGGTGCCGGCGAACGTCTGGGCCACGGGCATCAGTTCGATCGTGTTGATGTTGACGTGCGCGGGGCGCGTGGCGATCCAGTAGATCGAATCGGCGATGTCCTCGGCCGTGAGCGGCTGCACGTCCTTGTAGACGCCGGCCGCCCGGGTGTCGTCGCCGCGAAAGCGCACGTTCGAGAACTCGGTGCCGCCGCACAGGCCAGGCTCGATGTCGGTCACGCGCAGTGCCGTGCCCGCGAGATCTGCGCGCAGGTTCAGGCTGAACTGGCGCACGAACGCCTTGGTCGCGCCATAGACGTTGCCGCCCGCATACGGCCAGCGGCCCGCCACCGAACCGAGGTTGAAAATATGGCCGCGGTTGCGCTCGACCATGCCGGGCAAAAACGCGTGAGTGACCTGCACGAGGCCCGTGCAGTTGGTGTCGATCATGGTTTCCCACTCGTCGAGGTCGGCCTTCTGCGCCGGCTCCACGCCGAGCGCGAGGCCGGCGTTGTTGACCAGCACGTCGATGCCGGCGAACCCGGGCGGCAGCGCGCCGGGCGCAGCTTCGACCGCCGCGCGGTCGCGCACGTCGAGCTCGATGGGCAGCAGGGCGTCGCCGAGTTCGGCGGCGAGGGCGTCGAGGCGGTCCTTGCGGCGAGCGGTGGCGACGACGCGATGGCCGCCCTTCACGAAGGCCCGGGCGATGGCGGCGCCGAATCCTGCGGAAGCGCCGGTGACGAAAACGATCATGGTGGCTCTTTGGTCTATAGAAGGCGAGAAAAGGGGAGAGCCTACTTGCAATGCCGCATTGCGGCAAGAAAGGGACAGTACGCGCGCGGGCCGCATGACCGGGGGCGCCGCCCGGCGCGCCACGTGCCGCGGGGCGCCCGAGCGCACTGGGGGCGGGCGGTTGCCTATTCCCGGCCGTTCCAATAAACTAACGCGCTCAATCCCTGCGTGACTGGCGATAGGGTTCCGGAACGGCGGCATTGGCGGTAGCCATGCGCTCGTTATTGGGGACCCAAGGTGGAACGACCCACCGTGAAGCGCAGGGTGCCGTTTTGCCGTTCGCCTGGGCAGCCTGATTTCGCGCGCTTTCGTTTGCGCTGCGGAGGCTGTCCTGCCTCGCGTGTGCGGCACCTCCTTCCGCCACGTCAAGGCTGGCCTCTTCGCCAGCAGCGCCGCGTACCCGCTACGCGTTCCGCGCGAGACCCGGTCAACCTGAACACACTTAACGGAATCCGTATGTTTGACAGAGCCGAAAGCACCATCGCCAACGTCGATCCCGAACTCTTCAAGGCGATCGAACTCGAGAACCGCCGCCAGGAAGAGCACATCGAGCTCATCGCGTCGGAAAACTACACCTCGCCCGCGGTCATGGCCGCGCAGGGCTCGCAGCTCACCAACAAGTACGCCGAAGGCTACCCCGGTAAGCGCTATTACGGCGGCTGCGAAAACGTGGATATCGTCGAGCAGCTCGCGATCGACCGCGTGAAGCAGCTGTTCGGCGCCGAAGCCGCGAACGTTCAGCCGAACTCGGGCTCGCAGGCCAACCAGGGCGTGTTCTTCGCCGTGCTCAAGCCGGGCGACACCATCATGGGCATGAGCCTCGCCGAAGGCGGCCACCTCACGCACGGCATGGCGCTGAACATGAGCGGCAAGTGGTTCAACGTCGTGAGCTACGGCCTCGACGCCAAGGAAGACATCGACTACGAAGCACTCGAAAAGCGCGCGCACGAGACCAAGCCGAAGCTGATCATCGCCGGTGCGTCGGCATTCGCGCTGCGTATCGACTTCGAGCGCATCGCCAAGGTTGCCAAGGCGGTCGGCGCGTACTTCATGGTCGACATGGCGCACTACGCGGGCCTGATCGCCGCGGGCGTCTACCCGAACCCGGTGCCGCACGCCGACTTCGTCACCACGACCACGCACAAGAGCCTGCGCGGCCCGCGCGGCGGCGTGATCCTGATGAAGGCGGAGTTCGAGAAGCAGATCAACTCGGCCATCTTCCCGGGCATCCAGGGCGGTCCGCTCATGCACGTCATTGCCGGCAAGGCCGTGGCGTTCAAGGAAGCGCTCTCGCCGGAATTCAAGACCTACCAGCAGCAAGTGGTCGACAACGCGCGCGTGCTGGCGGAAACGCTGGTCAAGCGCGGTCTGCGCATCGTTTCGGGCCGCACGGAAAGCCACGTGATGCTGGTGGACTTGCGCGCCAAGAACATCACCGGCAAGGCGGCGGAAGCCGTGCTCGGCACCGCGCACATCACGGTCAACAAGAACGCGATCCCGAACGACCCGGAAAAGCCGTTCGTGACGAGCGGTATCCGTCTCGGTTCGCCGGCCATGACGACGCGCGGCTTCGGCGTGAAGGAAGCCGAGCAGGTGGGCAACCTGATTGCCGACGTGCTCGACAATCCGGAAGACGCCGCGACGATCGAGCGCGTGAAGGCGCAGGTCGCCGAGCTGACGAAGCGTTTCCCGGTTTACCGCTAAGCCACGCGATAACCCATGCGCTGCCCCTTTTGCCGGCACGAAGACACGCAGGTCGTCGACTCGCGCGTGTCCGAAGACGGCGCCGCGATCCGGCGCCGCCGCCGCTGCCCGGCCTGCGACAAGCGTTTCACGACGTACGAGCGGGTCGAGCTGGCGATGCCTTCGATCGTCAAGAAGGATGGCAGCCGCACGGAATTCGACCGCCGCAAGATCATGGCGAGCATGCAACTGGCGCTGCGCAAGCGCCCGGTTGCGGCCGATGCGATCGACGCGGCGGTTGCCCGTATCGAGTATCAACTGCTCGGCAGCGGCGAGCGCGAAGTGCGCAGCGAGCGCCTTGGCGAGCTCGTCATGGGCGAATTGCGCGAACTCGACAAGGTCGCGTTCGTACGGTTTGCTTCGGTGTATCGACGCTTCGAGGACGTCTCCGAATTCGAAGACGTGATCGAGGAATTCCGCCGCGCGGGTGCCAACAACCCCGCGAAAAAGCGCTGAGCGCATTCGCATTTTTCTTCCTCCCTGCCAGGCCGCGGTCGTAACGCTTGCATTCTCGCGAGCCGACGCTGCGCGCACCAGCTAGCCGTTCGGCTAATTGTTTCGTTTCGCTTTCGTCCGTAGATTGATGGCAATCCGCTCGAACTAAGGATTGCTCATGAAGTCCGGAGGATTCACGCTCATTGAGACGATGGTCGTCATCGTCCTGCTGGCGATCTGCGCAACGGTTTCCACGCCCGTTTTCACCGCATGGCGCGTGCGCGATCAGGTCGACGCGCGCGCCAATGCCATGCTCGGCACGCTCGCCTATGCACGCAACGAGGCCATACGGCGCAAGTCGCGCGTTACCGTTTGCCGCGTCGACGCCGCGCGCCATTGCCTCGAGGCGGGCAAAGCGTGTCCGTCCGGTATTGCCGACTGGTCCTGCGGCTGGGCCGTCATGATCGAGCGCGCCGGAGCGTCTATCCCGTTGCGCACCCAGCCGGCGCTCGACGCGATTTCCGTGGCGTCGGGGCTCGCTGCCATCACGTTTTCGCCGCCGGCGGGGCAGACCATCGGCAGTTTGCGCAACTTCGAGATCGCCCCGCGGGCGCCGTCGGCGGCACAACGCGGCGCGGGCTGGCGGCGCTGCATACGCATCGCGCAGGGAGGCCGGGCACGCATCAGCGACGGCGCATGCACGGGGGCGCCATGAGCCGCGTGAGCGAGCGCGGCGCGCGCGGGTCGACGCTGCTGGAAGTCGCCATTGCGCTCGGCGTCATGGCGATGTGCGGGCTCGGCCTCATGAGCACGCAGCTTGGGCTGGTCCGGCACGCGCAACTGGCAGCGGCGCGCGAGCGCGCGGCCTTTGCCGCTGACGCCATGGCCGAAGCGGCGCACGTGGCGGGGGCAACGCCCGCAGCGACTGATCGATGGAAGGCGCTGGCGGCGAGCGTCGTGCCCGAAGGGCGGCTGACCCTGTCGAGCGCGGGCGGCGACGCATCGATCGCGTCCGTGAGTTGGGCGGCGACACCGCTCGGCGCAGCGTCGGGATCGACCGCGCTTTCGCGGGTTGCGCCGTGTCTCGATGCCACGTCGCCCGCCGGACGCGCCTGCGTCGCGCTGGCGTTTTTGCGATGAACAAGCGTTTCGCTCACGTGCGCCAGCAGGCCGGCCACACCCTGCTCGAACTGACGATCGCCGTGGCGCTGGGCCTCGTGGTGACGCTTGGCGCGCTCTCGGCATATCGCACGCAGCGCCAGGCCTATGCGCAGGCGAACGACGCCGCGCACATCCACGAGGCCGGCATGAATGCGTTGATGCTGATCGGCGAGCAGATCCAGATGGCCGGCTTCGTTGCCGCGGACGCACGCTCGCCACTCGCCGGCCCAGCGATCTTCGGCTGCGCGGCTGGGCGCCCGGTCGACGCCGATGTGGCGCTTGTCTGCAAGCCGCTGCCGAGCCGCTCCGATGGGTTGGCCGTGCGCTATCAAGGCGACAGTGTATCGACGTGGCCTACCGTAAACGGCCAGGTAACCGACTGCCTCGGGCAGGGGGTTGGCGTGGCAGGCGTGGAAATCGTGAACCGCTATTACGCCGATGTGGCGAGCCAGACGACTCGCGGGAGCGAGCTTTACTGCGCGGGCGCTGGCAAGCCGCAGCCGCTCGTCGAGGGCGTCGAGCGTTTGCGCCTGCGCTACTGGACAGCGGGCGCGGCGCAGGCGGTCGACGCTTCGGCGCTCGCGCGCGATCAGTGGGCGTCGGTCGTCGCGGTCGATCTGTGCGTGCTGGTGCACGGGGCGGCCTTTGCGCGGCGCATGCGCTACGTCGATTGCGACGGTGTGCAGGCTGTCGGCGCGGATGGGCGTGCGCGACAGGCGTTCTGGCGGCACATCGTGCTGCGCAACGTTGTGCCGGCAGCGTCATGAAAACGAACCTGCGCGGGAAGCGTCGCATACGCGCCGCGTGTCGGGGCGTGGCGCTCCCGGTCGTGCTGCTCGTCGTCGCGATGATGCTCGTGACCTCGGCGGCGTGGTTCGAGGCCGCGCTGCTCGCGCGGCGCAACGCGGATGCCGTCGCCGATCATCTGCAGTCCTTCCATGCCGCCGACGCCGCGCTCGTGTTGTGCGCGCGTGCGCTGACGAATGGCTCACTGGCCGCGCCTGTGGCGGCCGCGCAGCCCGGCGAGCCGCAAGCCTGGCGATGGCAGGACAGCTTCGAGCGGCAGGCGGTCGTGCCCGTTGCCGCGTGGCCGGGGTCCGTGCGCTTGCCGCGATGCATCGTCGAGGCCTGGCGCATCGAGAGCCGTCCGCTGGTTCGCGCGTATCTCGTCACGGCGCGAGGGTTCGGCGCATCGGAAGACACGCAAAGCTGGCTGCAGGACCAGGTGGTCATCGAAACCGCGGGTGGCGCGACGCGCGTCGAGCATCACTGGCGTCGCGTCGTCGCGAGGCCATTTTGACGACGCCAACGGGAGGAAAGGTGAAGAGCAATCGGTACAACGCGTTCACACTGCTCGAACTGGTCATCGCGCTGGCGGTGGCCGCTATCGTCGCCGCCTTCGCGATGCCGGGGTGGAGCGCGCAGATCGCGCGGGGACATCGCACCGACGCCGTGGCCGCGCTCTATCGCGCGGCGCAGCTCGTCGACACGCAGAGCGCGTCGTTGGCGCTCTTGCCCACTGGGTTCGATCAGGCTCCGCCAACCGGAAGGCCCATCTACCGCTTGCGGCTGATGCCCGCCGACGATTCCAACGGCGGCTACGCCCTCGTAGCCGATCCGGTGGAAGCGGGACCGATGCGTGGCGATGCGTGCGGCGCCTTCGTGCTCGATGCAACCGGCGCGCGCAGCAATCACACAGCAGGCGGCGGCGCTGTCGCGGCGGCGACGCAGATGTGCTGGAGGGATCGGTGAACGCCCCGGAGGGCGGGCGCGGGCGGCGGTTAGCCGGTGAGGTCGTCTTCGTCGGACCTGTTGCGGGCAGGCGGGTTCGCCGAGGTGCCGCGCTGGCGCCGCACCTGCTGCCACACGCGATACGCTTCCCACGCCGTAAAGGCGAGGCCGCCCCACTTGATCACGGGGCGCGCAGCCGAAACGATGCTCGTACGCAGCGGCTTCGCCACGATGAGCGAGATGAGCGAACTGACCAGCGGATATTCCTTGAGCAGGCTGCCGAGGCCGGAAGCCACGCGGCTACCGCCAGAGCGACCGAATCCGGGCACCACGAAGCGCAGCCAGCTGAAGTTCGTGACCGTCGCGCGGATGTCCACAATCGCTTCGGCCATTTCGGCGCGCTCGACGCTCGCTCGCACGAGCAGCAGTTCCTTGCGCAGGGCGCGCAACTGCGGCGTCGAGAGGTCGTGCGCGCGGCCGCGGCGGGGGCGAAAAGCAGTGTCCGGTCGGGGTTGGTTCATGGCGTCGGCTCGCGGCTAGGGGTTGCGCAGGGCGTCTCGGTCTTTCTCGAATTCCTCGAGCGTCGCCTGGAAGACGAGCGGCGCGGTGTGCAGCCCGCGGCGCGCCTTCAGGCCGCAGAAAATCGCCGCGATCGCATAGACGATCGTGAGACCGGCGAGCGCCTCCCAGCGGTACGTGTCCCAGAAGGCGATGGCCACGAGCGCCGTGAGCGCGATCAGGGCAAGCATCGCGAACATCATCCCCGCGAGGCCAAGAAAGAGCACGCCGATGAGGCGGTCCTTCTCCTCGGCGAGTTCGATGCCGATCAGTTCTAGCCGCGTCTGTAGCATCGCGGACGCGGAGCCGAGCAGTCGGCGCAACGGCCCGTGTTCGTGTCGCTGCGAGTGGGTGTCTGTCGTCATGGCGATGGCAGGTGGCGCAGGCGGAGGCCCGAGCAATGCGCAAGAAAGAACGCAAGAAAAGACAGCGGGCTCAATCGGCCCGGCGAGACTAATCAGTGCGGCTGGCGGCGTGAGCAAATAGCCGTCAGCCAACCGCTGCCAGCCGGCTGGTCGAGCCGCGCCGCGCGAGCGGCCCGGAGACCGTCCGCGTGGTACGGCGAGCCGCTTTATTTGCGGTTGATCAGCAAGCCGACCAGCACGCCCACGCCGGCGGCGATCCCGATCGACGCCCACGGATGCTCGTGGACATAGTCGTCGGTGGCGCGTGCCGCTTTCTTGCCTTTCTCGACCACGACCACCTGGACGTCGGCGGCCTTCTCTTTTGCCTGCTTCAGACGCGAGAGTGCCGTTTCGCGCAATTCCGAAGCGCGCTCGCCCGTAGCGCTCGCAGCCTGCTTGAGCAGGTCCTCTGCATCCGCGAGGACGGTTTTGATATCGGACATCAGCCTCTCCTTGTTGACCTCTGACATTGACTGGCTCCCATCGTGTCACATCACGCGTGAATCGTAACAAAGATCCGGGCGCTGGCAAGCGTGGCGCGCCGCCACGACCTGCGAATTCGCACGAACCGTTCCCGCGAGCGTGCGTGGACGGGGTTCTGGATCTCGCTCACAAAAAATCGCGTGGTGAGAGTCATTGATTTGATCCGGCACCTAAAGTTTCCTCCAACCGGTTCAAAATTACAAAAACTCATACCGGTGTGAGGCGATGTTCGTTCGCGGGGCGCAGCCAGGGCCTGTATGCTTGAATGTTGTAAACGTCCACTGGATCAACGGCCCGCGCGCGCCGTTTCGATCAAACCCGTTCACCTCGTTCAAAGGAACCGCACCATGAGTCTACGTCTTGGCGATATCGCACCCGACTTCGAGCAGGATTCGAGCATTGGCCGCATCAAGTTTCACGAGTGGCTCGGCAATAGCTGGGGCGTGCTGTTTTCACATCCGGCCGACTTCACGCCGGTCTGCACGACCGAGCTTGGCCTGACCGCCAAACTCAAGGACGAATTCGAGAAGCGCAACGTGAAAACGATCGCGCTTTCGGTGGATAGCGCCCAGTCGCACAACGAATGGATCAAGGACATCAACGAGACGCAGGCCGCGAACGTCGGCTTCCCGATTCTCGCGGACGGCGACCGCAAGGTGTCCACGCTGTACGACATGAT
Source organism: Paraburkholderia sp. EG287B (assembly GCF_040965595.1). Taxonomy (NCBI): domain Bacteria; kingdom Pseudomonadati; phylum Pseudomonadota; class Betaproteobacteria; order Burkholderiales; family Burkholderiaceae; genus Paraburkholderia; species Paraburkholderia sp. EG287B. Next base: position 244,261 of record NZ_JBFRCG010000005.1, read on the forward strand.
TCATCCGAACGCGAATGAGACGCTCACCGTGCGCTCGCTCTTCGTGATCGACCCGAACAAGAAGGTGCGCCTCATCATCACCTATCCGGCGAGTACGGGCCGCAACTTCGACGAGGTGCTGCGCGTGATCGACTCGCTGCAGCTCACCGACAACTATCAGGTCGCGACGCCCGGCAACTGGAAGCAGGGCGACGACGTCGTGATCGCGCCGTCGCTGAAGGACGAAGAAGTCCTCAAGCAGAAGTTCCCGAAGGGCTACAAGGCCCTGCGTCCGTATCTGCGCATGACGCCGCAGCCGAACAAGTAAGCCGTTCGGCCAGCGTCCGCGCAAGAGAGGTGCAATAACAAAAACGCCGCACGAAACGAATCGGGCGGCGTTTTTTTATGCGCCGGCGATGCCGGGCAGGGCAGCGATCAAAAGAACGCCTGAATGCCCGTTTGTGCGCGGCCGAGGATCAGCGCGTGGATATCGTGCGTGCCCTCGTACGTGTTCACGACTTCGAGGTTCACGAGGTGGCGCGCCACGCCGAACTCGTCGGAGATACCGTTGCCGCCCAGCATGTCGCGGGCGAGACGCGCGATGTCGAGCGACTTGCCGCACGAGTTGCGCTTCATGATCGACGTGATCTCGACGGCCGCCGTGCCTTCGTCCTTCATGCGGCCAAGACGCAGGCAACCCTGCAGGCCGAGCGTGATTTCCGTTTGCATGTCGGCGAGCTTCTTCTGGATCAGCTGGTTCGCGGCAAGCGGGCGGCCGAACTGCTTGCGGTCGAGCACGTACTGGCGCGCAGTGTGCCAGCACGATTCCGCGGCGCCGAGCGCGCCCCAGGCAATGCCGTAGCGCGCCGAGTTCAGGCAGGTGAACGGACCGCGCAGGCCCTTCACGCCCGGCATGAGGTTTTCTTCGGGCACGAAGACTTCGTCGAGCACGATTTCGCCGGTGATCGAGGCGCGCAGACCCACCTTGCCATGGATGGCCGGCGCCGACAGACCCTTCCAGCCTTTCTCCAGGATGAAGCCGCGGATGTCGTCCTTGCCGTCTTCCTCGAGCTTCGCCCAGACGACGAACACATCGGCGATCGGCGAGTTCGTGATCCACATCTTCGCGCCCGAGAGCGAGTAGCCGCCGTTCACCTTCTTCGCACGCGTGACCATGCTGCCCGGGTCCGAGCCGTGGTTCGGCTCCGTGAGGCCGAAGCAGCCGATCCACTCGCCGCTCGCGAGCTTGGGCAGGTACTTCTGCTTTTGCGCTTCCGAGCCGAATTCGAAGATCGGCACCATCACGAGCGACGACTGCACCGACATCATCGAGCGATAGCCCGAGTCGATGCGCTCCACTTCGCGCGCGATCAGGCCATAGGCGACGTAATTGAGGCCGGGGCCGCCGTATTGCTCGGGAATCGTCGGGCCGAGCAGGCCGACTTCGCCCATCTCGCGGAAGATCGAGGCGTCCGTCTTCTCGTGGCGGAACGCTTCGAGCACGCGCGGCGCGAGCTTGTCCTGGGCATACGCGGCGGCGGCGTCGCGCACCATGCGCTCCTCTTCGGTGAGCTGCTGGTCGAGCAGAAGCGGGTCTTCCCAATGGAACTGGGCGTGTGCGGCCATGGTGTCTCTCCTTTCCTCAAATCCTTGAAATGGGCAAATTTGCGCTTGACGCGAGTTCCGCTATGCGGAACAATGTTTTGCAAATTGACTTTAGTGTAGCACCAGGGCGCCCATGTCTGCATCCGGAATGACTACGACTTCTTCTTTTTCTGCTTCGCTGGCCGAGGGGCCGGTCGACGAGCGCAAGTTCGTCGTGGCGCTCGCTCGCGGGCTCGACCTGCTGCGCGCGTTCCGTCCCGGCGAGACGCTGCTCGGCAACCGCGACTTCGTGGAGCGCACGGGCCTGCCCAAGGCGACCGTGAACCGGCTCGCGTACACGCTGACCGTGCTCGGCTATCTGCGCTTTGACGAATCGCTAGGCAAATATGCGCTCGACGCCGGGGTGCTGTCACTCGGCTTCGCGCTGCTCTCGGGCACGGACACGCTCGAACTCGCACGCCCGCATATGCGCGTATTCGCGCGCGAGGTGGGCGCCGCGGTGTCGCTGGGGTGCCGCGACGGCCTCGACGTGATCTATCTGGAGACGATCCGCAGCGAGACGGCGCTCACGCTCGGCCTCGCCTCGGGCTCGCGGCTGTCGATGCTCACGAGCTCGATGGGCCGCGCCTATCTGGCCGTGCAGCCCATCGATGTGCGGATGGCGTTGTTCGCGGAGCTGGAGAAGACAGCGGGCGCCGAAGGGCCGGCATTGGTTGCGGCCGCGAAACGCGAGATCGAGGTGTTCGGCAAGGAAGGGTGCTGCTATTCATTTCGCGACTGGCACGAAGACGTCAACGCCGTGGCGGTGCCGTTTCGCGAGCCGCGCGAGCGTCGCTGGCTCGTGCTCAGTTGCAGCGGGCCGGCTTCGTCGATGGGGCCTGACGTGTTTCGCGCGCGCGTGGCGCCGCTTTTGAAGTCGCTGGCGCGTCGTCTCGGCGAAACGGTCTGACGCGCGCGCCGCGGGCCGCAGCGGACACAAAAAAGCCGACCCGAAGGTCGGCTTATTTCATGTTGGCGCACGCCGGGCTCAGTGGTTCAAGCGCCCGAGCAGCAGGAACTCCATCAACGCCTTCTGCACGTGCAGGCGGTTTTCCGCCTCGTCCCAGACCACGCTCTGCGGACCGTCGATCACCTCGGCGCTCACTTCCTCGCCGCGGTGCGCGGGCAGGCAGTGCATGAACAGCGCATCGGCGTTGGCGCGGGCCATCATCGGCGCGTCCACGCACCAGTCGGCGAAGGCCTGCTTGCGCGCTTCGTTTTCGGCCTCGAAGCCCATGCTGGTCCAGACGTCGGTCGTCACGAGGTCGGCGCCGTCGCAGGCGTCGTGCGGGTCCTCGAACACTTCGTAGAACGGCTTGCTTTCCGGCGCGACCAGCGCCGGATCGAGCGGATAACCGGGCGGCGTGGAGATGCGCAGCTTGAAGCCGAGGATCTGCGCCGCTTCGATCCACGTGTAGAGCATGTTGTTGGCGTCGCCGACCCACGCCACGGTCTTGCCGCGGATCGGACCGCGCTGCTCGTAGTACGTGAAGATGTCGGCCAGCACCTGGCAGGGGTGGTACTCGTTCGTGAGACCGTTGATGACCGGCACGCGCGAGCTTTCGGCGAAGCGCTGCAGGATGTCCTGGCCGAACGTGCGGATCATGATGATGTCGACCATGCGCGAGATGACCTGCGCCGAATCTTCGATCGGCTCGCCGCGGCCGAGTTGCGTGTCGCGCGTGTTCATGAACACCGCGTGGCCGCCCAGCTGGAAGATACCCGCTTCGAACGACAGGCGCGTGCGCGTGGAGCTCTTCTCGAAGATCATCGCCAGCGTGCGGTCGTGCAGCGGGTGATAGGTCTCGTAGTTCTTGAACTTGCGCTTCAGGATGCGCGCGCGCTCCAGCACATATTCATATTCGTCAAGGGAGAAATCCTTGAACTGCAGGTAATGGCGTATGGTCCGGGAGGTCATGAAACAAAAACGGCGCCCGATCCGGCCTCGAACTGCAGGATTGGGCCGGCGACGCCGCTGCGGTTGGTGGTAAGTCAAAGCAGCATAAAGGATTTTGCGCATTTTGACGAGTTGCCCAAAATTTAGGCAGGGGTGCCCTGGCGCACGATGGGCGGCGCTTTCGTGACGGCTTTCGCGACTGTTTCGCGGGCGTCGCTCAGGCCCGGATCCAGCCTTTCAAGTGCCTTGTGTGCACTGCGTCAAAACGGTCAGTGCGCTATAATCCCAGAGATTTCTTAGGCACGACAAACGGGCCCTGAACGTGTGGTGGCAACACCATCGGCCAAGGTGGCGACACCTCGCGGCGACGGCAGGCCCGCGGGAGCGGCCTGTGCGCTGGCTGGCAGTGCGCCGCGAAATCGCCCTGTCGATCCCGTTGCGAGACCTGCTTGTGACACGCGTCGGCGGCGATTTTCGAGACTTCACGCCAGGCGGGGTGCGCGGCAGCCGTTCCCTATCCATCGGACTGTCCATGCGTGTGGCAGCGGGCGATCCCCGCGGCCGGCGTTCCGCGGTACCCGCGCGGGCGCAGCGCTCGTGCCGCCGTTACACGCTGCAAACGCACCCAGCAGCTACACACACAGGTACTCCTGCATGGCCGACGAAGCTCCAACCGAATACTTCATTCAAGGCATCACCAGCGCGGGGAAGAAGTTTCGTCCGAGTGACTGGTCGGAGCGCCTCGCCGGGGTGATGTCGAGCTTTGGTCCGAAAGCGTCGGCCAATGCTCGCGGCCCGAACGCCTATCTGCGCTACTCGCTCTATGTGCGCCCGACGATGATCGGCGACCTCAAGGTCGTCGTGCTTGACTCGCGCCTGAAGGACGTCGAGCCGATGGCCTTCAATTTCGTGATGAACTTCGCAAAGGACAACGACCTCGTCGTGACGGAGGCGTGCGAACTGCCTCACGACCACGCCACGCAGCAAGCCAACGTGCGCTGACGGCGCGGCGACGGCCACGGACGGACCCGCCTCGGCGGGTTTTTTTGCGCCCGGCAGAAACAAAAAAACCCGCCGAAGCGGGTTTTTTGTGGTGCAGCTCAAAGAGGGGGCTGCCAGCCGTGGCCGGCAATCCGAAGCTCTTTACTGCGCGGCTTGCATTGCCTTGACGGCAGCAGCCAGGCGGCTCTTATGGCGAGCGGCCTTGTTCTTGTGAACGATCTTCTTGTCGGCGATGATGTCGAGCGTCTTGCCCGATGCCTTCAGAACTTCAGCAGCCTTAGCCTGGTCGCCGGCGTCGATTGCCTTGCGAACAGCCTTGATGGCGGTGCGGAACTTCGAGCGCAGTGCCGAGTTGTGCGAGTTTGCCTTCGCAGCCTGACGGGCGCGCTTGCGTGCTTGTGCGGAGTTTGCCATTGCGATTCCTTGTGATTGCGGAGCGTGGTGCGACCGACGCTCTTTGCCTGGATTTGAACGACCGGCAGGATGCCTGAGACGTTCAAAACGGTATTTGCCGGCTGAGTTTCGCTCAACCAGCCGCGCCTTTTGTGCCAGAGCGGGTTTCTACCTCTTTCCTGCCCCCTTTCCAAGACGCGTTTCGAGCCCTCCGGGAGAACTCGAATCGATGATTATAGCAACAGAATCATGCGAGTGGCAATCACGACACGATAGCGAAGCCAGACGCTGCGGGACGTGAACGCCTTTCACGCAGCACGGTCACAATCAGCGCGCTTTGTCTTTGCCACCCGTTCGCCTGCGGCGTCGCGCGGGGTTGTGCGCCGACCTTTGCGCTGCGCATCCGCGATGGAGCGGACGACGCCCGTATAATGACCGCCCCATGAATCTATTCCGAGCCCTGCTGACAGTCAGCGGCTTCACGCTGCTGTCGCGCGTGACCGGTCTGGCCCGAGAAACGCTGATCGCGCGCGCCTTCGGTGCGAGCCAGTACACCGACGCTTTCTACGTCGCGTTTCGTATTCCCAACCTGCTGCGCCGCATCTCGGCGGAGGGCGCATTTTCGCAGGCCTTCGTGCCGATTCTCGCGGAGTTCAAGAACCAGAAGGGCCACGACGCCACGCGCGCGCTCGTCGACGCCACCTCGACCGTGCTCGCCTGGGTCCTCGCGATCCTCTCGCTGCTCGGCATTTTCGGCGCGACGTTCGTCGTGATCGTGGTCGCTTCGGGCTTGAAGAGCGACGGGCAAGCGTTCCCGCTCGCCGTCACGATGACGCGCATCATGTTCCCCTATATCGTGTTCATCTCGCTGACGTCGCTCGCGTCCGGCGTGCTCAACACGTACAAGCAGTTCTCGCTGCCCGCGTTCGCGCCGGTGCTGCTCAACGTCTCGTTCATTACCGCGGCCGTGGCCTTCGCTCCGCACATGAAGCAGCCGGTCTACGCGCTCGCGTGGGCCGTGATCGTCGGCGGCGTGCTGCAGTTCATCGTGCAGCTGCCGGGCTTGAAGCGCATCGACATGATGCCGCGCATCGGCCTGAACCCGCTCAAGGCGCTCGCGCACAAAGGCGTGAAGCGGGTGCTCGCGAAGATGGTGCCCGCCATGTTCGCCGTCTCGGTCGCGCAGATCAGCCTCATCATCAACACCAATATCGCCTCGCGTCTCGGGCCCGGCGCGGTGTCGTGGATCAACTACGCCGACCGCCTGATGGAGTTCCCGACCGCGCTGCTCGGCGTGGCGCTCGGCACGATCCTGCTGCCGAGCCTCTCGAAGGCGCACGTCGATGCCGATCCGCACGAGTATTCGGCGTTGCTCGACTGGGGCCTGCGCGTGACGTTCCTGCTGGCTGCGCCTTCGGCCGTCGCGCTCTTTTTCTTCGCCGAGCCGCTCACGGCCACGCTGTTTCACTATGGCAAGTTCGACGCCACGTCCGTCATCATGACGGGCCGCGCGCTGGCGGCCTACGGCGTGGGGCTCGTCGGCCTCATCCTCATCAAGATCCTCGCGCCCGGCTTCTACGCGCGCCAGGACATCAAGACGCCGGTCAAGATCGGTGTGGGCGTGCTGATCGCCACGCAGATCAGCAACTACATCTTCGTGCCGATCTTCTCGCACGCGGGCTTGACGCTCTCGGTCGGCCTCGGCGCCTGCATGAACGCGCTGCTGTTGTTCATCGGGCTGCGCCGCCGTGGCATCTATATGCCGTCCTCCGGCTGGGCGACGTTCTTCGTGCAGCTGCTCGGGGCATGTCTCGTGCTGGCCGGGGCGATGCACTGGTGCGCCATCAGCTACGACTGGATCGCACTGCGTCATGCGCCGCTCGAGCGCATCGCCTTGCTTGGTGCGTGCCTCGTCCTGTTCGCGGCGCTATATTTCGGTATGCTTTGGCTGATGGGCTTCAAATACGCGTACTTCAAGAGGCGGGCGAAGTGACCACGATGACTACGCGGGTTCTGGATTATTTCAGCGCGCTCGTTGCCGACGACGAGAGCCTGCCGCTCACCGAGGCGGCACTCGCGATCGCGCAGGACGCTTATCCCGACCTCGATCTGCAAGGCACGCTCGCCGAGATCGACGAACTCGCGCTGCGTGTGCGCCGCCGCATGCCCGAAGGGGCGGACGTGCGCCAGCAGGTGGCCGTGCTCAACCGCTGCTTCTTTCGCGAGATGGGCTTCGCGGCCAATCTCAACGACTTTCTCGACCCCGAAAACAGCCACCTGAACGCCGTGCTCAAGCGCCGGCGCGGCATCCCCATTTCGCTCGCGGTGCTGTATCTGGAAATGGCGACCCAGCTCGGCCTGCCCGTGAAAGGCGTGTCGTTTCCGGGGCATTTTCTGCTGCGCGTGGCGTTGCCCGAAGGCGACGAGATGCTCGATCCCACCACCGGCCGCACGCTCACCGAATCCGACATGGTGGAGATGCTCGAACCGTTCGTGGCCAACGCCGGCGATTCCGTGGCGCGCGCGCTGCGCATGCTGCTCGAGCCGGCCACCCGCCGCGAGATCGTCGCGCGCATGCTGCGCAACCTGAAATCGGTCTATCTGCAGACCGAGCGCTGGCAGCGCCTGCTGGCCATCCAGCAGCGGCTCGTGATCCTGCTGCCGGAGAACATCGAAGAAGTGCGCGACCGCGGCTTCGCTTATGCGCGGCTCGACTATCTGCGACCGGCGCTCGAAGACCTCGAACACTATCTCGACGAGCGCCCCGACGCGGAAGACGCAACCGTCGTCGAGTCGCAGTTGCATGAGTTGCGCCAGCGCACGCTCGATAACGACTGAAGCCCGCGGCCAGGCCGCAGAAAAAAGCCCGCGATTTTCGTCGCGGGCTTTTTTTGCGCGGGGCAGGGCGCGCCGTTACTTCGGCTGCATGCGGATCGCGCCGTCCAGGCGGATCACCTCGCCGTTGAGCATCGGATTCTCGACGATCTGCTTGACGAGCATCGCATATTCATCCGGCTTGCCGAGGCGCGGCGGGAACGGGACCATCGCGCCGAGCGCGTCCTGCACCTCCTTGGGCATGCCGAGCAGCATTGGCGTTTCGAAGATGCCGGGCGCGATCGTCATCACGCGGATGCCGCTGCGCGACAGGTCGCGCGCGATCGGCAGCGTCATCGCGACGACGCCGCCCTTCGAAGCGGCGTAGGCCGCCTGGCCGATCTGGCCGTCGTAAGCGGCCACCGACGCCGTGTTGACGATCACGCCGCGCTCGCCGCCCTCGCCGGGTGCGGTCTGGGCGATGGCGGCCGCCGCGAGGCGGATCATGTTGAAGGTGCCGATCAGATTGACCGAAATGGTCTTCGAGAACGTCTCGAGCGGATGCGGGCCGTCCTTGCCCACGGTCTTCACGGCGGGCGCGATGCCCGCGCAGTTCACGAGGCCGCGCAGCGTGCCGAGCGCGGTCGCCGCGGCCACGGCACGCGCGCCGTCGTCCTCGTCCGCCACGTTGCACTTCACGAACGCGCCGCCCAGTTCTTTCGCGAGCGCGTTGCCGGCGTCCTCGTTGAGGTCGGCGATGACGACCTGGCCGCCTTCGGCCGCGATCAGACGCGCGCTGGCCGCGCCGAGCCCCGACGCGCCGCCGGTGATGAGAAATACGTTGCCGCGGATCTGCATCTTTCGTCTCCTGTCGTTGTGGCCATGCTGTCCCGCGTAGAGAGGCAACGCGCGCGAGACTCACCAAAAACAAAACGGGCCGGCTGGCGTCGCGTCCCGAACCACCTCGGGAGTGCGGCGCCAGCCGGCCCGCAGGCAAACCAGCAAGTGTGCCGAAACCGGCTTCGGGTCGGACTTCGCCCCGTGGACTTTGACCCGCTTACTTGAGCGCTTCGAACGCGCGCTCGCGAATTTCGTCGACGCTGCCGAGGCCCGAGATCGCGCGATACTGCGGCGCCTGCAGGCCGTTTTCCTCACCGCGCTTCGCCCAGTCGCTGTAGTAGGCGATGAGCGGCTTGGTCTGGGCGACGTACACGTCCAGACGCTTGCGCACCGTTTCTTCCTTGTCGTCGTCGCGCTGGACGAGCGGTTCGCCCGTCACGTCGTCCGTCATGTCCACCTTCGGCGGATTGAACTTGACGTGATACGTGCGGCCCGAAGCCGGGTGCATGCGGCGGCCGCTCATGCGCGTGATGATTTCGTCGAACGGCACGTCGATCTCGAGCACGTAGTCGATCGCGACGCCCGCCTGCTTCATCGCTTCGGCTTGCGGCAGTGTGCGCGGGAAGCCGTCGAACAGGTAGCCGTTCTGGCAGTCGGGCTCCTGAAGGCGCTCCTTCACGAGATTGATGATGAGCTCGTCGGTCACGAGTTCGCCGGCGTCCATGAATCGCTTCGCTTCGAGGCCAAGCGGCGTACCGGCCTTGACGGCCGCGCGCAGCATGTCGCCCGTCGAGATTTGCGGAATGCCGAACTTTTCCTTGATGAAGGTTGCCTGGGTTCCCTTGCCCGCGCCCGGGGCGCCCAACAGGATCAAACGCATGTGAACAATCTCCGATCTGTGTGAATTCTTGCGGCGCGGCGGCTGCCCCGCACGCGCGGTGGGGCGGCATCGTCAGCGTCGTGCGTCTCCTCGCCCGTTCGCTCACGGCCGTCGAGGCAGTGCTGGCGGGGGCGACGGCACGTCCCGCGCGGCTTTCGCCCGGTGTTCATGACCTGCACTGGACACGGGGCGGCGCTGCAAGACGGTGCCGAAAAGCGGGGAAACCCCGACGCACAAAGGCTTTAGACGGCTCGCGCAAACAATTGATTATGCCATGGGATTTTTGCCCCACGGACGGAATTAAGGCCGGTATAACGCCTGCACACGGGCGAGGTCGGCGGGGGTGTCGACGCCCGGCGCGGGTGCCTCGGTCGTCACGAGCACGGCGATGCGCTCGCCGTGCCACATCGCGCGAAGCTGTTCCAGCGCCTCGACCTGCTCGATCGGCGAATGCGCGAGCGAGGGGTAGCTGCGCAGGAATTTCGCGCGGTACGCGTACAGGCCGATGTGGCGATAAACGGTCGCGGGAGCCGGCGGGGCGGCCATTGCGCCGAGATCGAGGCGCGCCGGCGACCAGTGCGGCTGCCAGGCGTCACGGGCCCAGGGAATCGGCGCGCGCGAAAAGTAGAGGGCAACGCCGCGGGCGTCGAGCACGACCTTCACGACGTTCGGGCTGAAGATTTCGTCGGGCGCCGTGATCGGATGCGCGGCGGTGGCGATCGCGCATTCGGGGTGCGCGGCGAGGTGCGACGCAACGTCGCACACGAGTGCCGGGTCGATCAGCGGCTCGTCGCCCTGCACGTTGACCACGATCGTCTCGTCGCTCCAGCCGTAGTGCTCGGCGACCTCGGCTAAGCGGTCGGTGCCCGACGGGTGGTCGGCGCGCGTGAGCACGGCCTCGAAACCGTGGGCACGGGCGGCGTCGAGCACGCTCTGGGCGTCCGAGGCGATCAGCACCTGCTGCGCGCCCGAATCGCGTGCGCGCTCGGCCACGCGCACCACCATGGGCTTGCCGCCGATGTCGGCGAGCGGTTTGTTCGGCAGCCGCGTGGACGCGAGACGCGCCGGGACGACGGCGATGAAGGGTTGCACGGGAGCGATCATGGCCAGTTGGAGCTAGGACAGGAAAGGGGATTGGGAAACCGGTTCGGGAAACCGCCTTGGGAGACGACAGCGCGCCGGGGGGCGGCGCGCGTGATCCGGTTTCGAGCCGATAAGACGAGATGAGCGGAGCAAGCGGCGCGCACGGCGCCGCCCGCACGCCTTACGCGGCGCTCGGCCCGTGCGGATCGACCGGCGTGCCTTCCACGGTTTGACGCGCTTCGTCGACGAGCATGACCGGAATGCCGTCGCGGATCGGGTAGGCGAGCTTGTCGGCGTTGCAGATCAGCTCCTGCGCGGCGCGGTCATAGCTGAGCGGGCCCTTGCAGATCGGGCAGACCAGGATTTCAAGCAGACGAGCGTCCACGAAGTTTCTCCACAACCAGGGTAATGAGGCGATGATCGAGCGCGGCTTCAACGGGGACGACCCAGATGCGCGCATCGTTCCAGGCCCCCAATTTTACTGCATCCTTTTCGGTGACCAGGATGGCGTCGGCGGTGACGTCGGCGAACGGGTTGCTGGCGTAGGCGTAGTGGTCCGGCAGCGGCAGGGTTTGCGGCGCGAGGCCGGCCGCGCGCAGCGTCGCGAAAAAGCGCTCCGGCGAACCGATGCCGGCCGCCGCCACGAGGCGCAGCGCACCCTGCGATCCCTGTGTGCCTGCGCCTTGTCCCGCTGCGGCCGTGCCCGCGGCAAACTGCGCGAGCGGTCGGCGCAGCGCCGGATTGGCGAGATGCCAGGCGTCGCCGGGTTCGAGCTTGAGCGCGAAGGTATTGGGCCAGGCGGGCAGCGTACGCTCGAACGGATTGTTCACCAGCGTGGCGTCGCGCCGACGCGAGAGCGGCTCGCGCAGCGGGCCCGCCGGCAGCAGAAAGCCATTGCCGCCCAGGCGATGGTCGAACACCACGACCTCGACGTCGCGCGCGAGGCGGTAGTGCTGCAGGCCGTCGTCGCTCACGATCACGTCGACGTCGCTGTGAGCGCCGCACAGCGCCGTGGCCGCCGCCACGCGGTCGGGCGAGACCCAGACGGGCACGCCCGTGCGGCGGGCGATCAGCAGGGGCTCGTCGCCGCAAAGGCGCGCGGGCGTATCTGCTGTGACGGGCGTAGGGCGGGCGATTTTCGCGCCATACCCGCGCGAGACCACGCCCGGCGAGAAGCCCGCGGCGCGCAGCGCCTCGACGAGCGCGATCACCGTGGGCGTTTTGCCCGTACCGCCCACGGTCACGTTGCCGACCACCACCACGGGCACGCCCACGCGCACGCGCTTGAGCCAGCCCGCCGCAAAGGCGGCGCGGCGTGCACCGCTCACGGCGGCGAACACGGCGGCGAGCGGCGTGAGTGCCCAGGCGAGCGCGCCGCGGCGTTGCCAGGCGTGCGCAAACTGCGCTTCGAGGCGTTCCTTGAGACTGGGGACGGGGCCGCTCATCGGCAATTTGCGCGCGAAGCGCCGCACGCGGCATGCGGGAAGCAGACAGGCAGGGCGGGCATCGGGTCGGTTCTCCGGTTCCAGGTGAGCTGAGCGACAAACAAGACGGCAGACGAATGACCTGCGCAGGCGAGCAACCGGCGCTTCGCGTGACGCGGCACAGGCGCTCGTGAACCCGGCACTCTAGCGCGGGTAGGCGTTACGCGGCAAGTTGCCGGGCCGTACGCAATTGTCGGTTGCCTGCAAGCCGCGCGAAACGCCCGAAAATTCGCCGCCTGTGGATAACTTTGTGGAGAAGTAGGTCCCGGGAAGGCGCAAAGGCCCATTCGTTGGCCTCTCCATCGGCCTGTAAGGATGTGATATCGATAAAAAACGTATAAAAATCAACGGTATGAGCCGTTTTTTCAGCGTTTGCGGGCCAGCCGCGGCCATCATGCCGCATGACAGCGCCGATGTGGACACTTCGCGGGGCTTGCGGGCCGGGTCTCATTCATGCTGGACTACCGCCCCCCGAACGGTCTATCGTCTGTCCGGCCAAGGTTTCTCCACACCCTTACGCATGCTATCCGACCGTTTTTCCGCTTCCTCCGCGCCTTCGGGCGACGTCGTCGTGCCGGTCTCGGCGCTCAACCGGGCGATCGCCTCGATGCTCGAGCGCACGTTCCCGCTGGCATGGATTTCCGGCGAAGTTTCCAACTTTACGCGCGCCGCGAGTGGCCACTGGTACTTCTCGATCAAGGACGCCCAGGCGCAGATTCGCTGCGTGATGTTCCGCGGCCGCGCGCAGTACGCCGAATTCACGCCGCGTGAAGGCGACCGCATCGAAGTGCGCGCGCTCGTCACGATGTACGAGCCGCGCGGCGAACTTCAGCTGAACGTCGAGGCCGTGCGGCGCACCGGCCAGGGCCGCCTCTACGAAGCCTTCCTGCGGCTGAAGGCGCAACTCGAGGCCGAAGGGCTCTTCGACCCGGAGCGCAAACGCCCGCTGCCCTCGCATCCGCGCGCGATCGGCGTGATTACGTCGATGCAGGCCGCCGCGCTGCGCGACGTGCTCACCACGCTGTGCCGCCGCGCGCCGCACGTGCCGGTGATCGTCTATCCCGCGCCGGTGCAGGGCGCGGGCTCGGCAGAAAAGCTCACGGCGATGCTGGCGACCGCGAATGCGCGCAACGAGGTGGACGTGCTCGTGCTGTGCCGCGGCGGCGGCTCGATCGAGGACCTGTGGTCGTTCAACGACGAGGCGCTTGCCCGTGCGATCGCGGCCAGCGCCATTCCGGTGGTGAGCGGCGTGGGGCACGAAACCGATTTCACGATCGCCGATTTCGCCGCCGACGTGCGCGCGCCGACGCCCACTGGCGCGGCCGAACTCGTCAGTCCGCAGCGCACGCTGCTGCTGCGCGACCTCGACCAGCGCCATGCCGCGCTGGCCCGCGATTTCGGCCGTCTGCTCGAGCGCCGCGCGCAGCAGCTCGACTGGCTGGCGCGCCGGCTCGTTTCGCCCGTCGAACGGCTTGCGCAGCAGCGCACCCACTTGCGCCAGTTGACGATACGGCTCGCCTCGGCGGGTTCGCGTGCCAGCGCCGAGGCGCGTGCGCGCCTGAACGTCATGCAGATGCGCTGGCAGCGCGCGCGGCCCGACGCCGCCGCGCAGCGCGCCCGGCTGGAGTCGCTCGGCCGGCGTCTGGACGGCGCCTTCGCGCGCCAGCGCGAGCGCGAAGCGGCGCGCGTTTCGGAACTCACGGCGCGGCTCGAAGTGCTGAGCCCGCAGCGCACGTTCGAGCGCGGCTACGCGGCGCTGCTCGACGCGCAAAGCGGCGCGGCCGTGCGCTCGCCCGCCACGCTCAAACCGGGCAAGCGCCTCACCGTGCATCTCGCCCAAGGCAGCGCCGACGTCGCGCTCGCCGATGTCCAGCCGCGCCTCGCCGACGGTTTCTGACCCGGGTTCGCGGGCGGCCTGTCGGGCCCGTTGCTTGCTGCTCAGCGAGGCACCGGCGCCATCGCCCGATCGCTTCGCCTCGACGAACAATCGTGGCGGCGAACGATTGTTGCAGTCTCGTTGCAGGAAGTTTGCACGCCGGTTGCGCGGAGATTGCAACGCGATTGCAGCCGTCCTGCCTGCGTGCAAATCCGGCATGGAAAGCGTTGTTCGAGCGTCGCTGGATCGGCGAAAAACCGCATCGCGGTTGATGCGGAAACGCCCTGCGCAAACGATATCCGGCATAAAGGCCGCTCGTTTGCGGGGTTATTCCAACTCGCCTACAATCGAGTGCTCCATGCCGGCGAATTTGTAGAACTTCACGCAGAACTCCCCATAACACGACGAAGGAACCGCATCATGTCATTTACGCTCCCGCCGCTGCCGTTCGCGAAGAACGCCCTCGCTCCGCACATGTCGGAAGAGACGCTCGAGTTCCACTACGGCAAGCACCACCAGGCTTACGTCACGAATCTGAACAACCTGATTCCGGGCACCGAGTTCGAAAAGCTCTCGCTCGAAGAGATCGTCAAGAAGTCGTCGGGTGGCGTGTTCAACAACTCGGCGCAGATCTGGAATCACACGTTCTTCTGGAACAGCCTCTCGCCGCAAGGCGGCGGCGCACCGTCGGGCGCGCTCGGCGACGCGATCAACGCGAAGTGGGGCTCCTACGACGCGTTCAAGGAAGCCTTCACGAAGGCTGCCGTGGGCAACTTCGGTTCGGGCTGGACTTGGCTCGTGAAGAAGGCTGACGGCTCGCTCGACATCGTGTCGACCAGCAACGCCGCCACGCCGCTCACGACCGACGCGAAGGCGCTCCTCACGATCGACGTGTGGGAACACGCTTACTACATCGACTACCGCAACGCGCGTCCGAAGTTCGTCGAAGCGTTCTGGAACATCGTGAACTGGAACTTCGCAGCACAGAACTTCGCGTAATACGAAGCCCTGCTGAATGCGCCGCACTGGCTGCGGCACATGCAAAAAGCCCTCGATGCGAATCGAGGGCTTTTTTGTTTTGAGCGAAGCGTTTTACACAAACGGATTTACACAAACGCGGCGATGGTTTCCTGCGTCGAGCGCACGTGGCCCATATGGCGGAACAGCTTCTCGAACGAGAAGTGATGCATCTCTTCGTTCAGACCCGAGGTGGCGTCTTCGACGAACACGAGCTTGAAGCCGAGATCGAACGCCGCGCGCGCGGTGGATTCGACGCCGAAGTTCGTGGCGATGCCGCCGATGACGATGGTGTCGATGCCGCGGCGGCGCAGCTGCTGCTCGAGGTTGGTGCCGTAGAACGCGCCCCATTGGCGCTTCGCGACGATCACGTCCTCGGGTTGTGCGCCGATCCCGGGCACGAGTTCGGAGGCTTCGGCCGGTGCGGGCGGGGTGTCGGGCGTGCGGCCGGGCGCGTCGGCGGGCAGCGCGAGCAGTTCGTTCAGGAGCACGTGCACCCAGACGACGGTGCCGCCCTTGGCGCGCAGCGCGTCGGCGAGCGGTTTGGCGTTGGCCACGACCTGCGCGCCGCTATAGGGCGCGATCTGGCGGCCTACGATGCCGTGCTGAAGGTCGATCATCACGAGCGCCGTGGTGCGCGCGTTCAGTGAAAGTGCTTGCGTCATGGTTCACCTATATGTGAGGATGGCTTCACATAATCATACACGAATGTGAAGGAGGCTTCAGATATGGCGGCAGATCCGCTCGCGCGCAAGGAGGCGCAAAAGGAAGCGGCACGCGAAAACGCCCGGCGCGTGCCGCGCCAGGAACGCGCGGCGCGCACGGTCGACGCGCTGCTCGAGGCCGCGGGCGAGGCCTTCGCCGAGCGCGGCTTCGAAGCGGCGACGATGACGCAGATCGCGCAGCAGGCGGGCGTCTCGGTGGGCGCGGCGTACCAGTATTTTCCGAACAAGGAGGCACTGGCTCTCGCACTGCGCAAGCGCTACGGCGACGAAATGGACGCGCGCTGGAGCGCGCTCATCGCCGCGCACGACGATGCAGGCAAGCTGCCGCTCGCGCAGCTAGTCGAGCGTCTGTTCGACCTGATGGTCGATCTGATGCACGACTATCCCGCCTATTTGCCCCTGCTTTCCGTGCCGCTCGGCTTCAAGCGCGATGCGGCCGTGCGCAATCTGCTGCGCCAGCGGTTCACGGCGCTCTTCCTGCGTTATCAGCCGGCGCTTGCGTCCGATGAGGCCTATCGCGTGGCCGAAGTCATGCTGCAGGTCATCAAGAGCCTCAACCCACTATACGCCGCGGCGAAACCGAAGGAGCGCAAGCTGCTGGTCGCCGAGTACAAGGGCGTGCTGGCGGCGTGGCTCGCCGTGCGGCTCGCGTGAGCCCGCGAGCCGCGGACACCGCGCCCTAGCGCAGTAACGGGTCGTCGCGCGACTCGATCACGCGGTCGATCAAGCCGTACTCGGCGGCCGCGTGGGCCGACATGAAGTTGTCGCGGTCGCTGTCGTGCGCGATCTGCTCGATGCCGCGTCCGGTGCGCGCGGCGAGCATCGCGTTCAGGCGCTCGCGCAGGTACAGGATCTCGCGTGCCTGCAGCTCGACATCGGCGGCGGTGCCCTGGCCGCCCCCCGAAGGTTGATGGATCATGATGCGTGCGTTCGGTAGTGCGAAGCGTTTTCCCTTGGCACCCGCGGCGAGCAAGAACGATCCCATGCTGGCGGCGAATCCCGTGCACAACGTCGAGACATCGGGCTTGATGAACTGCATCGTGTCGTAAATGGCGAGTCCGTCGTAGACCGAACCGCCCGGCGAGTTGATATAGAGGCTGATGTCCTTGTCCGCGTTTTCCGCTTCCAGAAAGAGCAGTTGCGCGACCACGAGGCTCGCGCTCTGTTCGGTCACCGGCCCGACGAGGAACACGATGCGCTCGCGCAGGAGGCGCGAGTAGATGTCGTAGGCGCGCTCGCCGCGCCCCGAGGTTTCGATCACGGTCGGGACGAGATTGAGCGCGCTCGGCGGCAATGCTGCATGATTCAGTGCAAGGGATGGCATGACTGGCCTCGTGGTTTTTCCGTTGACGGCGCGATTGCGCCGCTGCTGTCATGACGCCCGGCGCGCCTCGCGCGTGACGAAAATATTTTTGCGTGGGGCTGTCACGCCGGCCGCGTGCCGGACGTCATGAGGGAAACGGGCGGCAGCGAGCACGCATGGCGAAGGAGCGAAGCGAATGACGCAGGCGATCGACACAATCGAAGGAACGAGTCTGGAGGGCGCTGGGCGCAATGAGGCTGCGACCCCAGTGAGCGACGAAGCCGGGCCTGGCGCAGCAGCGTGGACCGACGCGCGCCGCGCCGCCGCCTTCGGCGAGGCGCGCGGGCGGCTCATTGCGCTGGCCGCACGCGTGCTGGGCAGCCGTGCGGAGGCCGAGGATGTCGTGCAGGACGCGTGGTTTCGCTGGCGCGACGCCGACGCGCAAGCCTTGCGCGCACCGCGGGCGTGGCTCGCCACGGTCACCGTGCGCCTCGCGATCGACCGGCTGCGGCGCCTGCGTCGCGAGCATGCAGGCGAACACGAGGCCGCGTGGCTCGACGACGCGGCGCCTTCGGCGGAAGAGGCGGGCTTGCGTACGCGGCGCTTCTCGGACGCGCTGCTGCTCCTGCTCGAAAGGCTGGGACCCCTCGAGCAGGCGGTGTTCGTGCTGCGTGAGGCCTTCGACTGCGACTACGCGCAGATCGGCGCGCTCACCGGGTGCACGAACGAGCATTGCCGGCAGATCGTGCGGCGTGCCCGCGTTCGACTCGCCCGCGAGGCCGCGCCGCAGGCGGCGCCGGCCGACAAGGTGCAGCACGCGCGCACGGTCGAGCGTCTGCGCGACGTGCTGCATGCACAGGATCGCGTGGGATTGATGGACTTGCTGGGAGTGACGGCAAACGCGCTGGTCGCGGCGAGCGTGGCGGAGGCGGCTCACGGCGAGTCCCGGCAAGAAGCGCCCGCCGCGCATGTTCTGCGTGCCGAGGCGCTAGCGCTGGACGGCGAGCCCGGCGTGGCGCTCGTCGCGCAGGACGGCGCGCTCGCCGCCTGGCTGCATGTGCGCGACGACCGCGACGGGCTGCCCGAGCCGGTGGTTTGTGTCGCGGCGCTGGAAGAGGGGAGCGCGGGGCCGGCCAACCGGCTTCAGGCAGCCAACCGGGCTTTCGGCGGCGAGGCGGTGCGCAGGATGCTGGCCCGGCTCGCCTCGAGCGACGGCGCGGCGTGCGTGTCTACGCTTACCGTCAGCGCTCGCGCGTCCGCCACGCACGACTGCGCGACGCTGCACACGCAGCCGCTCGTCTTCGCGTGAGCCCGGCCTCGGCCTGAACGCGCGCTAGCCGCGCAAGGCGGCGTCCCAGTTGATATCGACGCACAGCACCTGCACGCCGTGCTCCGTCTGCACGGCGACCGAGGCCGTGACGCACAGGTGCGCCTCGTTGATCGACAGATAGGGCGGCGTGAACTGCACGCGGCCCGGCGCCTTCATGGCACCGATGAAGTAAGGCCGCCGTTCCCAGCTTGCGCCCTCGGAATGCAGCAGCGGCCGGAAGCGCTTGGCGCGCTGCGACGTGCGGCCGTCGGGCAGCACGTTGTCGCCGATCTGGCGGCCCGACGCGTCGAGCAGGAAGCAGCGCGCCGTGTCGTCGAGGCCGAGCAGCGGCAGCGTGGCGTCGTTCATGTTCGCGCCCTCGGCAAGCTGCTTCGCCGCCGCTTCGATGGCGCTCACGTACGGCGCGAGACGCGCCGACTGCGAACGCTCGCGCGCGGCCACGCGCTCGCGCAGGCGCGCCGAAAGATCGTCCATGAGCTGCGCGGCCCTGGCCGGCGGCACCGGCTCGACGTCGGGCCGCGCGAAATACGCGCCCTGCACGAAGTCGGCGTTGCTCTCCAGCGCGATCAGCGCGTCGCGCTCGGTCGAAAGTCCGCCCACGAGCACGAGCTGACCCGACTCGTGCAGCATCGAGACGAGCCCCGGCAGCACGCGCTCAATATGCGCGTGGCGGCTCGCCTGGGCGAGCAGGCTGCGGTCGAGCGTAACGATGTCGGGCCGCAGCTGCCAGACGCGGTCGATGTTCGAATGCTTCGCGCCGAAGCCATCCAGCGCGATCACGAAGCCCGCCTTGCGCAATCCGTCGATGATTTCCGCGAAGCGCGAATTCTCGCCGCCCGCCTGCTCCGACACTTCCAGCACCACCCGCTGCGGCTGCAGGCCGAGCGCCTTGAGGCCGGCGAGCAGCGCGTCGCCGTAGCTCGTATCCATGAGCGCGGCCGGGTGCAGGCTCAGAAAGAGCCATTCGTCATGCGAATCGAACGCGTTGAAATTGCCCAGATGCAGCGATTCCGCGAGGCGCCCCAGCTCGAGCAGGTCGCCGCGGCGCGCCGCCTGCGTGAACACTTCCTGCGAGGGCGCCTGCTGGCCCTGCTCGTCGTGTGCGCGCAGCGACGCGTGATAGCCGATCGCGCGCCGGTGCGCGACCGAAAACACGGGCTGGAACACGCTGAAGACGGTGTAGCCGCCGTACAGCACGGTGCGGCGGGCACCTTCTTCGCCGGCGATGGGGCGAGACTGGAAGCCGGGGGGATCGAGGTCGATCATGCTGGTCATTTCGTTTCGATGGCGCGCGGGACGGACGTGACGGGCGGGACGCGTGAGCGTCAAGTTTACAGGATAGGGCAGCAAAAAGTATGCGAGTGCCTGGTCCCGTGGCCATAGGCCCGTGCGATGGGGCACGCGCCATTTCGGGATGGTGTGCGGGTTGGTGCGCGAATCCGGCGCGAACCCGGGCGGCGCACGGCCACGAGGCGTGCCGCACCTTTGCGGTGCGCGCGCCCTCGGCGAAGATGCGACCGCAACGACCGCAACGACCGCAACGACCGCAACGACCGCAACGACCGCAACGACCGCAACGACCGCAACGACCGCAACGACCGCAACGACCGCAACGACCGCGGCCCCGGCTTGTCAGGTCCGCTCGGACGGATCGGTCTTCTTCGCGGTGCGGCGCAGGTCCGGCGAGAGCTGCGCGAAGATCCACGACGAACCCGCCGTGATGATGCCCACGCAAATGAAGGTCGCGTGGAACGCCGGAATCACGTTCTCGCCCGTCTTGTGGCCCATGATGCCCGTGAAGGTAGTGAGCAGCGCGCCCGCGACGGTCACGCCAAGGCTCATCGAGAGCATTTGCACGAGCGAGAAGAGGCTGTTGCCGCTGCTCGCGCCGCCGGTGCCGAGGTCCTTGAGCGTGAGCGTGTTCATCGCCGTGAACTGCATCGAGTTCACGGCGCCGAAGATCGCCAGTTGCGCGATGCGCATCCACAGCGGCTCGTGGGGCGTGGAAAGCGCGAAGCTCGCCATCATGAGGCCCACGAGCACCGTGTTCGAGACCAGTACGCTGCGGTAGCCGTAGCGCATGATGAGATACGTCACGAGGCGCTTCGAGAACATGCCCGCGGCCGCGGTGGGCAGCATCATGAGGCCGGCCTGGAAGGCCGTGTAGCCGAGCGCCACCTGGAGCAGCAGCGGAATCAGATACGGCATCGCGCCGCTGCCGATGCGCGCGAACAGGTTGCCGAGCAGGCCCACGCTGAAGGTGTGGATCTTGAAGAGATCGAGCGAGAAGATCGGCTGTGGCGTGCGCACCGCGTGCAGACCGTAGGCCACGAACGCGGCGAGCGAAAGGATGAAGAGCACGAGCACGGTGGCGTGCTGGATGCCGAACTCGCTGCGCCCGTCGAGCGCGAACGAAATCGCGAGCATGCCGATTACGAGCAGCAGGTAGCCCGGCAGGTCGAAGCGCGGCGTATCGGGGTTGCGGCTGTCGGGCATGAAGATGAAGGTGGCGACGCAGCCCACCACGCCCACCGGCACGTTGATGAGAAAGATCCAGTGCCACGAGGCGATCTGCACGAGCCAGCCGCCGAGCGTCGGGCCGATGAGCGGGCCGATCAGCCCCGGAATCGCCACGAACGAGAGCGCGGGCAGATAGCGTTCGGCGGGAAACGTGCGCAGCACGGCAAGCCGGCCGACCGGCAGCAGCATCGCGCCGCCCACGCCTTGCGCGATGCGCGAGACCACGAGCTGGTTCAGCGTATGCGCGCTCGCGCACAGGAGCGAGCCGACCGTGAACACGAAAATCGCGCCGAGGAACACACGCCGTGTGCCGAGCTTGTCCGCGAGCCAGCCCGATACGGGGATCATCACCGCCATCGTGAGCGAATACGCGATCACGACTGATTGCATGCGCAACGGTAGTTCGCCGAGGCTCCTCGCCATCGCCGGCAACGCCGTGTTGACGATGGTCGAATCGAGGGTCTGCATGAAGAAGCCGGTGGCGACGAGCCACAGCATCACGGACAACGAGCGGGGCGACGGGGCGGTGCTGGACGCAGCGGTGGATTCGGACATGGGCGAGGACTGGGGCGCGCAGGCAAGCGCCATTGTAGGGAAAACGGCGTGCCCACGCAGACGGACGGCCCCGCTGCCGCAAATGTGGCGCAGGCGGCGTGAGCGCCGGGGGCGACCCGCGCCTTGCGCGTCTATCCGTCGAGGCGCGCGGCCGCCGCGAAGAAGGCCTGGGCGCGCGGGTCGAGCGTGAGCGCCACGTTGATGCGAATCCACGGGCTCGGCTCGCCTTGCGGGCGGAAGTGGCTGCCCGGCGAGACCGCCACGCCGAGCGGCTCGCCGCAGGCGGCGAGGCGGGTGGAATCCTCCACGTGCGGCACGCGCGCCCAGACGAACTTGCCGCCCGTTTGCGCATAGCCGCGCGCCGCGCTCGCCGCGGTGGCCGACGCCGCGCTGCCGAACAGCTCCCACCCATGCGCTTCGAGTGTGCGCGTGGCCGACCCTTGCGCCTCGGCGATGCGCCGGCGCAGCCGTTCGAGGTATTTGCGGTACGCGCCGCGCTCGAGCAGCGTGGCGGCCACGGCCTGCGAGAAGCGCGAGCCGCTGATGCTGGTGAGCGCCTTGATGGACGCGAGATCGCGCACGATCGCCGGGTTGGCGACCACGTAGCCCACGCGCAGCGCCGAGGAGAGCGTCTTCGAAAGCCCGCCTACATAGACGACGTGCTCGAACTGGTCGAGCGCCGCGAGCCGGTCGGTGGGGTCGGCCTGGAAATCGGCGTAGATGTCGTCCTCGACGATCGTGAAGCGGTGCTCGCGCGCGAGTTGCAGCAGGCGGAACGCGACAGGCGGCGAGATCGTCGAGCCGGTCGGGTTGTGGAACACGGTGTTGACGAAGAACGCGCGCGGATGGTGCTCGGCGAGCATCGCGTGCAAATGGTCGAGATCGGGCCCGCTTGCCGTGCGGCGGATGCCCACGAGGCGCACGCCGTGCAGCTTGAGCAGACCGTACAGGTTGTAGTAGCCGGGATCTTCGACGAATACCGTGTCGCCGGGCTTGAGCATGTAGCGCATGAGCAGGTCGAGGCCTTCGCTCGCGCCTTCAGTGACGAGGATCTGCTGCGTCCCGGCGACGATGCCAAGCGGCGCGAGCCGGTTGCACAGATGCTCGCGCAGCGTGGCGTCGCCCGTTGGCGTGCCGTAGTCGACGAGGCTCGCCGGGTCGCTGCGCGACACATGGCGGATCGCCTGACCGAGCGCGTCGATGTCGCGCCACGCCTGCGGGATCGAGCCGCTGTCGAGCTGCAGCAGCTCGCCCGCGCGTTCGAGCTGGCTGAGCAGGTGGCCCGATTCGTCGGCGGCGTTCGAGAGGTCGCAGGTACCCATGCCGGAGAGTCCCGCGCGCGCGTGCTCGCTCACGTAGAAGCCCGAGCCGTGGCGCGAGTCGAGATAGCCGAGCGAGACGAGCCGGTCATAGGCCTCGATCACCGGAAAGCGGCTGATGGCGTAATCGGTGGCGAACTGGCGGATCGACGGCAGGCGCGAGCCCGGGTGCGCCGCGCGCGAGCGGATCCACGTCTGCACGCCGCTGACGATTTGTTCGGTGAGCGGCACGTCGCTCGCGCGGTCGAGTTCGAGTTTCATCTGGGTCTCGCTGGGTAGGGCGCTTCAGGCTGCGGTTTGAAACGGCAGTGACTGTTCGGTTTTTTGGCTGCACAGTTCCAGATGAACTGTTCGGAACTGTACATGGGATCGTCCGTCACTGATCGCAATAATGCTCCTACCGGGAAGGCGCTTCAAGTCCTTGTCAGCCAGCCTTCCGGTGGCCGTCCGAGGGGACTCGGCGGCCAGTCTGCAAGGAGCACGGCAATGCGCGAAATCCGAATCTTCGAACTGGAACACGGCGAGCCCGTCGAAACCTGGCGGCTCGCGCAGGCAATGCAATTGCATGTAAGCGAAGGCGAACTCTGGCTCACGATCGCGGGCGACGCCGGCGACTACTGGCTGCGCGCCGGCGAGTCGATCGGGCTCGCCGCGGGCGTGTGCGTGCACGTGAGCGCGGGCCACGAAGGGGCGCGTTTCGTGCTGGCGCTGGGCGGCGCAAGCGCCGCTGCGCCAGCGTGGACGGTGGCGCCGGTCGACGTGGAACGCGTGCGCGCGGCAGGGGCGAGCGGCGTGGCGGCGCGCATCGGCGAGACGTTGCGCGGCTGGGTGCAGCGCGGGCAGTGGGGTGTGCGGGCGGCGGGTTGAACTAGCGGCGCGTGTTACGCGATGTGCGGCACGGCATGCCTCGTTTCGCCCTCCATTTCCCCTACGTACCTTGCGCGCGGACGGATCAGCCGGCCATCGGCGGTCTGTTCGAGCGCATGCGCGATCCAGCCCGTCACGCGGCCCGCGGCGAACAGCGTAAATGCCGCGCCGCGCGGCAGCCCCAGCACGCGCTCCATGGCCGCGAGCGCGTAGTCGAGCGTCGGGCGCGCGCCGCTCGTCTCGGCCACGGCCTGGGCGAGCGCGTCGACTTCGTCCATCGGCGAGCGCGCCGGCGCGCGCTGTGCGAGCAGGTCCAGCAACAGGCGCGCGCGCGGGTCGCCAGCGGGATAGAGCGGGTGGCCGAAACCGGACAGCGGCACGGCCGCGCCGAGTTCGTCGGGCGCGAGACGGTCGGCGAGATAGCGATGCAGATCGTCGGCGCGCGCGGCTTCGTCGAAGAGCGCGGCGACGCGCGTGGTCTCGCCGCCGTGGCGCGGCCCGGCCAGGGCGGCCAGGCCGCCCGTCGCCGCGCCGAACAGATGCGTACCCGTGGAGGTGATGCAGCGCACCGTGAACGTCGAGGCGTTCAGCTCGTGGTCGGCGCACAGGACGAGCGCGGCGCGCAGCAGGTCGTTTTGCGCGCGCGAGCGCACGCCCCATGCCTCGCCTAGCTGACGGTGCAGCGGCTCGTTCGACGGCGCCGCGGAAACGAGCGCCGCCGCGAGCAGGCGCATGAGCATCGCACCGGTGTCGATTTGCGCGTCGCGGCCCTGCGCCCAGATGCGCGGCATTTGCGCGGCGGCGGCCGGCAACAGAACGAGCGCGCGCTCCAGCGGCGTGTGCCCGCTCCAGATCTTCAGCCATGCCGACCATTGCGCGGCCGCGATGGGCGCCTCGGGCGCCTGCAGCACGCGGCGCGGCGCGCATTGCCACAGCAGCGCCGCGACCTCCTCGAGCGAGGCCTGACGCGCGAGCGCGATGGCGTCCTCGCCGCGATAAAAGAGCTTGCCGTCGGCGATCAGCGTGATCGACGATTCGAGCACGGGCACGCCCCAGTCGAGCACCTTCTGCGCGACCTTGCCCGCGCGCTTGCCGTCGGCCTTGCGGCGCGCGAGGCGGCGCACCTCGGCGGCGTCGTAGCGGTTGTGGCGGCCATGGGGCGAAGGCGCCGAGGCGATGAGTCCGCGGCTCACATAGGCGTAGAGCGTGGCGCGGCTGATGCCGAGTTCGGCGGCGGCTTGCTCCGCGGTCATATAGCTGGACATGGTGGCTCGCCTCCCGGAACCGGAGAAATCAATCTATGTTGATCATGATAATCAAGATTGATCCGGGATTCGAGTGGCGCGACGATGCGTGACATCACTTCGGCTCGCTTTCTCCCCGCTTCCCTCGCAAAAGGACTGCACGCCATGACGCCACGCGACGCGCTCGAACACCTCTGGATGTTGGCGGGCTGCGACCCTTCCGCTCTCGACTGGCTCGACGTCGAAGGCGTCGATCCGGGCCTGCCCTCGATCTTTCGCGTGGGCACGCTCGCGGCGGCGAGCATCGGCGCGGCGGGGCTCGCCGCCGCGCAACTGCACGCGCTGCGCACGGGCCGGACGCAGCGCGTGGCGATCGACGTGCGCCGCGCGCTCGCCGCGTTTCGCAGCGAGCGCCATTTGAGCGTGGACGGCCAGCCGCCCACGGAGCTGCGTCATCCGGTGACGGGTCACTTCCCGACCGGCGACGGTCGCTGGGTCCAGCTGCACGCGAACTTTCCGCATCACCTTGCGGGCATCCTGCGCGTGCTCGAATGCGCGGACGAGCGCGACGCCGTGGCGCGCGCGATCCTTCGCTGGGAAGGCGCGGCGCTCGACGACGCGCTCGCGCAAGCGGGCCTGTGCGCCGCGCTCGTGCGCGCGCCGCGCGAATGGGCCGCGCACGAGCAGGCGAAGGCGGTGGCGAGCCTGCCGCTGTTCGAGATCGAGCGCATTGGCGACGCGCCCGCCGAGGCGCCGCGGGCGGGCGCCGGCGCGCGTCCTCTGGAAGGCGTGCGCGTGCTCGATCTCACGCGCATCATCGCGGGGCCGGTGGCGGGGCGCACGCTCGGTCAACACGGCGCGGACGTGCTGCTCATCAACGGCGCGCATCTGCCGAACATTGCGCCGCTCGTGATCGACAACGGCCGCAGCAAGCGCTCCGCCACGCTCGACCTGCGCGACGCAGCCGCGTGCGAGCAGTTGCGCGCACTCGCACGCGATGCCGACGTGTTCGTGCAAGGCTACCGGCCAGGTGCGCTCGCCGCGCGCGGCTTCGCGCCCGAGGCGCTTGCGCAGGTGCGGCCCGGCATCGTGTGCGTGTCGATCAGTGCGTATGGGCATCGTGGGCCGTGGCGCGAGCGGCGCGGCTTCGACAGCCTCGTGCAGTCGGCGAGCGGCATCGTGTGGGCCGAGAGCGTCGTCGCAGCGAGACACGGCAGCGCCGCAGCAGGCGCGCCGCCGTTCACGACGGCTCGCCCGCTGCCGTGCCAGGCGCTCGATCACGCCACGGGCTATCTGGCCGCGTTCGGCGCGATGGTCGCGCTCGCGCGGCGCATGCGCGAAGGCGGCAGCTGGCACGTGCGCCTGTCGCTCGCGCAAACGGGCCGCTGGCTGCAGACGATGGGCACGCTCGAAGACGGCCAGCAGGCGCCCGAGGTGGGCGCCGCCGATCTCGCCGATTGTCTGGAGGAAATGGCTTCGCCGTTCGGGCGCGTGCGCGCGGTGGCGCCCGCCGAGCGGCTAGAACTCACGCCGGCGTTTCATGCGCGGCCGCCGGTGCCGATCGGCAGCGATGCGCCGGCATGGAACGACTAGACGACACCGCGTTTTCGCGCGCTACTTGCGCAGTTCCGCGACGAAATCGTAATAATCGTTGCGGCAGTAGGTATCGGTGAGTTCGATGGCGCGCTGATCGGCCGTATAGCCCACGCGCGTGATGAGCAGCAGCGCCTCGTTGGGCGCGATGCTCATCTGCCGCGCGATTTCGTCGCTCGCGTTCACGGCGCGAAAGTGTTGCAGCGCGCGCACGATCGAAAGCCCGCGCTGTTCGAGAAAGCTGTAGAGCGAGTCGCCGATCGCGTTCGGGTCGGGAATCAGCGCGGCGGGGAAGGTGGAGTTCTCGACGGCCATGACGATGCCGTCGGCCAGACGCAGGCGCTTCAGGCGCGTGACGGCCGCCGCCGGCGAGAGCCCGAGCTGGATCACCTCGTCGCGGCTCGCGGGCTGGATTTCGCGCGAGAGCCAGCGCGAGCTCGGCGTGAAGCCGCGCTGGCGCAGCATCTCGCTGAAGCTCGTGAGGCGCGAGAGCGGGTCTTCGATGCGCGGCGTGATGAAGCTGCCCGCGCCTTGCGTGCGGCGAATCAGGCCCTGCTCGACGAGCAGTGCGATCGCCTTGCGCGCGGTGATGCGCGAAACGCCGAGCGACTCCGCGAGGACGCGCTCGGAGGGCAGGGCTTCGCCCGCGTTCCAGCGATTGTCGTGGATCGCGAGGCTCAGCTTGCGCGCGAGCTGCAGATAGAGCGGCGTGTCGTTGTCCGGGTCCGGGCGCAGGTCGCGCCAGCGGTCTTCCGTGGGTGCGTTCATGGGAGGCAGGCATGAAAGGCGAACGGCAATTTTATGTCATCGATGCGCAATCGCGGAAATGAACGGCTTGCGAGAGTGCGTATGACCGCATTGCGCGCGAGGCGATACACTGGCCGTTCTTTGCCAGTTGGCGCGGTTGCAGCGCACAAAGGGAGATCATGACGACCGATATCGCAAGCGTCGCATTGCCGGACGGCGAACGCATTCCGAAGCTGGGGCAGGGCACGTGGGAAATGGGCGAGCGCAGTGCACACCGCGCGGCGGAAATCGCCGCGCTGCGCGAAGGCGTGGCGCTCGGCATGACGCTCATCGACACCGCCGAGATGTACGGCGACGGCGCGACCGAGCGGCTGGTCGGCGAGGCCTTGCAGGGCCTGCGCGACGAGGTGTTTCTCGTGAGCAAGGTGTATCCGCACAACGCGAGCCGCAGCGGCGTCGCGCGCGCGTGCGAGGCGAGCCTGAAACGCCTCGGCACCGACCGGCTCGATCTCTATCTGCTGCACTGGCGCGGCGGGGTGCCACTCGAAGAGACGGTCGAAGGGTTCGAAGCGCTCGTGCGCGCGGGCAAGATCCGTCACTGGGGCGTGAGCAATTTCGATACCGACGACATGGAGGAACTGTTCGCCACGCCTGGCGGCGACGCGTGCGCGACCAACCAGATTCTCTACAACATCGCGCGGCGCGGCGCGGAATTCGACCTGCTGCCGTGGAGCGCCGCGCATCGCATGCCGGCGATGGCGTATAGCCCGGTCGATCACGCGCGCTTGCCGAGGCGCTCGCCGCTCGACGACATCGCTCACACCCACGGGGTGTCGGTCTATCGCGTGGCGATGGCGTGGGTGCTGGGCCAAAGCGGGGTCTGCGCGATTCCGAAGGCGGGGCGCGTGGAGCACGTGCGCGACAACCGCGCGGCGCTCGATCTCGTGCTCGGTGCTGACGAGCACGCGGCGCTCGACGCGCATTTCAAGCCGCCGCGCAGCAAGCGTCCGCTGGAGATGCTGTAGGGCGCGAGTGGGATGCGCGCTTGCGCGCGCGGTCATGGTTTGTGCCGGCGTATGGCGAGCAGACAGCCGCTGTGGTCGCCCGGGAACGCCACGCGCATCGCGCATCCGGCGACCGGCCCACGGCGGCGGTGCCCGGCCGGGGGACCGGGACGCCGCCGCCGACGCCAGGACTGGCGCGCCTGGCCGTCGCGCCAGATCGGAGTGGCTGCAGCGCTCTGCCTGCACCGCCGTACAGGTTCAATGACCGCTGCCATGGCCGCCACCGTGTCCGCCGCCGTACCCGCCGCCCGGGCCGCCCGACGGTCCACCTTTGCCGAATCCACCTCCGAAGCCACCGCCGAATCCGCCGAAACCCCCGCCAAAGCCGCCGCCGAATCCGCCTGCTGGGCCGCCCGAAGGGCCGCTAGCCGATCCGCCGTGGCTGCCGCAGCCACAGCCGCCTGAACTGCCGCCGTTGCTGCTTCCGCCACCGCTGTTGCTACCACCGTTGTTGCCACCGCCGTTGTTGCCACCGCCGTTGTTGCCGCCACCGCTGTTGCCACCGCCGTTATTGCCGCCGTTGTTGCCACCGCCGTTGTTACCACCGCCTCCTTTCCCACCACCGCCTTTGCCGCCGCCGGAGTGGCTGGAACCGCCTCCCGAACCGCTCGGTCCCGTCCCTCCCACGCCAGAGCTGCCGCTGCGGCCAAGCCCTCCCGTGCTGGCCGTCGCGGCGCCCGCGCCGCCGCCGCTTCCGCTGCTGCCGCTCGACGCACCCGAGCCGCCATGGCCGCCGCCGCCGTTGCCCCGGAAACACGCGCTGCCCGTACGGCTAATGCAATCGTTAGGCGCGAACACCATAGAAACGTCGCTCGCCAGCGTAGCCGAATCGGACTCCGAATCAGTCTTCGACGAGATGCTGGCGGCAGGCGAATCCGCAGCAACCGGCGCGCCGAAAGCCCCGAAGCCCTCGGCCCCGCTCGCCGGCAGAGGTGCGTCGGCGAGCAGGATTACCGGATTGATGGCATCGCCTGCGGCGTGCGCAGAGATCACGGGGAATAAAACGCCCGCGCCCACCGCGCACACGCCTGCTCCCCATCTTATCCAATCGCAGTACTGATGAATGTTGGTCTTTTTCATCTTGTTCTCCCCGCAAGGCGGCAGCGTGATGCGCTGTCGTCTCCCATGCCCCCGTGCCGGCCGCACGCCTTGTGCGCGTGCGCCGACTCCGTCAGGCTCGCAACCCGCTTCGCGCCGGCGTATTGGGTTCGATCCGGCTGTAACGGTACTCGCCAAAAACGGCACCCGGTCAGGCCGCGCGCAGGATGACCGGTTTGCGCAGGACTACTTGTGGATTGTCGGAACCCATGGCGTGGGACCGCAGATTACAAGCGCGTCGAGCGGCCGGTCATCCGTGTGCCCGGTGCGCCGCCCCGCGCGTGTGTCGGGGCGCATTGCACTGGATTGCGGCGGCCGGATGCCTGGTGCCGATATAGCCAGTTTTGTGCCATCGGCCGGGGAGGGGCGTGCGGGGTGGACTTGACAATTGATGTGTCGCCCGCGTGGCAGAAAAAACGCGGAAAACGTTACGGCGATGAAACGCGCGCACTGGATGGCGCGATTCGCGTTGCGAAAGCGGACAGCGCAACGAAGCCGGATGCGATATGCGCGCTATCGCACCGTCAGGTCGCCGCTTGCGTGGCTGTGGTGGCGCTCTGTTGTGTGCGCAATTCGTCTACGGGAATATGGCAGAGAATGCGATGGCCGCCGCCCGCGTCGGCGAGTGGTGGGGGCGCTTCGTCGCAAATGGCGCCGAGCTTGCGCGGGCAGTGGGCGCTGAAAATGCAGCCGCGCGCCGCGGCCTGCGCGCCGTTGGCCGTTGCCGCGCCGAGCGCGCGCGCGGCCAGCAGCGTTTCTGTATACGGATGCCAGGGGCCGTCGAACACCGCGCCGGCCGGACCGCTTTCCACGACACGGCCCGCGTAGAGCACGACGATGCGATCGGCGAGATAGCGCACGACATCGAGGTCGTGCGAAATGAACAGGTAGCTCACGCCGCGTTCGCGCTGCAGGCGTGCGAGCAGGTTGAGAATCGCGGCCTGCACGGAGACGTCGAGCGCCGAGGTGGGCTCGTCACAGATCACGATGCGCGGCTCGCCCGCGAACGCCTGAGCGATCGCCACGCGCTGCTTGAGGCCGCCCGAGAGTTGCCGCGCGCGCGCCACGAGATAGCGCGCCGGCACGCGTACGGCTTCGAGCAGTCCCGCGATGCGCGATTCGTCTGAGGCCTGGTGAGCGGCCGGCGTGGCGTCGTGCGCCCGGGACAGCGCGCGCTCGATCAGCCGTTTCACCGGCAGTGCGCGATTGAGCGAGGCGTCCGGATGCTGGAACACGACGCGCAGCGCTGCGCGCTCGTCGGCGCGACGCCGCGCGACGTGGGCGTGCAGGCGTTTGCCGTCGAGCTCCACGGCGCCGCCCGCATCGGGCGCATGCAGGCCGAGCAGCATGCGCGCGAGTGTCGTCTTGCCGCTGCCCGATTCGCCCACGACGCCGAGCGTCTCGCCCGCATGCAGTTCGATCGATACGCCGTCGAGCGCGCGCACGGCTTGCGCGCCGTGTCCGAAGGTGCGCGAGACGTCGAGCGCGCGCAATACGACGCGCGGTTCGGATTCACCATTCGAAGCGCCATCGCTCGAGGTCTGCGATCCGTCGCCGCCTCCGATCAGGTTGCCGAACGGCAATTCCATCGCACGTTCGTGATAGTGGCAGCGCGACATCTGCTCGCCGTGCGGCGCGGTCATGCGATGCGGCGGCGGCGCTTCCACGCGGCAACGCGCGTCGGCGAGGCGGCAGCGCGGTGCGTAGATGCAGCCGGGCGCACTCACGCCAGGCGCCGGCAACTCGCCCGGTATCGTGTCGAGCGCGCCCGCATGCTTGTTGCGGCCCTGCGCCGGCAGGCAGCGCAGCAGGCCGACCGTGTACGGATGGCGCGCACGCTCGAACACGTCGCGCGTGGCGCCTTCCTCCACGAGCCGTCCCGCGTAGAGCACGCCCACGCGTTCGCACATGCGCCCGATCACCGCGAGGTCGTGGCTGATGAGCAGCACCGCCATGCCCAGCTCCGCACGCAGCTTCGAGATGAGGTCGAGCACCTCGGCCTCGACGGTGGCGTCGAGGCCGGTGGTCGGTTCGTCGAGGATCAGGAGCGCGGGGTTCGACGCGAGCGCCATCGCAATCACCACGCGCTGCTGCATGCCGCCCGAGAGCTGGTGCGGATAGCTCGCCAGCACGCGGCCCGGATCGGCAATGCGCACGCGCTCGAGCATCGCGTGCGAGCGCGAGCGGGCCACGCTCGCGTCAGCGCCCGCGGCTTCGAACGCTTCGATCAGCTGGCGCGCAATCGTGAGCGTGGGATTGAGCGCGCTGGCGGGGTCCTGATAGACCATCGACACGGCGTTGGCGCGCAGCGTGCGCAGGCCGTCGACGTCGAGCGCGAGCACGTCGTCGCCCGCGATCGCGATGCGCCCGGCCTTCACACGGCCGTTGCGCGGCAGATAGCGCAGCGCGGCGAGCGCGACCGTCGACTTTCCGCAGCCCGATTCGCCTACCAGCCCATACGCTTCGCCGCGCCGGATGCGCAGCGAGACGTCGGTGAGCACGTCGCGGTCGCGCCCGCGCACGCGGTAAGCGACGGTGAGGCCGACGAGCGCGAGCGCGTCGTCGTTGCGCGGCGCGCTGAAGGTGGCGAGAGCGGGGCGTGACGAAGCGGGGCGGTTCACGATTGGAGCACCTCGCGCAGGCTGTCGGCGATCAGGTTCACGGCCACCACGAGCGAGGCGATGGCGAGCGCGTCGAATGCCACGGTCCACCATGCGCCGCCCGCGAGCAGCGTGTACGACTCGGCGAGCGCGAGCCCCCAGTCGGCGGACGGCGGCTGGATGCCGAAGCCGAGGAACGAGAGCGTCGCGACCGCGAAGATCGCATAGCCGAGGCGCACCGTCGCCTCGACGACGATGGGCGGCCAGACGTTCGGCAGGATCTCCGTGAACATCACGGCGAGCGCATTCGCGCCGCGCAGGCGAGCCGCCGCCACGTAGTCGAGATGACGCTCGGCGAGCACCGCCGCGCGCACCGTGCGCGCGATGAGCGGCGCAAACGTAATGCCGATCACGAGCACCACGGCGAGATTCGAGGCGCCCACGGCCGCGAGCACGAGCAGCGCGACGATCACGAGCGGCAGCGCGAGCACCGCGTCGAGCGTACGCGCGACGAGCGTGCCGAACGCGCCTTCGAAATAGCCCGTGACGAGCCCGAGCGCCGCGCCCGCGAGCGTGCCGACGAGCGTGGCGAGCGGCGCGATCGTGAGGATGTCGCGCGCGCCCACGATCACGCGCGAGCAGATGTCGCGGCCGAGCTGATCGGTGCCGCACCAGTGCGTATGGTCGGGCGGCAGGAGCGAGCTGAGCGGATCGGACGCGTAGGCGTCGTGCGGTGCGAACCACTGGCCCGCGAGCCCGCAGACGATCCACCACACGAGGATCAGCGCGCCCGCGACGAACGAGGGCGAGCGCAGCAGCAGATGCAGCGTGTCGCGCCAACGCGTGTCGGCGAGCGCTTCTTCGCCCGGTTCGCCGCCCGGAGAAATTGTTTCGGAAGCCATATCGTTCATGCGCCTCCCGGCGCGCGCAGGCGCGGGTCGAGCAACGCGTGCAGGGCGTCGGCGGCGAGATTGGCGAGCGTATAGACGGCGCCCACCGCAAGCACGCCCGCTTCGAGCAACGGGAAGTCCTTGGCCTTCGCGGCGTTGAAGATGAGGGAGCCTACGCCCGGATAACGGAACAGCGATTCGACTACGACGAGCCCGCCGATCAGATAGCCGAGCTGGGTGGCTGCCACCGTCACGCTGGGCAGCAGCGCGTTGCGCAGCACGTGCCGCACGATCACGACGTGGCTCGGCAGCCCCTTGAGAATCGCGGTGCGCGTGTAGTCGGCGTCGAGCGCCGTGATGGTGCCCGCGCGCGCAATCCGCGCGAGATAGCCGAAGAACACGAGCACGAGCGGCAGCACGGGCAGCACGAGGTGCCGCAATTGTTCGAGCACGCCCGCGCCGCTCGGTGCGGTCGCCTCGATGGGCAGCCAGCGCAGCCACACGCCGAAGATGAGGATCAGCACGATCGACGAGACGAATTCCGGCACGGCACTCGCGCACAGGCCGCCCGTGCTGATCGCGCGGTCGATCAGGCGGCCTTCGTGGAGCGCCGCCCAGACGCCGCCCGCAATGCCGAGCGGCACCACCACCACGAACGCGAGCAGGCCGAGCCTGGCCGACTGCAGGAGCGCGTCGCCCACGAACGGCGCGACGGGCTGCTTGTAGCTCCACGACATGCCGAAGTCGCCGCGCAGCGCATGAGTGATCCACGAAATGTACTGGTCGAGCACCGGCCGGTCGGCGCCAAGTTCGTGATTGAGCGCGGCCACGGCGCGCGCGTCGGCGAGCGGGCCCAGCACGGCGCGGCCGATATCGCCGGGCAGCAGCTGGCCGCCCGCGAACACGAGCACCGAGAGCAGCCAGAGCGTGAAGATCGCCCAAGCGGCGCGCCGGCCGAGAAAGCGCGCGACGCCCGCGCGCGGGGCGAAGGCGCGCGCGGTGCCGGCCGGATTCGACATGGGCGGGAGCGGAGTAGCCATCGGACCTCCGTTTCGGGTGCGCTAGAGCCGGTTCAGGCGGCGAGCGTCGCGCGGTCGAAATAGAGCTGGGCGAGCGCCGTGAAGCGCACGCCCGAAAGCACGGCGCGCTGTGCGATCAACTGGTCGTAGAAGTACGGGATGATCACGGGCGTCTCGTCGAGCAGCAGCGTCTGGATCTGCCTCGCCACCTGCTTCTGGGCCGCCACGTCGAGCGTCGCCGCGAACTGCGCGACCAGCTTGTCGTATTGCGCGTTGCGAAAGTGCGCAGCATTCCACGTGCCGCCCGAGGTGAGCGGCGCGTTGAGAAACACGTTCGGCACGCCGCGGTGCCCATAGTCGGTAATGCCGAGCGGCGAATCGAGCCAGTCCGATTTGCCGAACGTGCCCGCGCCGTAGTACTGCGACTGGCTCTCCACCTTGAGCGCGATGCGAATGCCGACCGCCTTCGCCGCGTTCTGCACGACCACGGCGAGGTCCGGTATCTCCATGTACTTCTCGGTGGTGAGCGTCACGTCGAAGCCGTTGGCCACGCCCGCCTGCGCCAGCAACTGGCGTGCCTTCGCGACATCGATCTTGCGCTGGGGCACGTCGGTCGCCGTGGAAGGGAAGATGGGCGCGAACGGGCTGTCGTTGCCCACCACGGCGCGACCCTTGAACAGCCCGCGCACGAGCACGTCGCGATCGAGCGCCAGCGCGAGCGCCTGGCGCACGCGCTTGTCCTTGAAGGTGGGCGAGTCGTTGCGCATGTGGATCTGGCGGTGCGCGCTCGAGCGCACGCCGATCACCTTGAAGTCGGGATTGTTCAGGATGCCGATGCCGCCCTGCACGGTGAAGGTGCCCATCACGTCGGCCTGGTGGCCCTGCAGCGCGAGCAACTGTGCCTGCTCGTCGGCGTAGAAGGCGAACTCCACGCGCGCGGGCAGCGCCTTGTCGCCCCAATAGTCGGGATTGCGCACGAAGCTCACGCCACGCCGCGCCTCGAATTTGTCGAGCTTGAACGGCCCGGTGCCGATAAAGCTCTTTTCGTAATTGCCCGCATAGTTGGCGGGCAGCATCACGGCGTTGTAGTTGTCCGAAGAAACGTAGTAGGCGAAGTTGCCGTTGGGCGCGTCGAGATGGAACTCGACGGTGTGATCGTCGACGGCCTTCGTGCCGCCTTTCGAGAGCACGCCCTTGAGCACCGAGAGCGCCGCCGAGCCGGTTGCCGGGTCGGCGAGGCGATCGAAGGTCGCCACTACGTCCTTCGCGCCGAACGGCTGGCCGTCGTGGAATTTCACGTTGGGGCGCAGCTTGAACGTCCAGACATCCGCTTTGGCGTTGGCTTGCCACGAGAGCGCGAGGGCGGGTTGCAGATGGCCTTGCGCGTCGTCGTTGGCGAGGAATTCGCCGGTCTGGTTCAGGAGACACAGCGCGCCCGCATCGGTCACGGTGAGCGGATCGACGGCGCCCGCGGGCATCAGGTGCGCCACGCGGATCGTCTGCTCGCCGGGCTTCGCCGCGCCCTGGGCGTGCGCCCCGCGCGGCACGGCGAGTCCCGCAAGCGCAGGCAGTGCCGTGAGGCCTACCGCGCTGGCGTAGCGCAGCAGCTCGCGGCGCGTGAGGCGGCCGGCAGCGAATTCGTCGAGGGCGTGGTTGCCGTGATCGCCGGCCTGGGGGCGCAGCGCTTCGAGGCGGGACGGGTTGGACACGTCATGCGGACGGCGGGACTGCGGTCGTTTCATCGGTGCGGGTTTCCGTGCGATTCCGTTCAGGGGACGCGCGAGGCCCGGGGGCGTGCGCGACGGCGGCATGCGGTACGGCAGACGACGAATGGGTGCAGCAAGGTGAAACGATTGACGGGGCTATCGAGCACGGCAGGCGCGCAATAGCTGGGCCTAGTTTACGCGCTTTCGGCAACCGAGGCGAAGGGTAGGGGTTTCGCGGGGTTGCGCGCGCATGGCGCGCCGTGCAGTCGTGCAGTCGCGAGAGGGGCGTGAGCGCTTTAGCGGGCCGCGGCGGGCCGGCGCCAGCGATGGAACAGCACCGAGCCGATCCAGCAGGCGATGAATACCGCGACGATGCCGTAGCCCAGCTCGCCGAAGCGCTCGTTGATGCCGGCGATGAGCGTCCACACGCCGCCGCTCGCGCCGAGCTTGTCGGCGATGAGCCCGAGCGCTTCTACGCCGCCGATCGCGATCGCCACCAGCGCCGAGACGAACGTGATGCTCGCGTTGTAGTAGAGCTTGCGTCTCGGATCGTCCATCGCCCAGCCGTAGGCGTGGACCATCAATACGTTGTCGGTGGAATCGACGAGCGTCATGCCCGCCGTGAAGAGCGCGGGGAACACGAGAATCGAATAGATCGGCAGGCCCTTGCCTGCTTCGGCGGCGGCAATGGCGAGCAGGCCGATTTCGGTGGCCGTGTCGAAGCCGAGGCCGAACAGCACGCCCACGGGGTACAGATGCCAGCTCCTGGTGACGAGAGCGAAGAGCGGTCGCAGCGCGCGCGAGAAGAGGCCGGCGGGCGCGGGTGCTCCGGCGGCGAGCGCTGCGTCGTCGCCTTGCTGCGCGCGGCGGTAACGCCTCCACACGTCGCGCAGGATCACGAGGTTCACGCCTGCGAGTACGAGCAGGAACGTCGACGAAACGAGCGTGCCGATGGTCGAGCCGATCTCGTGGAACTGCTCGAAGCGGCCATGCAGGGAGAGCGCCGTGAGCGCGATGCCGAGCGTGGCGACGATCACGACCGTCGAATGGCCGAGCGAGAACGCGAGTCCCACGCCGAGCGGGCGCTGCCCCTGCTGCATGAGCTTGCGCGTGACGGCGTCGATGGCGGCGATATGGTCGGCGTCCACCGCGTGGCGCAGGCCGAAGCCGTAGGCGAGCGCCGCCGTGCCGAGCAGCAGCGGATAGTGCCGAAACGCGATCAGCGCCCACGCCCACGCGCCGAGATTGGCGGCGACGAGCGCGGCGTAGAGCGGAATCAGGCGGGCGCGGAGCGAGCCGGCGGGCGTCGTCATTGCGTCGTGGTGGGCGGTAGGGGCTGCCGGGCGCTCAATGGTCGTGCGGATGACGGTGGATGGGATCGACCCAGTACACGGTTTCCGGGGCTTCGACGGCGTCGATGTTCAGGTTCACGACGACGGCCTCGTTGTCGCTGCGCACGAGCACGCATTCGAGCGGATCGTCGGTGCTGGCGTTGATTTCCTGGTGCGGCACGTAGGGCGGCACGAAGATGAAGTCGCCCGGGCCCGCCTCGGCCGTGAACTCCAGATGCTCGCCCCAGCGCATGCGCGCGTGACCACGCACGACGTAGATCACGCTTTCCAGCGCGCCGTGATGATGCGCGCCGGTCTTCGCGTTCGGATGGATCGTCACCGTGCCCGCCCAGATCTTCTGCGCGCCCACACGCGCCGCGTTGATCGCGGCCGCGCGGTTCATGCCGGGCGTTTGCGCCGTGTTCGTGTCGAGCTGGTCGCCGCGTATCACCTTGACGCCGTTTTCGCGCCAGTCGATCGGTGCGTCGTCGTGAGGGTGTTCATGAGGATGCTCATGGTCGTGTTCGTGGCTCATCGTCGTGTCTCCTTGCCTGTGGGCGTCGCAGCGTCATCGCCGCATTGTGGCATGGTCAAAATTGCGCCGCGCGCATGCAAAAAAGCCCGTCCGCAGGGGACGGGCTTTCGTGTGCACAGCAACGCCTGCACGTCGCGTGACTTACGCCTTCTTCGCGTTGATGACCGCTTCGGCCACGTTCTGCGGCGTTTCCGCGTAGTGCTTGAACTCCATCGTGTAGGTGGCGCGGCCTTGCGTGAGCGAGCGCAGCGAGGTGGAGTAGCCGAACATCTCCGAGAGCGGCACTTCGGCGCGCACGATCTTGCCGCCGCCGCCCGCGATGTCCTCCATGCCCTGCACGATGCCGCGACGGCTCGACAGATCGCCCATCACGTTGCCCATGAAGTCCTCGGGCGTCTCCACTTCCACGGCCATCATCGGTTCGAGCAGGATCGGTTTGGCCTTGCGCATCGCTTCCTTGAAGGCCATCGAACCGGCCATGCGGAAGGCGTTTTCGTTCGAGTCGACGTCGTGGTAGGAGCCGAACGTGAGCGTGACCTTCGTGTCGACCACCGGGTAGCCCGCGAGCACGCCTGCCTTGAGCGTTTCCTGGATGCCCTTGTCGACC
The DNA here is from genome assembly GCF_040965595.1 of Paraburkholderia sp. EG287B. Classification (NCBI taxonomy): domain Bacteria; kingdom Pseudomonadati; phylum Pseudomonadota; class Betaproteobacteria; order Burkholderiales; family Burkholderiaceae; genus Paraburkholderia; species Paraburkholderia sp. EG287B. The sequence continues at coordinate 282,223 of NZ_JBFRCG010000005.1, forward strand.
GCGGGGATGAACTCGCGCGGAATCACGCCGCCCTTGATGGCGTCGACGAACTCGTAGCCCTTGCCCGGCGTCTGCGGTTCGAGCGTGATGACCGCGTGGCCGTACTGGCCGCGCCCGCCCGACTGCTTGACGAACTTGCCTTCCACATCCTCGACCTTGTTCTTCACGGTCTCGCGATACGCGACCTGCGGCTTGCCGACAGTCGCCTCCACGCCGAACTCACGTTTCATGCGGTCGACGAGAATTTCGAGGTGCAGCTCGCCCATGCCCGAGATGATGGTCTGGCCGGACTCTTCATCGGTTTGCACGCGGAACGACGGGTCTTCCTGCGCGAGGCGATTGAGCGCGATGCCCATCTTCTCCTGGTCGGCCTTGGTCTTCGGCTCGACGGCCTGCGAGATCACGGGCTCGGGGAAGATCATCCTTTCGAGCACGATGGCATGCGCCGGATCGCAGAGCGTGTCGCCCGTCGTCGCTTCCTTCAGGCCCACCGCGGCCGCGATGTCGCCCGCGCGCACTTCCTTGATTTCCTTGCGCTCGTTCGCGTGCATCTGCAGGATGCGGCCGAGGCGCTCCTTCTTGTCCTTGGTCGCGTTGAGCACCGTGTCGCCCGAATTCACCACGCCCGAATAGACGCGGAAGAAGATCAACTGGCCGACGAACGGGTCGGTCATGATCTTGAAGGCGAGTGCGGAGAACGGCTCGTCGTCGCTCGGGTGGCGCTCGATTTCCTTGTCGTGGAGGTCGTGGCCGAGAATCGCGGGCACGTCCACCGGCGAGGGCAGGTAGTCGATCACGGCGTCGAGCATGGCCTGCACGCCCTTGTTCTTGAACGCGCTGCCACACAGCATCGGCACGATCTCGTTGGCGATCGTGCGCTTGCGCAGGCCGCCCTTGATTTCCTCTTCGGTCAGGCTTTCGTGATCGTGAAGATACTTTTCGAGCAGCGTTTCGTCGGCTTCGGCGGCGGCTTCGACCATCTTCTCGCGCCACTCGTGCGCAAGTTCGACGAGATTCGCGGGGATGTCCTCGTACTCGAACTTCACGCCCTGGCTCTCGTCGTCCCAGACGATCGCCTTCATCTTCACGAGATCGACCACGCCCTGGAAGTGATCTTCCGCGCCCACCGGAATCTGGATAGGCACGGCCACGCCCTTCAGGCGCTCGCCGATCTGCCGCTGCACGCGGAAGAAGTCCGCACCCACGCGGTCCATCTTGTTGACGAACGCGATGCGCGGCACCTTGTACTTGTTCGCCTGACGCCACACGGTTTCCGACTGCGGCTGCACGCCGCCCACGGAGTCGTACACCATGCACGCGCCGTCGAGCACGCGCATGGAGCGCTCGACTTCGATCGTGAAGTCCACGTGCCCCGGGGTGTCGATGATGTTGATGCGGTGTTCGGGGTAATTGCCGGCCATGCCCTTCCAGAACGCAGTGGTCGCCGCCGAGGTGATCGTGATGCCGCGTTCCTGTTCCTGCTCCATCCAGTCCATGGTCGCCGCGCCGTCGTGAACCTCGCCGAGCTTGTGATTCACGCCGGTGTAGAAAAGGATGCGCTCGGTCGTCGTGGTTTTGCCGGCGTCGATGTGAGCGCTGATCCCGATGTTGCGATAGCGCTCGATGGGGGTCTTGCGAGGCACGGTGATCTCCTTGGAATGACGCGCCATGGAAGCTGCCGGGCGGCACGCGGCGCGGCCAGCGCGCGGCCCGATGCGCCGCATGGCGCACGCGTTGGTGGCACGCGCCATGCGGGGGATTTATAGGATAGCGCTTGCGCGGCGGTTTTGCAGGGCGTTTGCCGCGGCGCGGGAAGTGGCGACCGCGCTGCGCAGGGGCGCCAGGCGGCGCGCCGGCGGGCGCAAAAAAAGCCGGCGCCGCGTGCGTGCGGGGCCGGCTTGCGTTTTTGCGCGGCGCGCGAATGGCGCGCGCTGGGTCGCCGCGCGCTTACTGCAGCGGCGGCAGTCCCTCAATCTTCATGCCGGGCTTGATGCCCTTCGCCGTGAACCAGCCCTTCGGCATTTCGAGCGCGAAGACGCCGTTGTTACGCGGGCAGTGGTTGTTGGTCGTTTCGGCTTGCATCTCGTCGATGTCGGTGATCGTGCCGTCGGCGCGAATAAAAGCGATCGACAGCGGGATCAGCGTGTTCTTCATCCAGAAGCAGTGCACGGCGTTTTCGCCGAACACGAACAGCATGCCTTCATTGGGCCCGAGCTGCGAGCGGTACATGAGGCCTTGCTCACGGTCCGCGTCGTTGGCGGCGACCGCTGCGTCGATCACGAACATGCCTGCCGTGAGCTTCACGCGCGGAAATTCGCTCGGCTGCTTCGCGCCCGGCGGCATCTGCTGCGCCTGCGCGATGCTCGACGTGGCCGTCGCGGTGAACATGAGCGCCGCGAAAGCGGCCAATGGCAATGCGACGACAAGCGCGCAGCGCACGAAGAACGAGCGCAGGGAAAATCGCACGAGAGACTCCTTCCTGTAGGTTAATCCGCGCATGTTACGCGACCAGGTCAGAGCGGGTCAAAATGCGCGGCGCGGTTCACGTCATCGACGTGATGCGGCGAGCGCGCGTGACAAAAAAATGGCTGAAAATCGGGCAGCCAAACAAAAAGGCAGAACGCCTTGCGGCGCTCTGCCTTTCGTCGCGCTGAAGAGCAGCACCGAGTGCCGCGGCTTCATGCGTCTTACAACAAGCTTACTCCGAAGCTGCCGAAGCGGCTTCAGCCTTCGCTGCCTTCTTGTGCGACGACTTCTTGTGTGCCTTCTTGTGCGACGACTTGTGAGCAGCCGAAGCAGCAGCAGCCGGAGCAGCCGAAGCAGCTTCCGGAGCCGAAGCTTGTGCGAATGCAGCCGATGCGAAGAGACCAGCGACCAGAGCAGCGATCAGTTTGTTCATGTTGTGAATCCTCAAGCTTGAGTTGATTAACCAAGTGACCCGGTTTTTGGAGTCAGGTCGGTAAACGTGCCATCCACCTTTCGGTTGACAGCCGCTTTCGACAAATTCACGTGAATTTGATTTCTGCGTCTGCCAGCGGTCGGGACCGTACATTGCTGCGAGGACCCTGAAGGCTGAATGCCGGATAGCTTCTGGAGGCATCTGCGTCGAATAACGCATGGTCTCGCGAGACGGTTGACGCAAACTTTTGATTTGCTTCGTAACGAGACGCAACAGAAAGATGAGGGACGTGCCGCGTAATTCGAAAAAAAATGATCAGCACGCGAAAAGTGCTTGCACAACAATCACTTGTGTCTGTGAGACGTGTTTTGCCAGGGCGCATTGGTGGGCACGTCGATGCTTTCGCCGGGTGCCAGGCCAAGTGAAAAAATATCGAGCGCGCCGATCGCGACGCGTACGAGTCGCAACGTTGGATAGCCCACTGCCGCGGTCATGCGTCGCACTTGCCGGTTCTTGCCTTCGCTGATCGCAATCTCGACCCACGTGGTGGGGATCGACGCGCGATAACGAATCGGCGGATGACGCGGCCACAAATTTTCGGGCTCAACAATGATTCTTGTTCGACACGGCTGCGTCACGAAGTCACCGAGATCGAGGCCGCGTTCGAGCGCGGCAAGCGCTGCCGCATCAGGTTCGCCTTCCACTTGCGCCCAATAGCGCTTCACGAGCTTGCGTTTCGGTTCGGCGATGCGTGCTTGCAAGGCGCCGTCGTCGGTGAGGAGCAGGAGCCCTTCGCTATCGGAGTCGAGCCGGCCCGCGGGATAGACGCCCGGCACCTTCACCCAGTCCGCGAGAGACTGACGGGTTTCGTGCGGCGAAAACTGACAGATCGTGCCGAACGGTTTATTGAGGGCGATCAAGCGCATGACTGGGCGACGGGTACGAATGGATGACTGGCTGGCGCCGAGATCTTAATGCATATTACGTTTCGCTGATTTCTACGTCTTATATAAGACATAAGATACGAGCGGACCGGATCATCCCATAGTGGCGACGACAACCACGCGAGGACGCCGCGCGCGCCGTACGGACATGTTCGCCATGCCGCGCCGCAGCACCGCAAATGGCTTGCCTTGCGCCGGCGTTCGTGTGAAGGGCGCGGCACGCATGCGCGAGGCGTGGGCTAGAATAGCCGCCAGACCCTCACGCCGACGGGCTGTTCGCGCCGCCAGGCAAGCCGCCCGCTCTCGCCGGGCGAACAGGCTTCGCCGCCGCCGCGAGGCGCCGCGCGCCACACCCGCTACCACAGCCTTGCCCTTACTGGAGTCGATCATGCCGTATCAGCACATCGTGGTTCCGACCGGCGGTGAAAAGATCACCGTCAATCCGGACTTCTCGCTCAACGTCTCGGACCAGCCGATCATCCCGTACATCGAAGGCGACGGCACGGGCGTGGACATTACGCCGGTCATGCTGAAAGTGGTCGATGCGGCAGTCGAAAAGGCCTACGGCGGCAAGCGCAAGATTCACTGGATGGAAATCTACGCGGGCGAGAAGGCGACGCGGGTCTACGGTCCCGACGTGTGGCTGCCCGAAGAAACGCTCGACGTCGTGAAGGAATACGTGGTGTCGATCAAGGGGCCGCTCACGACGCCGGTGGGCGGCGGTATCCGCTCGCTCAACGTCGCGCTGCGCCAGCAGCTCGATCTGTACGTGTGCCTGCGCCCCGTGCAGTACTTCAAGGGCGTGCCCTCGCCGGTGCGCGCGCCGGAGAAGGTCAACATGGTCATCTTCCGCGAGAACTCGGAGGACATCTATGCGGGCATCGAATGGCCCGCGGAGTCCGAAGGCGCGAAGAAGCTCATCAGGTTCCTGCGCGAAGAGATGGGCGTGGCGAAGATCCGCTTCCCGGACAGTTCCGGCGTCGGCGTCAAGCCGGTGTCGCGCGAAGGCACGGAGCGTCTCGTGCGCAAGGCGATCCAGTATGCGATCGACAACGAGCGCCGCTCGGTCACGCTCGTGCACAAGGGCAACATCATGAAGTACACCGAAGGCGCGTTCCGCGACTACGGTTATGCGCTCGCGCAGAAGGAGTTCGCAGCGGAACTGATAGACGGCGGCCCGTGGATGAAGATCAAGAATCCGAAGACGGGCGGCGACATCGTGATCAAGGACGTGATCGCCGATGCCTTCCTGCAGCAGATCCTGCTGCGCCCTGCCGAATACGACGTGATCGCCACGCTGAACCTGAACGGCGATTACATTTCCGATGCGCTGGCGGCACAGGTGGGCGGCATCGGGATCGCACCGGGCGCGAATCTTTCGGACTCCGTGGCGATGTTCGAGGCGACTCACGGCACGGCCCCCAAGTATGCGGGCAAGGACTATGTGAATCCGGGCTCCGAAATTCTTTCGGCGGAAATGATGCTGCGTCATCTCGGCTGGTTCGAAGCGGCGAACCTCATCATCGCCTCGATGGAGAAGTCAATTCTGCAGAAGCGCGTGACCTATGACTTCGCGCGTTTGATGGAAGGGGCGACGCAGGTATCGTGCTCGGGCTTCGGGCAGGTGATGATCGAGAATATGTAGGCACAAGACGGCTCATCGCCGTCCTGGTGGAAAAAAACGGCAGATCGCAAGATCTGCCGGCTTTTTTTTTATCCGGCTCGCCGTCAATCCGTCACGATTGGGCGGTCGATCCGACTTCGCTCACCCCGTGCGCTATCATGGCAGCGGTCAATCGAATTCATCCGCAGCTTCGTTCAACGTGCCAGTCGTCTATCGCTTCTTTCTCGTCTGCCTGCTCGCGCTGCTTTCCATGCGCGGCGCGATGGCGTGCGAGCACGCGCAGCACGCTGCACTCACGCCGCACGTTGTCGTCGCCGCCGGCGGTCGTTGCGCCGGGACGAGCACTCATGGTCAGGGTTCGCATTCCCCTTGCGGCACGAGTTGCTGCGTCGCGGGCTGCTGCGCGCATTGCAGCGTGCCTTCCGTGGTGACCGCATTCGATGTGCAAACCGGCGCTCGTTCCGCGCTTACCGTGCTTTCCGCAGCCTTGCGCGCCGGCATTACGCACGCGCCTCCTTTGCCTCCTCCAATCGCCTGAACAGTTGCGCTCGCGCTTTGCGCGAGCGCAACGAATTCCGCGCGCACGGCGTGCGTGTTGTCGCGCGCCGCGTGCCCAGGCATGAACGAGGTATGAGGATTTCATCGATGAAACGAAGAGCATTTCTATCCGGCGCGTTGGGCGCCGCCACCGCGACCCTGTTCGCGCGCCATGCATTCGCACAGAACGCGGGCGATGCGATGCACGGCATGCACGGCATGACGGACATGCCGGCGATGTCGGGCGGCACGATGCACGCGCAAGGGCCGCTTGCGCCCGCCGATGCGTTACCCGCCGGCGCGCCGCTTGCCGCGCTACGCACGCTCGCCAATCAGAGCCGCGAGCCAGGCCAGTTTCGCGCGACTCTCGTCGCGCAACCCGCTGCGCGGGCGCTGCTGCCCGGAAAGCAGCAAACCGTCTTCTGGCAATACGATGCTCTCTCAGCGGCCGAAAACGATGGCCCGGTCATCGGCCCGATGATCGACGTACGCGAGGGCGACACCGTCGAAATCACCTTCGTGAACCGGCTGCCCCAGCCGTCGACGATTCACTGGCACGGCCTGCCCGTGCCGCCCGATCAGGACGGCAATCCATCGAAACCCGTCGCGCCTGGCGCGCAGCATGTTTATCGCTTCACGCTGCCGCCGGGGAGCGCGGGCACCTACTGGTATCACCCGCATCCGCACATGCTGAGTTCGGAGCAGGTGTTCCGAGGGCTGGCGGGGCCCTTCGTCGTGCGTGCCGCCGATGATCCGCTCGCGGCGTGGCCCGAGCGGCATCTGTTCGTGTCCGACCTGAAGCTCGCGGCGGACGGCACGATTCCCGCGAACGGCATGATGGACTGGATGAACGGCCGCGAAGGTCAGTACGTGCTCGTCAACGGCGCGCGTCAGCCTCACATCGAGGTCGTGCGCGATGAGCGCTGGCGCGTCTGGAATGGCTGTAACGCGCGCTATCTGCAACTCGCCTTCGACGACGGCCGCGCGTTCACGCAGGTGGGCACCGACGGCGGGCTGCTGGGCGCGCCGCGCGAGGGCGTGACCTCGCTGTTGCTCGCGCCGGGCGAACGCGTGGAGCTGATCGTGCGCGTGGGGCAGGGCGCCTCGCGTGCGTCGCTGATTGCCGCGCAATACGACCGTCGCAAGATGGCGATGACGCACGGCAGCTTGCCTGCTGGGCCATCGCTGATCCTCGCGAGGGTTGGCTTCGCACCGGCAGGCGCGACACAAACGGCGCTGCCGGCGCGCCTGCGCGAGATTGCGCCGCTCATTTCTTCAGGTTCCCTAACGGTCCCGAAACAGAGCGTGCTGTTCAGCGAGGCGATGGACATGAAAGCGATGCACGCACCGGGCGCGTCCGCGCAGCCCATGCCGCGCGGCATGCAGTTCATGGTGAACGGAGCGGTATTCGATCCGGCGCGCGTGACGCTGACGAGCCGGCGCGGCGAAGTCGAGCACTGGACGATTGCAAACGGCACGGACATGGATCATCCGTTTCATCTGCACGGTACGCAATTTCAGGTGCTGGCGCGCGGACGCGGCGGTGTGCGCAAGGAGGAGGATCTGCTGGCTTGGCGCGACACAGTGAACGTGCGGCCCGGTGAAACGGTGCACATCGCCACCGTCCAGCACGAGGCGGGCGATCGCATGTTTCATTGCCATATCCTCGAGCACGAGGATCTCGGCATGATGGGTACGTTGCACGTGAGCTAGCACGCGAACGTTAAAAAACCATTACACCAAAAAGAAACCCGGCCGAAGCCGGGTTTCCAAGGTACGGGTACCGAACAGATCAGGCTGCTGCCTGAATGTTCGATGCCTGTTTACCCTTCGGGCCTTGCACGACCTCGAAGCTCACCTTCTGCCCTTCTTTGAGGGTCTTGAAGCCATTCATTTGAATAGCCGAAAAGTGAGCGAACAGGTCCTCACCGCCTTCATCCGGCGTAATGAACCCGAAACCCTTCGCGTCGTTGAACCACTTGACCGTACCGGTTGCCATACCAACTTCCCCTGTAACTCATGTCACTACCACGAGCAGTTCGAAAAGCTAAACGATCGCGGTGCGATCGCCCCCTCCTCACAAGCTCACCAACGGCATTTTTTCGAATTAAAGGCGGTTGAAAAAAGTGCCAGCTTGATTGTTGAGGGTCTTTAATCTGCTGTCAAGAATATTTTGAGACGCTCCTTGACACGTTGTAAAGAGCGCATTTCCAGGGTTTTTCCTGCTTTTCGCCGACGCTGGGCACCGGTGCATAAAGCAGGTGCAGGAGAGCGTCTTGAAAAATCGCGCAGGTGACTCATATGCGATGCACCGCACCATGGAATCTGACACTGAGCGTGCGGGCGCCTACAGTCGCTTCCCACGGCAACGTCAAGGTTGTGCGATACTCGATTCAACGGTGGCGTGAAAGCTGCTGAGAGCAGGATTGTGTACCGGCCCCGCAGCCGGTCCAAGGGATCGGGGCCGGGCCAGGGCGCATGAATTGCTTGCAGCGGGTCGCAGGTCGGGAGCGCCGGGTTCACCGGCCGGCCGGTCAGGTTACGGCAGGATTGCGGGCCTGTCCGAGTTGTTTAGAATGGGTGTATGGCGATTATCCCGGACAAGCAGGATTCAACCGTACTGGAGCGGCAGGAGCAAAAGGTCAAACCGCCCTCCATGTACAAGGTCGTGCTAATGAATGATGACTACACGCCGATGGAATTCGTCGTGATGGTCGTGCAGGAATATTTCAATAAGGACCGCGAGACCGCAACGCAGATCATGTTGAAGGTCCATCGCGAGGGCAGGGGTGTTTGTGGGGTCTATACGCGGGACATCGCGTCGACCAAGGTTGAGCAAGTCGTTACCCACGCACGGCAGGCCGGGCATCCGCTGCAGTGTGTGATGGAGGAAGCATGATTGCCCAGGAACTGGAAGTCAGCCTGCACATGGCGTTCATGGAAGCACGTCAGGCGCGGCACGAGTTCATAACGGTCGAGCATCTGCTGCTGGCGCTGTTGGACAATCCAACAGCGGCGGAAGTGCTGCGCGCGTGTGCCGCCAATATCGAAGACCTGCGACAGAACCTGCGCAACTTCATTCACGACAATACCCCTACGGTTCCCGGCACGGATGACGTCGATACGCAGCCGACGCTCGGGTTCCAGCGCGTGATCCAGCGCGCGATCATGCACGTTCAGTCCACTTCCAACGGCAAGAAGGAAGTGACGGGCGCGAACGTACTGGTCGCCATCTTCGGCGAGAAGGACTCGCACGCGGTGTACTACCTGCAGCAGCAGGGCGTCACGCGTCTGGATGTCGTGAATTTCATTTCGCACGGTATCGCGAAGACGGGCAGCGGCGAAGCCGCCAAGGCCAGCGACGCGAATGCCGAAGCCGAAGACGCCGCCGGCCAGAAGGAAACCCCGCTCGCCCAGTTCACGCAGAACCTGAACCAGATGGCGAAGGACGGCCGGATCGATCCGCTCATCGGTCGCGAACTGGAAGTGGAGCGCGTGGTGCAGGTGCTGTGCCGCCGCCGCAAGAACAATCCGCTGCTCGTCGGTGAGGCCGGTGTCGGCAAAACCGCGATCGCGGAAGGGCTCGCCTGGCGCATCACGCGCGGCGAAGTCCCGGACATTCTCGCGGATGCCCAGGTCTACTCGCTCGACATGGGCGCGCTGCTGGCGGGCACGAAATATCGCGGCGACTTCGAGCAACGCCTCAAAACGGTGCTGAAAGAACTGAAAGAGCGTCCGCACGCCATTCTGTTCATCGACGAAATTCATACGCTGATCGGCGCGGGCGCCGCGTCGGGCGGCACGCTCGATGCGTCGAACCTGCTCAAGCCGGCGCTCTCGTCGGGCACGCTCAAGTGCATCGGCGCGACGACGTTCACGGAATACCGCGGCATCTTCGAGAAGGACGCGGCGCTGTCGCGGCGCTTCCAGAAGGTCGACGTGGTCGAGCCGACCGTCGAGCAAACCGTGGCGATCCTGCGCGGTCTGAAGTCGCGCTTCGAAGAGCACCACGGCGTGAAGTATTCGTCGGGCGCGCTGAACGCGGCCGCTGAACTGTCGGCGCGCTTCATCACCGACCGTCACTTGCCCGACAAGGCAATCGACGTGATCGACGAAGCGGGCGCGGCCCAGCGCATCCTGCCGAAGTCGAAGCAGAAGAAGACCATCGGCAAGAGCGAGATCGAGGAAATCATCTCGAAGATCGCGCGCGTGCCGGCGCAAAGCGTGTCGCAGGACGATCGCAGCAAGCTGCAGACGCTCGACCGCGATCTCAAGGCCGTGGTGTTCGGCCAGGATCCGGCCATCGACGCGCTCTCGGCTTCGATCAAGATGGCGCGCGCGGGGCTCGGCAAGACGGACAAGCCGATCGGTTCGTTCCTGTTCTCGGGCCCGACCGGCGTCGGCAAGACCGAAGTGGCGCGCCAGCTCGCGTTCACGCTCGGCATCGAGCTGATCCGCTTCGACATGTCCGAGTACATGGAGCGCCATGCGGTGAGCCGTCTGATCGGCGCGCCGCCGGGCTATGTCGGGTTCGACCAGGGCGGTCTGCTCACCGAAGCCGTCACGAAGAAGCCGCACTGCGTGCTGCTGCTCGACGAAATCGAGAAGGCGCACCCGGACATCTTCAACGTGCTGCTGCAGGTGATGGACCACGGCACGCTGACCGACAACAACGGCCGCAAGGCGGATTTCCGCAACGTCATCATCATCATGACGACGAACGCAGGCGCCGAGGCGATGAACAAGTCGACGATCGGCTTCACGACCCGGCGCGAGCAGGGCGACGAGCTGGCCGATATCAAGCGCCTGTTCACGCCCGAGTTCCGCAACCGGCTCGATCAGACGATCAGCTTCCGTGCGCTCGATGAGGAAATCATCATGCGCGTGGTCGACAAGTTCCTCATGCAACTGGAAGACCAGCTGCACGAGAAGAAGGTCGACGCGGTCTTCACCGACGCGCTGCGCAAGCATCTGGCCAAGCACGGCTTCGACCCGCTCATGGGCGCGCGGCCGATGCAGCGCCTGATCCAGGACACGATCCGCCGTGCGCTCGCCGACGAACTGCTGTTCGGCAAGCTCATGAACGGCGGCCGCGTGACCGTGGACGTGGACGCGGAAGACAAGGTCCAGCTGACGTTCGACGAGCAGCCGGCGCCGCGCAATCCGGAAGCGGTGGAAGTGGAGTAAGCGACACCGCACACGGCTTCAAGGCAAGACGGCGCAGTCCGAAAGGACTGCGCCGTTTTCTTTTGTGCTGTGGCAGGTCTAGGCGTTGCGGCGTGACGCGCGGGCGCGCCAGCCGGCTGCCGGCAATCAGCCGGTAAAATGCGCGTTTGTCCCGCCAGGGCGTTTATTTGATGCGCAGCGCTCAGTAGCGTCTCGCGCGAAGCAGGGGTGTAACAGTGGTACCACGTAAATCGGGCGCGTTCGAAGCCATCGTCGAGCGCGAACAAGGGCTGCGCCAGGGTTTGTCCGCTGGGCAGATGACGATGATCGCCATAGGCGGCGCAGTTGGCACGGGGCTCTTTCTCGGCAGCGGCTTCGCGATCTCGTTCGCCGGACCTGGCGTGCTCATTTCCTACGCGATCGGCGCGCTGATCGCCTTGCTGCTGATGGGCGCGCTTGCCGAGATGACCGTCGCGCATCCCGTATCGGGCTCGTTCGGCGCGTATGCCGAGCACTACATCGGGCCGCTCGCCGGGTTCGTCGTGCGCTATGCGTACTGGTCGGCGTATGTGCTGGCGGTGGGCACCGAGGTCGCGGCAATCGCCGTCTACATGAAATTCTGGTTCCCCCACGTGCCGGGGCTCTACTGGATCGTCGGATTTTCAGCAGCGTTGATCGTTGTGAACGCAATGAGTGTGCGCGCGTACGGCACCATCGAATATCTGTTTTCGAGCCTCAAGATCGCGGCCATCGTCGCGTTCATCGTGCTGGGTGCATGGTTCGTGTGGCGCGCGCCGGCCGGGTCCGGCGTGGGCTTCGCGAACTACACGTCGCACGGCGGCTTGCTGCCGCGAGGCTGGTGGGGCGTGTGGGTGGGGACGATCGTCTCGCTCTTCAGCTACCTGGGCGTGGAGACGATCGCCGTGGCGGCTGCCGAGGCGCAGGACCCGCAACGCGCCGTCACGCGCGCGTTTCGCGCAACCGTGCTGCGCCTCGTGCTGTTCTATCTGCTCACGCTTGCGCTCATGCTCGCCATCGTGCCGTGGACCCAGGCGGGTGGCAACGAGAGCCCGTTCGTGAAGGTCATGGCCGCAACCGGCGTGCCATACGCTGCGGGTGCGATCAACTTCATCGTGCTCGTGGCGGCGCTCTCGGCCATGAACAGCCAGCTCTACATCACCACGCGCATGATGTTCAGCCTTTCCCGCGCGGGTTACGCGCCGGCGACGTTCGGGCGCCTCACGCGTCACGGCGTGCCGACGGCCGCGCTTTCGCTGTCCACCATCGGCATTGCGGTGGCGGCCGTGCTCAACGCGCTCTGGCCGCAGGCAGCGTTCACGCTGATGATGTCGATCGCCATGTTCGGCGCGATGTTCACGTGGTTCATGATCTTCGTCACGCAGATCTTTTTCCGCGTGCGCCAGGCGCGCGAAGGCGGCGCGCCGCTCGCGTTCCGCATGTGGGGCTTTCCGTTTACGAGCGTGCTGGGCGCGCTGCTAATGCTCGGCATTCTGGCTGGCACGGCCTTCACGCGCGAATTCCGCATGACGCTGGCCTACGGCCTCGCGTTTCTCGCGGTGCTCGTGGTGGTGTACGCGCTCTGGTACCGCCGGCGTCCCGGCGCGGCGCAGCGAACCGAAGCCTCCGTCTAAACGCAAAAAAAGCACGCCAAGGCGTGCTTTTTTGTTGTCGGCGCAACCGCCTGCGTCAGTGCTTGCCCGTGCTGCCGAAGCCGCCCGCGCCGCGCTCGCTCGCCTCGAAGTCGTCGACGATGTTGAACTGCGCCTGCACGACCGGCACGATCACGAGCTGCGCGAGGCGCTCCAGCGGGTTGAGCGTGAAGGTGGTGTGGCCGCGGTTCCAGGTCGAAATCATCAGTTCGCCCTGGTAGTCCGAGTCGATCAGGCCGACCAGATTGCCGAGCACGATGCCGTGCTTGTGGCCGAGGCCCGAGCGCGGCAGGATCAGCGCCGCGTAGCCCGGGTCGGCCACGTGGATGGCGAGGCCCGTCGGCACGAGCTTCGTTTCGCCCGGTTCGAGCGTGACCGGCGCGTCGAGGCACGCGCGCAGGTCGAGGCCGGCGCTGCCCGGCGTGGCGTAGTGGGGCAGCTGGTCGCGCATGCGCTCGTTCAGGATCTTGATGTCGATTTTCATGAAGTCAGGGTGAGTGGGCGGTGGTGGATCGCTCAGGCGCGAGGCAGCTGGAACGCCTCGGCGAGCAGTTCATAAGAGCGCAGACGAGCCTTGTAGCTGCCCGCAACGGTCAGCACGATCAGTTCGTCGGCGCGAAAGTTGTCCTTGATGGCGAGAAGGCGCTCGGTGACGCTCTCGGGCGTGCCGATGACGCTGCGCGGCTTCTCGCGGTCGATCACGATCTGCTCGCGCTCGCCATACTCCTGCGCGCGTCCTTGTTCGAGGCTCGGGATCGGCGCGTTCAGGCCGTAGGCCATCTGCACGCGGCGCAGGTCGACGGCCTTTTCGAGGTCGGCGGCCTCGGCTTCGGTGTCGGCGCAGATCGCGAACACGGCGCAGGCGAGATACGGCTTCGCTTCGTGGCCCGGCTTGAAGCGGTCGAGATAGGCCTCGGCCACCAGATGCCCGAAGTGCGCGTTGATGAAGTGCGCGAACGAGAAGCGCAGCCCGAGCTGCGCGGCGAGGTTGCCGCCGAAGTCGCTCGAACCGAGCACCCAGAGCTGCGGGCGCGTCTGGATCTGCGGCTGCAGCACGACGCCGCTCGCGAGATGATCGGCGGGGAGCGTGCCGTCCATCAGGCCGACGAGATCCTGCACCTGCTGCGCGAACAGGTCGCCGCGGTTGTACGTGCCCGCGGCCACGGCCTGCGCCGTGCGCATGTCGCCGCCCGGCGCGCGCCCGACACCGAGATCGATGCGCCCCGGAAAGAGCGCTTCCAGCATCATGAACTGCTCGGCGACCTTGAAGGGGCTGTAATAGGGCAGCATGATGCCGCCCGAGCCGATGCGGATGCGCTTCGTGACGCTGCCGAGGCGCGCGAGCAAGACTTCTGGGCACGGGTTGCACACGCCCAGCAGGCCGTGATGCTCGGCGCACCAGTAGCGCGTATAGCCGAGGTCGTCGGCGAGCTGTGCAAGCTCGATGGTGGCGGCGATGGCGTCCGCCGCGCTGTGCCCGGCGATGACGGGCGACTGGTCGAGTACCGAAAGCAGTGTCATGGCAGTACTGCTCCTTGCCTGGGTTCGCGGCGCCCAACGCCGGCACACGGATGCGCCGGCGCGCGCGTCACGAGATGATGCTCGGGTCCGGCAGACGCCGCGCGATTTCGGCGACGAGCGTCTGCGCGAGCGCCTGCTTGGCCGCGCGCGGCAGCGGCTTGCGGCCGCCCGCCTCGAACAGCACGACTTCATTGTCGTCCTGACCGAAGGTGAGCGGGCCGAGATTGCCGATCAGCAGCGGCACCTTCTTGCGCGCACGCTTTTCTTCGCCGTGCACGTCGAGGTCGCCGCTTTCGGCGGCGAAGCCCACACAGTACGGCGGATTCGGCAAGGCCGCGACCGAGGCGAGAATATCCGGGTTCTCGACGAACGTGAACGTCGGCATGCGGTGCTCGGCCGTCTTCTTGATCTTGTGCTCGGCGACATGATCGACGCGCCAGTCGGCCACTGCCGCCACGCCGATGAAGACATCGGCGTCGATCGCGGCGCGCATGACCGCGTCGTACATCTGCTGGGCGGTCTGCACGTCTTCGCGATACACGCCCCACGGCGTTGCCAGCGCGACCGGGCCCGCGACCAGATGCACCTCGGCGCCCGCCTGCTGCGCGGCGCGTGCGAGCGCGAAACCCATCTTGCCGCTCGAGCGGTTGGTGATGCCGCGCACGGGATCGAGCGGCTCGAAGGTCGGGCCGGCGGTGATCAGGAGCTTGCGGCCCGCGAGCACCTTCGGCGCGAAGAACGACACGATCGCCTCATACACGGCCTCGGGTTCGAGCATGCGCCCGTCGCCGATCTCGCCGCACGCCTGCGGGCCGGAATCGGGGCCGAGCGTTTCGATGCCGTCCGCGCGCAGTTGCGCGACGTTGCGCTGCGTGGCCGGGTTTTGCCACATCTGCCGGTTCATCGCGGGCACGACCAGCAGCGGACAGTCGCGCGCCACGCACAGCGTGGAGAGCAGGTCGTCGGCGAAACCGTGGGCGAGTTTGGCGAGGAAGTCGGTCGAGGCGGGCGCGATGACGATGGCGTCGGCCTCGCGAGAGAGATCGATGTGCGCCATGTTGTTGGGCACGCGGCCGTCCCACTGGCTCGTGTAGACGGGGCGGCCCGAGAGCGCCTGCATGGTGACCGGCGTGATGAACTGCGTGGCCGCCTCGGTCATCACGACCTGCACGGTCGCGCCGGCCTTGGTCAGCAGGCGCGTGAGCTCGGCGATCTTGTAGCAGGCAATGCCGCCCGTCATGCCGAGCACGAGGTGGCGGCCGGCCAGTTCGCCTGGGTTTGCAGCGGACGTGTTCAAGTCACAGCTCCTATGTCGACCAGAGCTGGCGCGTTAGCGCCTGACTCGGGTCCCATGTCACGAAGTTGCGTGGGCAGCCCGCACGCTCAGCGCGCGCCGCGCACGCGCCGCAGTTCGTCGAACACCAGCAGCGCCGCGCCGATGCAGATCGCGCTATCGGCGAGGTTGAACGCCGGCCAGTGCCAGCCGCCCACGTGGAAATCGAGAAAGTCGATCACGTGGCCGTACAGCAGGCGGTCGATCACGTTGCCGAGCGCGCCGCCCATGATGAGCGCGAGCGCCGTGCAGAAGAGCTTCTGCGTGGCGTGGCGCTTGAGCAGATAGCAGATCACGAGCGCCGCCACCACGCCGAGCGCCGTGAACGCCCAGCGCTGCCAGCCGCCAGCGGCCGACAGGAAGCTGAATGCCGCGCCCTTGTTGTAAACCAGCACGAGGTTGAAGAACGGCGTGATCGCGCGGCCTTCGCCGTAGCTGAACACCTTGTTGATGGCGATTTTCGTGAGCTGGTCGGCGAGGATCACGATCACCGCGACCCCCAGCCACGGCGCGAGCGTGCCGCCCGCGCCATTCGACCTGGACTGCTTCGGCAGGGTTTTCGCCATTATGCCGCGCTCCGTTTTTCACCGTCGCCGAACAGATTCGCCACGCAGCGGCCGCACAGGCCCGGATGCTCCGCGTTCGCGCCCACGTCCTCGCGGTAGTGCCAGCAGCGCTCGCACTTGAGGTACTTCGAGGTGACCACTTCCACGCCTTCTTCGGCTTCGCCGTCGACCTTCACGATTTCCGCCGCCGAGGTGATCAGCACGAATTTCAGGTCGTCGCCGAGCGAGGCGAGCGCGTCGTAGCGCGCGCCGCTCGCGAGAATGCGCACTTCGGCCTGCAGCGACGAGCCGATCTGGTTCGCCACCCGCGCCTCTTCGAGTGCCTTCGTCACGTTGCCGCGCACTTCGCGCAGCAGCGTCCACTTGGCGATCAGCTCCGGCGCGCCTTCGACGTCCGGGAAGGCGTGGAAGGTTTCGGTGAAGATGGTTTCGCTTTGCGGCTGGAACACCTTCCAGGCTTCTTCGGCCGTGAACGACAGGAACGGCGCGAGGATGCGCAGCAGGCTGTGCGTGATGTGATGCAGCGCCGTTTGCGCGCCGCGGCGGGCCTTCGAGTCCGCTGCGCTCGTGTAGAGGCGGTCCTTCAGCACGTCGAGGTAGAAGCCGCCCAGGTCTTCCGAGCAGAACGTCTGGAGCTTGGCCACGACCGGGTGGAACTCGTAGCGGTCGTAGTGGGCGAGCACGTCGTTTTGCAGTGTGTGCGTGAGCGCGACGGCATAGCGGTCGATCTCGAGCCAGTCGCTCGCGGGCAGCGCGTGCTTCTCGAAGTCGAAGTCCGAGAGGTTCGAGAGCAGGAAGCGCAGCGTGTTGCGGATACGGCGATAGCCTTCCGTCACGCGCTTGAGAATTTCTTCCGAGATGGCCAGCTCGCCCGAGTAGTCGGTCGAGGCGATCCACAGACGGATGATTTCCGCGCCCAGGCGGTTCGCCACTTCATGCGGATCGACACCGTTGCCGAGCGACTTCGACATCTTGCGGCCTTCGCCGTCGACGGTGAAGCCGTGCGTGAGCAGCGCGTTGTAGGGCGGGCGGCCGTCGAGCATCGACGCCGTGAGCAGCGACGAGTGGAACCAGCCGCGGTGCTGGTCCGAGCCTTCCAGGTAGAGGTCGGCCGGGAACTGCAGTTCGTCCTTGTGCGAGCCGCGCAGCACGTGCCAGTGCGTCGTGCCCGAGTCGAACCACACGTCGAGCGTGTCGCGGTTCTTCTCGTACAGGTTGGCGTCGTCGCCGATCAGCTCGCGCGGGTCGAGCGTCTGCCACGCTTCGATGCCTTCCTTCTCCACGCGCTGCGCCACCTGCTCGAGCAGCTCCAGCGTGCGCGGATGCAGCTCGCCGGTTTCCTTGTGCACGAAGAACGCCATCGGCACGCCCCATTGGCGCTGGCGCGAGAGCGTCCAGTCCGGGCGGTTGGCGATCATCGAATAGAGGCGCTGCTTGCCCCACGAGGGGTAGAACGCCGTCGCCTCGATGCCTTCGAGCGCCGTTTCGCGCAGCGTCTTGCCGCCGTCCGCAGGCAGAACGTCCATGCCCGCGAACCACTGCGAGGTCGCGCGGTAGATGATCGGCGTCTTGTGGCGCCAGCAGTGCATGTAGCTGTGCAGGTACTTCTCGCTGCGCAGGAGCGTGCCGGCGGCGTCGAGTGCGTCGACGATCTTCGGGTTCGCCGCCCAGATCGAGAGGCCGCCGAACAGCGGCAGCGATTCGATGTAGCGGCCATCGCCCATCACCGGGCTGATGATGTCCGAGTCGGCCATGCCGTGCGCCTTGCACGACACGAAGTCTTCCACGCCGTAGGCGGGCGCGGAGTGCACGATGCCCGTGCCGGTGTCGGTCGTGACGTAGTCGCCGAGATAGATCGGCGAGGTGCGCTTGTAGCCCGGGTGCGCCGAGGCGAGCGGGTGATTGAAGCGCAGCAGCGAGAGCTTCTCGCCCTTCGTCGTGGCGACGATCTTGCCTTCGAGGCCGAACTCCTTCATGCACGCTTCCACGCGCTCGACGGCGAGGATCAGCAGGCCGCGTTGCGTGTCCACGAGCGCGTAGTCGATCTCCGGATGCACGTTCAGCGCCTGGTTCGACGGAATCGTCCAGGGCGTGGTGGTCCAGATCACGATGCCGCCTTCCTCGCGCGGCAGCGCGGGCAGGCCGAACGCGGCCGCCGTTTCGGCCGGTTGCGCGAACGTGAACAGCACGTCGATGGTCGGGTCGGTCTTGTCCTTGTACTCGACTTCGGCTTCGGCGAGCGCCGAGCCGCAGTCGAAGCACCAGTTCACGGGCTTGAGGCCCCGGAACACATAGCCCTTCTCGATGATCTTCGCGAGGGCGCGGATCTCGCCGGCCTCGTTCGCGAAGTTCATCGTCTTGTACGGGTTGTTCCAGTCGCCGAGCACGCCCAGGCGCTTGAAGCCCTTCTTTTGCGTCTCGATCTGGCCGGCCGCGTACTCGCGCGCCTTCTGCATCACTTCCTGGGCGGGCAGCGACTTGCCGAACTGCTTCTCGATCTGGATTTCGATCGGCATGCCGTGGCAGTCCCAGCCCGGCACGTAGACCGCGTCGAAGCCCGCGAGATTGCGCGCCTTGACGATCATGTCCTTGAGGATCTTGTTCACCGCGTGGCCGAGGTGGATGTCGCCGTTCGCATACGGCGGGCCGTCGTGCAGGATGAACTTCTTGCGGCCCTTCGAAGCCGCGCGGATCTTCTCGTAGACCTGGTTCTCTTCCCATTCCTTGACCCATTGCGGCTCGCGCTTCGGCAGGTCGCCGCGCATCGGGAACGGAGTGTCGAGCAGGTTGACGGGGTATTTGGATTCGGTCTTCTGTGGCTTGCCGGAGGATGCTTTCTTGTCGCTCATGGTGAGATCACGTGGAATTCGGGGGATGCATGGCGTCAGCGTTGCGGCCGATGCCGCGCAACCGTCGCCTCGGGCGCTGCATGCCGTGCTGTGTGCACGCGGCGCCTGGGGGCGGGGCAGCCCGCGCACGCGGGCCGCGGGTCACCTAATTCGGTCGGTGGCCGAGGTGGCGAAGCCGGTGGAGGCGCCGCCGGCCACGTCTGCGCCCGCGGCGGCGAACCACGCGCGCGTGTTCGCCACGTCGCGAGCGATCGCGGCGGTAAGCGTTTCGAGGTCGGGAAACTTCTCCTCGTCACGCAGCTTCTTGAGAAACTCGACGCGCACGAGCTTGCCGTAGGCGTCGCCGTGCCAGTCGAGCAGATGCACCTCGAGCAGCACGCGGCCCGAGTCGTCCACGGTCGGGCGCAGGCCGAGGCTCGCGACGCCCGGCAGCGGATGGTCGGCAATGCCATGCACCATCACGACGAAAATACCCTTGAGCGCCGGCCGCTTGTGGCCGATCAGCAGGTTCATCGTGGGGAAGCCCAGGTCGCGCCCGAGTTTCAGGCCGTGCGTGACGTGCGCGCTGATGTGATAGCCGCGGCCCAGCGAGGCGCGCGCGGCGTCGAGGTCGCCCGCGTGCAGTTGCGCACGCACGGCGGAGCTGGAAATGCGCACGCCCGAAGGGTCGGCCACGGTCGCCATCTGCTCGACTTCGAAGCCGTGCTGCGCGCCCGCGGCCTGCAGCGAAGTGAAGTCGCCCGCGCGCTTTGCGCCATAGCGGAAGTCGTCGCCGATCATCATCCAGCGCGCGTGCAGCCCGCCCACGATGATGCGCTCGACGAACGCCTCGGGCGACTGGCTCGCGAACGTGTGATTGAAATGCTCGACCACCACGCGGTCCACGCCGTTTTCGCGCAGCGCCTCGAGCTTGTCGCGCAGCATGGCGATGCGCGGCGGGGCGCTGGCCGGGTTGAAGAACTCGCGCGGATGCGGCTCGAAGGTCATCACGCAGACGGGCAGGCCGCGCGCGTCGGCTGCCGCGCGCACGCGCGCGAGCAATGCCTGATGCCCGCGGTGGACACCGTCGAAATTGCCGATGGTCAGCGCGCAGGGCGCGCGGCTTTCGGCATTGGGAAGACCGCGGAAGACTCTCACGATAGCGGAACCTGGTGGAACCTCGAAAAGCGCGCTGGCGCAGCACGCGTGCCAATGATCGACTGTTGGCCGACTGACCCGGCCACTCGCGGCCCCAAGGACCGCGACGAAACAGAAGATTATAAACGCACGAGGCGACGATCGCCGCCGCACGAGCGTTGAGCCGGCCCCCCGATGATAAAATCCGCGGATGAAAAATCTCGTCATCCTGATTTCGGGGCGGGGCAGCAACATGGAAGCCATCGTGCGCGCCTGCGCGCGGGAAGCTTGGGGCGCGCGCATCGCCGCCGTGATTGCCAACCGTCCTGACGCCGCGGGCCTCGCGTTCGCGGCTTCGAACGGCATTGCCACGGCGGTCGTCGACCACCGCCAGTTTCCCGATCGCGCCAGCTTCGACGCGGCGCTCGCTCAAGTCATCGACGGCTACGCGCCGGACCTCGTCGTGCTGGCGGGCTTCATGCGCGTGCTGACCGAATCGTTCGTCGGCCACTATGCGGGTCGGATGCTCAATATCCATCCTTCGCTGCTGCCGATGTTTCCGGGCCTCAAGACGCACCAGCAGGCGCTCGACGCCGGCTGCCGCGTGCACGGCGCGACGGTGCATTTCGTCACGCCCACGCTCGATCATGGTCCGATCGTCGCGCAGTCGGTGGTTCCGGTGCGCACGGGCGACGACGCCGCGGCACTCGCCGCGCGCGTGCTCAAGACCGAACATCTGATGTATCCGCGCGCGGTGCGCTGGTTCGTCGAAGGGCGCCTCGCGCTCGACGGCGAACGCGTGACGCTCACGCCGGCCGAGCCACAGTGGCTCTTCTTTGACGACTCGCAAGCCGCCGGGGAGGGCGCATGAGACTGCATGGTTTTCTGATTGGACAGACTGAAACGTTGCTTGCCGACGTCCTGAAATTCACGGGTCCGGCCGACGCCGTGACGAGCCGCTTCTTCCGCGAGCATCCGAAGCTCGGCCACGCCGAGCGCGGGGTGATCGCCGAAGCCGTGTTCGCGGTGCTGCGCCGGCGCATGGAGTTCGCGCACCTGGCCGAAAGCGGCGCGGGCAGCCCGACGCGCCGCCTCACGCTGCTCGGCCTGATGGCGACGGCGGGCCGCTCGGCGATCCGTCCGTTCGTCTCGGACGCCGAGGCGACCTGGCTCGAGCACGTCGCGAAGATCGACCCGGCAAGCCTGCCGCTGCGCGTGCAGCTGAATCTGCCGGAGTGGATCATGAAGGCGCTGGAAACGCGCTTTGAGCCCACCGAACTCGCGCAACTGGCCGCCGCGCTCAATTACCCGGCGCCGCTCGATCTGCGCGCCAATCCCATCAAGGCGAGTCGCGAGGAGCTGATCCGCGCGCTGTCCGAGTCGGGCATCGAAGGCGGCGAAACGCCATTCGCGCCGTTCGGCGTGCGCGTGACGGGCAAGCCCGCGCTCGCGAAACTCGACTCGTTCAAGAACGGCTGGTTCGAGGTGCAGGACGAGGGCAGCCAGCTGCTGTGCACGCTGCTGGCGCCGCGCCGCGGCGAGATGGTCGTGGACTTCTGCGCGGGCGCGGGCGGCAAGACGCTGGCGCTCGGCGCGATGATGCGCTCGACGGGCCGGCTCTACGCCTTCGACGTGTCCGACCGGCGCCTCGCCAAGCTCAAGCCGCGCCTCGCGCGCAGCGGCCTTTCGAACGTCAATCCCGTGCTGATCGACAGCGAGCACGACGCCAAGATCAAGCGGCTGATCGGCAAGATCGACCGCGTGCTCGTGGATGCGCCGTGCTCGGGCCTCGGCACGCTGCGCCGCAACCCCGACCTCAAGTGGCGCCAGTCGCCGGAGTCGATCGCCGAACTCGCGCCCAAGCAGCTTTCGATTCTCACGAGCGCGGCGCGCCTGCTCAAGCGCGGCGGCCGTCTCGTCTACGCGACCTGCAGCATTCTCGAAGCCGAGAACGAAGCGGTCGTGAAGCAGTTCCTCGAGGCGCACCCCGAGTTCGTGCTGGTGAGCGCGCGCGACGTGCTGGCCGAGCAGCGCGTGGGCCTCGACACGGGTGACTACCTGTCGCTGTGGCCGCACCGCCACGCCACCGACGGCTTCTTTGCCGCCGTGCTGGAGCGTCGCGGCGAAGCGAAGCCGAAGAGCAAGGCCGCCGGCGCGCAGACCACGCCCGAAGAAGCCGCAGCGGAGCAAGAGGCGTCCGACGCAATCGCGAAGGCGCAGGAAGGCGAAGCGGCCGAGCCGGACGCCGCACTGGAGTAAGCCGCGCGGCAGGTGCGATGTTTGCGGGACCGTCCGGTGGGGAGAAGCCGGGCGGTCCGCGATAGCCGTGTTGGCCGATTGCTCGTTGCGTATTGGCGACATCTTCGACGCGGACCCTGTTCAGGGCGGTGACATACGCATCATCGCGCCCTGATTCCGAGCGAGCGCCGTATCGCATCGAATAATCAGGCGATGCGGGGCAACTCGAACCAGGATTCCTGTAGAGCGTGCGGAAGATGGGATCGCGGTGAAAGACTAGATGGGGCCAGATATCATGGAAAGTGCCAATTGAGCTGCGGCAAAGCGCCTCGAAACGCCCTTCAGATGTTGACGCCGTAACCATTAAAGAAAAAAATCTCCCTTTGTTACAAACACTTGGAACGGTTCTAGTAGAATGCCGTCCAATCGCATCTAGTCGCTTTCACTTTCTTGACACCGGCGCCTGGCTGAAAGGCCGACGCGCTTCGCTTCACAGGTAAATGCCTTGTTGAACTCCCTGCTTGATTTCCTCGCCCACGGGGTGCTCCATTTCTCGTGGTGGCAGATCGTGCTGTTCGCAGTGGTGGTCACCCACATCACGATCATCGGCGTGACGGTGTACCTGCACCGCTGCCAGGCGCACCGCGCGCTGGATCTGCATCCCATCGCGAGCCACTTCTTCCGCTTCTGGCTGTGGATGACCACGGGCATGCTCACGGGCCAGTGGGCCGCGATCCACCGCAAGCACCACGCCAAGTGCGAAACGGAAGAAGATCCGCACAGCCCGCAAACGCGTGGCATCTGGAAGGTGCTGCTCGAAGGCGCCGAACTCTATCGCGCCGAAGCAAAGAACGAAGAAACGCTGCGCCGTTTCAGCCACGGCACGCCCAACGACTGGATGGAGCGCAACGTCTACACGCGCTACCCCATTCTCGGCGTGAGCATCATGATGGTGATCGACGTCGCGCTGTTCGGCGCCGTCGGCCTCACCGTGTGGGCCGTGCAGATGGCGTGGATTCCGTTCTGGGCCGCAGGCGTCGTGAACGGCCTCGGCCACTTCTGGGGCTACCGCAACTTCAATTCGTCCGACGCGAGCACGAACCTTCTGCCGTTCGGCATCATCATTGGCGGCGAAGAGTTGCACAACAACCACCACACGTTCGCGACTTCGGCGAAGCTCTCGAACAAGTGGTACGAGTTCGACATCGGCTGGATGTATATCCGCATGATGCAGGCGGTTGGCCTTGCCAAGGTGAAGAAGGTCGCGCCGACCCCGCGTCTCGCCAAGGGCAAGCTCGTGGCCGACCACGAGACGCTGCAGGCCGTGCTCTCGAACCGCTATGAAGTCATGGCGAGCTACGCGAAGGCCGTGAAGCAGGCGTACCGCCAGGAACTGGCGCACCTGAAGGAAGTGGGCGAGCGCGAGAAGTACAAGGTCATGCGCGGCGCGCGCAAGTGGTTCGACAAGGAAGAAGCCAGCCTGAACGAACCCCAAAAGCGCCAGCTGCCGCAAATCTTCGCGAACAGCCAGAAGCTGTGCACGTTCATCGAACTGCGCAACGAACTCGCCGCGATCTGGGAACGTTCGAGCGCCTCGCGCGAACAGCTGCTCACGCAGCTCCAGGATTGGTGCCATCGCGCCGAACAAAGCGGTATCAAGGCGCTGCAGGAATTCGCTTCGCGCCTGCGCCGCTACGCCTGATCACCGGCTTGATCGTCCCGAGCGGATTTTGGCCCCTCAGTGGGGCGCAGGAAAATCCTTTAGAATGACGAGACGTCACAAAACCCCGCGCTGGCGGGGTTTTTCTTTTTGGGCCGCAAAAAAGCCGGAGTCCCCACAATGGCTTCATGGCGCGGCGATCGGTAGGGGCAGGAGATGATGAGTCAGGCGATCAGGAAGGTCGAATACGACCGGCCGCAGGGTGCCGTCTGCAGCGTTGGACAGGCTTGGGCACGCGTGCCCGATGCGCCGTCCACGGCAGAGCGCGTGGCATTGAAGGAGCGGATTCGCGCGTTGCTCAAGCGCGAGAAGGCGGTGCTTGTCGCGCACTATTATGTGGATGCCGAATTGCAGGAGCTCGCCGACGAAACCGGCGGCTGCGTGGCCGATTCGCTCGAGATGGCGCGCTTCGGCCGCGACCACGAGGCACAGACGCTCGTCGTGGCGGGCGTGCGCTTCATGGGCGAGACCGCGAAGATTCTGAGTCCGAACAAGCGAATTCTCATGCCCGACCTCGACGCGACCTGCTCGCTCGATCTCGGCTGCCCCATCGACGAATTCTCGGCGTTCTGCGACGAGCATCCGGACCGCACCGTGGTCGTCTATGCGAACACGAGCGCGGCCGTGAAGGCGCGCGCGGACTGGATGGTCACGTCGTCCATCGGTCTCGAGATCGTCGCCGACTTGCACGCGAAGGGCGAAAAGATTCTGTGGGCGCCGGACCGGCACCTGGGCAGCTACATCCAGAAGAAGACCGGCGCCGACATGCTGCTGTGGCAAGGCTCGTGCCTCGTGCATGACGAGTTCAAGGGCGTCGAGCTCGATCTGCTGCGCGCCGAATATCCGGACGCCAGGATTCTCGTCCACCCCGAATCGCCTGAAAGCGTCGTCGCGCTCGCGGACGTGGTCGGCTCGACCACGCAGCTGATCGACGCCGCCGTGAAGCTCGACGCGCAACGCTTCATCGTCGCAACCGATCTCGGCATTCTGCACAAGATGCGCCTCGCGGCGCCGGGCAAGACCTTCATCGAAGCGCCGACGGCCGGCAACAGCGCCACCTGCAAGAGCTGCGCGCATTGCCCGTGGATGGCCATGAACGGTCTGGCGAATCTCGCCGATGTGCTGGAGCGCGGTCACAACGAGATTCACGTCGACAGCGCGATCGGCGAGCGCGCGCGTCTGCCGATCGATCGCATGCTGGCGTTCGCGGCGGAGCACAAGCGCCGCGTGCAGGCGAGCGGCGACCTCGCGCGCGACACCGCGCTGTTCTCGCAAGTGGGAGCGGCGTAAATGGGCGCACTCGAATTGCTCGCAGTCGATGCCGTTGCGCCCGTGCTGGCTGAAGTGCGCGCGCAGTACGGCGCGGCGTTCGACGCCGCGATCGCACGCAACGTGGCGGACGCGCTCGCGGAAGACGTGGGCCCCGGCGACCAGACCGGCCGTCTCGTGCCCGCCGATGAAATGCGCGACGCGCGCATCATCGTGCGCGAAGACGCGGTGCTGTGCGGCGTGCTCTGGTTCGACGGCGTGGTGAAGCAGGTCGATCCGCGCATCGAAGTGCGCTGGCACTATCGCGAAGGCGAGCGCATGGCCGCCGACACGACCGTCTGCTCGCTGCGCGGTCCGGCGCGCTCGCTGCTCACGGCCGAGCGCAACGCGATGAACTTCCTGCAGCTGCTTTCGGGCGTGGCGAGCGTGACGCGCCGCTACGTCGACATGATCGCGCACACAAGCACGCGCATTCTGGACACGCGCAAGACGATGCCCGGCCTGCGCCTCGCGCAGAAGTACGCGGTGCGCGTGGGCGGCGGCGAAAACCAGCGTCTCGCGCTTTACGACGGCATCCTGATCAAGGAAAACCACATTGCTGCGGCAGGCGGCGTGGGCGCGGCGATGGACGCAGCACTCGCGCTCGATGCGGGCGTGCCGATCCAGATCGAAGTCGAGACGCTCGAGCAGCTCGACGCGGCGCTCGCGCACGGCGCGGAGTCGGTGCTGCTCGACAACTTCTCGTTCGACATGATGCGCGACGCGGTGAAGCTCACGGCGGGGCGTGCGGTGCTCGAAGTCTCGGGCGGCGTGAGTTTCGACACGGTGCGCACGATCGCGGAAACGGGCGTGGACCGCGTATCGATTGGCGCGTTGACGAAGGACGTGCGCGCGACGGACTTTTCGATGCGCATTGTCTGAAGCTGGCAACGCCCAGTTGAACCAGAACGAAAAAGGCCGCCTCGCGATGAGGCGGCCTTTGTTTTTGCGGCGCTTTTAATTCGTCCGGCTCATGAAACCGTGCGATTGCGTACGCGCTCCGGCGCGAGCACGGTCGGCAGCGCCTTGGGCAGCGAGTTCGGCCAGTCGCGGCTGTAGTGCAGGCCACGGCTCTCGCGGCGCGAGCGTGCGCTTTCCACGATCAGCGAAGCGACTTCGACGAGGTTGCGCAATTCCAGCACGTCGCGCGTGACGCGGAAATTTGCGTAGTACTCGAGAATTTCATCGCGCAGCAGGGCGATGCGATGTTGGGCGCGCTCGAGCCGCTTGTCGGTGCGCACGATGCCGACGTAATTCCACATCAGCCGACGCAGCTCGTCCCAGTTGTGGGCCACGACGACTTCCTCGTCGGAATCGGAGACGCGGCTTTCGTCCCAGTCGGGCAGCGGCGCATGCGCGCCCGCACTGAACCCTTCCGCCTCGATCGCCTCGATCGCCTCGGCCGCCGAGCGGCCGATCACGAGGCACTCGAGCAGCGAGTTGCTCGCAAGGCGGTTCGCGCCGTGCAGGCCCGTGTACGACGTCTCGCCCACGGCGTAGAGGCCCGCGAGATCGGTGCGCCCGGCCAGGTCGGTGACGACGCCGCCACAGGTGTAATGCGCGGCGGGCACCACGGGAATCGGCTCCTTCGTGATGTCGATGCCGAATTCGCGGCAGCGCGCGAGGATGGTCGGGAAATGCTCTTCGAGAAACGCCGGCGGCTGATGGCTGATGTCGAGATGCACGCAGTCGATGCCGTGCTTCTTGATCTCGAAGTCGATCGCGCGGGCGACGATGTCGCGTGGCGCCAGTTCGGCGCGCGCGTCGTGCGCGGGCATGAAGCGGGTGCCGTCGGGCAGGCGCAGCACGCCGCCTTCCCCGCGCACGGCTTCCGAAATCAGGAACGACTTGGCGTGCGGGTGGAACAGGCAGGTGGGGTGGAACTGGATGAACTCCATGTTCGCCACCCGGCAGCCTGCGCGCCACGCCATGGCGATGCCGTCGCCGGTGGCCGTGTCGGGATTCGTCGTGTACAGGTAGACCTTACCCGCGCCGCCCGTGGCGAGCACCGTGTGCGGCGCCTGGATCGTCACCGTGCGGTCGTTTTTCAGATCGAGCGCATAGAGGCCGTGGCAGCGACGGCCCGGCAGACCCAGCCGGTCGGACGTGATGACGTCGATCGCCTGATGGTCTTCGAGGATCGTGATGTTCGGGTGCGAGCGCGCACGTTCGAGCAGCGTTTGCACGACCGCGTGGCCGGTGGCGTCGGCGGCGTGGATGATGCGGCGATGGCTGTGGCCGCCTTCGCGCGTGAGATGAAAGCCGAGCTCGGCGGCGGCGTCCTTCGTGAACGGCACGTCCTGGGCAATCAGCCATTCGATGGCCGCGCGGCCATGCTCGACGATGTAGCGCGTGGCTGCCTCGTCGCACAGGCCGCCGCCGGCGACGAGCGTATCGTCCACGTGGTTCTCCACGCTGTCGGTCGAATCGAGCACGGCGGCAATGCCGCCCTGCGCGCGGTCACTTGCACCTTCGGTCATCGCGCGCTTGGCGATGATCACGACGCGACGCGAACCGGCGAGATTCAGCGCGACGCTCAGTCCTGCGAGGCCGCTGCCGACGATCGCTACATCGAAATTCATGATCCTGCTTCTCCGTCTCTCTTGTTCTACGCTTTCTGGCCACCGCGTTTGCCGCGGTCCTGCGCCGTCATGGCATATGACACGCGTGTGGCAGCCGGTATAAAGCGGGAAGCATACTCCGAGAGAGGAGCGAACGGATAGCGCCAGTTTGGGCGCCGCCGTTAAAACACCGTTGCAGCGCGCGAACCGAGGCGGGGCGGGCGCGCAAAAAGAAAAACCCCGCTAAAAAGCGGGGTTTTTCCGTCTTCGTCAGGCTAGAAACCCGATCAATTACTTGATCTTGGTTTCCTTGTACTCGACGTGCTTGCGAACAACCGGGTCGAACTTCTTGATCGACATTTTTTCCGGCATGTTGCGCTTGTTCTTCGTGGTCGTGTAGAAGTGACCCGTACCTGCGGTCGATTCCAGCTTGATCTTGTCGCGGACGCCCTTGGCCATGATTTACTCCTTACAGTTCGCCGCGTGCGCGCAGGTCTGCGAGCACGGAATCGATGCCGTTCTTGTCGATCAGGCGCAGGCCTGCGTTCGAGATGCGCAGACGCACCCAACGGTTCTCGCTTTCAACCCAGAAACGGCGGTTTTGCAGATTCGGGAGGAAACGGCGCTTGGTTTTGTTGTTAGCGTGGGAAACGTTGTTGCCGCTCATCGGCGCTTTCCCAGTGACTTGGCATACACGTGCCATGAGACACTCCTACGGAAATTCTGAGTTCGAGAGCCGCTTAAGTTTCCCAGGCGAGAAATGGCCGGACCAAGAGCGCGCTCACGTATGGATGAGAGACAACCTCGAACCCAGGCCATATTTCCCCTGGAACGCCTCGATGGGCTTCGGAACAGGGTTGGAAATAGGCAAACCGTAATTCTAGCAGAAAAAGTCCTGGAAAATCAAACCCAATTTGCACATGGTGTTGTGTGCCGCCTCAGCTCCAGCCTTGGCGCGCGAAGGAAAACGTCTCCCGGGTGCCGATGACCAGGTGGTCGATGAGTTGAACCTCCACGAGCGCCAGCGTTTCGCGCAACACCCGCGTGAGGCGCCGGTCGCTCGCGCTCGGCTGCACCGCGCCCGAAGGGTGATTATGGGCGACGATCAGGCTCGCGGCATTGAGCGTCAGCGCGCGCCGCACGATTTCGCGCGGATACACCGCCATGCGCGTGAGCGAGCCGCGCGAGCTTTCCTCTGTGCGGATCAGCCGATGGCGCGCGTCCAGAAAGAGGCAAACGAACACCTCGTGCGGCCGCCCGCCGATCAGGAGGCGCAAATAGTCCTCGACCGCACCGGGAGAGTCGACGAGCGGCTTGTCGTCGAGCGCCTGCGCGAGCGCCCGCCGCGCGAGTTCCGTCACCGCTTGCAGCATCGCGGCTTTTGCGGGCCCGATGCCGCGCAGGGCCTCGAATTCTTCGGGCGGCGCGTCGAGCATGGCGCGCAGCGAGCCGAATTGGGCCAGCAGCGTGCGCGCCACCTCGAAGACATCGTGGCCCGGCAAGCCGAAGCCGAGCAGGATCGCGAGCAACTCCACGTCCGAGAGCGCGGCGGCGCCGACCGAGCGCAGCCGCTCGCGGGGCATGTCGCGGCGTGGTGCCGCTGGCGCCGCGTTCTCGTGGGTCGAGACCGCAGGCGCTGCCGGAGCGGGGCGGGCGCCGCTGCGGGGGCCGCGCTCCGCGCAGCCCGGCCCGGGCAGGCGGACGGCGAGGGCGCCGCCGACGGTATCGGGCGCCGTATCCGGCATGCAGGCAGGTTCCCTCATGGCAATCTCCACAGACAAATAAGGCGTGCGCGGCGCGCGCGAGTGTGAGCGTTGGCAGTGCACAATCGTGCCGCGACCGCCTCGGCCAACTGGCTTACAATAGATGCTTTCCGGCCGCCCGAGGCAGGCCGGACCGGCGCCTTGCGGCGCGCACGCGCGAAGCGCGCGTTACGACGAAATGAGTTACGCATGAGCATCATCGACATCTCCGAAGTGAAATCCGGTTCCCACGTGACGCTGAATTACCGGCTTTCACTCGCCGATGGCACCGAAATCGTCAATACCTTTGTCGACCGTCCCGCCACCCTGCTGATGGGCGCCGGCCAGCTTGCGCCGCCGCTGGAAGAGATTCTGCAGGGCCTGAAGGTGGGTCACCACTCGACCTTTCAGCTAGAACCCGGCGTCGCTTTCGGCCAGCGCAACCCCGACCTGATCCAGCGCGTCTCGCTCAAGACCCTGCGCGAGAACGGCATGATCGGCGAGGAGTTCAGCCCGGGCGACCTGATCGAATTCAATGCCCCCAACGGCGGGCGCTACGCGGGTGTGCTCAAGGAAGTGAACGAGACCTCCGCCCTGT
Source organism: Paraburkholderia sp. EG287B (assembly GCF_040965595.1). Lineage (NCBI taxonomy): Bacteria > Pseudomonadati > Pseudomonadota > Betaproteobacteria > Burkholderiales > Burkholderiaceae > Paraburkholderia > Paraburkholderia sp. EG287B. The sequence goes on from NZ_JBFRCG010000005.1 coordinate 312,615, forward strand.
TCGACTTCAACCACCCGCTCGCTGGCCAGGCGGTTGCGTTCGAAGTGCAAATCATCGGAATCCTTTAAAGCCCATGACCAACACGGACACGTCCCTCATCGCAGAACTGGCCGACGCGGAAATCCTGCTCGCCCAGCCGCGCGGCTTTTGCGCCGGCGTCGATCGGGCCATCGAGATCGTCGAGCGCGCCATCCAGCTTCATGGCGCACCGATCTACGTGCGTCACGAGATCGTCCACAACGCCTATGTCGTCGAAGACCTGCGCAAGAAGGGGGCGATCTTCATCGAGCAGCTCGATGAAGTCCCGTCCGGCAACACGGTGATCTTCAGCGCGCACGGCGTTTCCAAGTCGGTGCGCGCCGACGCCGAGGCGCGCGGCCTGCGCGTCTACGACGCGACCTGCCCGCTCGTCACGAAGGTGCACGTGGAAGTCGCGAAGATGCGCGACGAAGGGCTCGACATCGTCATGATCGGGCACAAGGGCCATCCGGAAGTGGAAGGCACCATGGGGCAGGTGGCCGAGGGCATGTACCTCGTCGAAGACATTGCCGATGTCGAGGCGCTCAAGCTGCGCGACCCGCAGCGCGTGGCGTTCGTCACGCAGACCACGCTCTCGGTGGACGACGCCGCGGAAATCATCGCGGCGCTCAAGGCGCGCTTTCCGTCCATTCGCGAGCCGAAGAAGCAGGACATCTGCTACGCCACGCAGAATCGCCAGGACGCCGTCAAGTTCATGGCGCCGCAGTGCGACGTCGTGATCGTGGTGGGCAGCCCGAACAGTTCTAATTCGAACCGGTTGCGTGAAGTGGCCGAGAAGCGCGGCATTCCTGCCTATATGGTGGATGCGCCCGAGCAGATCGACCCCCAGTGGCTCGCCGGCAAGCGCCGGATCGGCCTGACGGCTGGCGCCTCGGCTCCCGAAGCGCTCGCTCAGGAGATCATTCGCCGCCTGCACGAACTTGGTGCGCGCAACGTGCGTGCGCTCGAAGGCATCGAGGAGAACATTGCATTCCCGTTGCCGCGCGGACTCGGTCAGCCAGGCTGACGCCTCCCGCACTCCGCGAGAACGCGCCCATGTGGCGCGTTTTTTTATGCCCGTGACAGATGCTGAATGCCAATAATAAGGGTCGCATGATGAGAAGAGGCAGGTTAACCTCACATTTGGCCGGGTGCTCTTATTAGTGTTTTCTCTAGCGTGCAGGGCCGAATTGCGTGGTGTGACCCCGAATATATGGGGCAATTGACACGCTTTCGACACGAATGCACCACGCCGGAGCGGCATTATTATGCCCTCCCTTAAATATCCTTCATTTGAACGAATGCCCGCCCGACAAGGCATTGCGGCCATTATCTGCAACACATGATGCGAAGCTTGTCGATTTTTGGTGCAACTGGTGCACGAAAATGCGGCGCAACCTGCGGTGCAACCCCTCTCGGGTGGTTATCTAAAAATATGGTTGCAATGCAGGAAAACCCTGCCGGCTCAACAATATTGCCCGTCGCATAATTGGCGTTACAATGCGCGCGTTCTGAAGGCTGGACATCCCATGAGAAGGCCATCAGGCAAGCATTTCGGAAGGCGCAGGAGACCTGATTAATGCAATTCAATTCGGCTTTTGCCGCGTCATCGATCAATGCGGTTGCGCCCTGCCACACGTGGCACAGCCGCAATGTCGAGACGGGCACGAGCGCAACATCGATCATTTCTGGCATGCAGATTGCTTTTGCATGCACCGGCGTTGTCACGCCGGTTCGCCGCCTGGGCGCGACGGATCTCGCAGCTGAGATCCCGCAGTGCGCGGGTGGCCGGGGAGAGGGAGTCATGGCGTTTGACGCATTCGCGTTTGCCGGCCGCAAGGCTCGCCGCGAATACGCCAACGTGAATATGACGCGTAGTTGATTGAACCCGACGGCACCGAACCATCCGACGGTGCCGTTTTTGCATCCGCTTTTGGCGAGCCTGCCGCTGCAACACAGCGGCAACGCAAACCAGGGCGGCCAACCGTTACCGGTTTTTACTTCAATACCCGAAAGTGTCGTTGCGGTTCCGTAAAACATCGCCCACCGGCCGATGACGAGCGCGAATCCGGTTGCACGGGCTAAGGAGCATTAAATGGATATTTTCATCCAGCAGATCCTGAATGGGCTGGTGCTTGGCAGCATCTACGCCATCATCGCACTGGGCTACACCATGGTGTACGGGATTCTGGGCATCATCAACTTCGCGCATGGCGACGTGCTCATGGTGGGCGCCATGGTCGCGCTCTCCGCGATCAACGTGCTCCACAATCATTTCCCGGGCCTGGGGAACATCCCCACGCTGTGCATTGCGCTCGCGGTTGCCGCGGTCGTGTGTGCGGTCGTCGGGTACACGATCGAAAAGGTCGCGTACCGGCCGCTGCGCCGCGCGCCGCGCCTCGCACCGCTGATCACCGCGATCGGGGTGTCGATCCTGCTGCAGACGCTCGCCATGATCATCTGGGGCCGCAATCCGCTCGCGTTCCCCCAGCTCATCTCGACCGATCCGATCAACGTCATCAAGCCCACTGAGACCGGCGTTGGCGCCGTGATCTCGATGACGGAAATCGTCATCATCGTCGTCGCGTTCGTCGTGATGGCGGGTCTCCTGCTCCTCGTGCACAAGACCAAGCTCGGCCGCGCCATGCGCGCCATCGCCGAGAACCCGAACAATGCCTCGCTGATGGGCGTGAACCCGAACTTCGTGATCTCGGCCACGTTCATGATCGGCTCGGCGCTCGCCGCGCTGGCCGGCGTGATGATCGCCTCGGAATACGGCAACGCGCACTTCTACATGGGTTTCATCCCCGGCATGAAGGCCTTCACGGCCGCGGTGCTGGGCGGTATCGGCAACCTCGGCGGCGCGATGGTCGGCGGCGTGGTGCTCGGCCTGATCGAGCAGCTCGGCGCAGGCTACATCGGCAACCTGACCGGCGGGGTGTTCGGCAGTAACTATCAGGACGTCTTCGCATTCATCGTGCTGATCGTCGTGCTCGTGTTCCGTCCGTCGGGGCTGCTGGGCGAACGTGTCGCGGACCGCGCATAAGAGGGAGTAACACAACATGACTTCAATTCAACCGATCGAGCCGTCGACGACGCTCATCCCCGAAAAGAACATGACGAAGACCCTCACGGTCGGCATCGTGACGGCCATCGTCGTGGCAGCGCTCCCCTTCGTGGTGGGCGCCGCGGGCGGCAACTACTGGGTGCGCGTGCTCGACTTCGCGATGCTGTACGTGATGCTCGCGCTGGGCCTGAACGTGGTGGTGGGCTTCGCCGGCCTGCTGGACCTGGGCTATATCGCGTTCTACGCGGTGGGCGCCTACGTCGCTGCGCTGCTCACGTCGCCGCACCTGACCATGCAGTTCACGTGGATCGCCAACATGTTCCCGGGCGGCCTGCACACGCCGTACTGGATCGTGATTCCGTGCGCCATGGCGCTCGCCGCGCTGTTCGGCGTGCTGCTCGGCGCGCCGACGCTGCGTCTGCGTGGCGACTACCTCGCCATCGTGACCCTGGGCTTCGGGGAAATCGTTCGTATCTTCATGAACAACCTCGACCGTCCGGTGAACATCACCAACGGGCCGCAGGGCATTACCGGCGTCGCGCCGCTGCAGGTGTTCGGCTTCAATCTCGCGCAGCCGCACGAGATCCTCGGCTTCACGTTCACGTCGGTCTACATGTACTACTACGTGTTCGTGATCTGCGCGCTGCTCGTGATCTGGGTGTGTACGCGTCTGCAGCACTCGCGTATCGGCCGCGCATGGGCCGCGATCCGCGAGGACGAAATCGCCGCCAAGGCCATGGGTATCAACACCCGTAACGTCAAGCTGCTCGCCTTTGCGATGGGCGCGTCGTTCGGCGGTCTGTCGGGTGCGATGTTCGGTGCGTTCCAGGGCTTCGTGTCGCCGGAATCGTTCACGTTCTGGGAATCGGTCGTCGTGCTCGCCTGCGTGGTGCTGGGCGGCATGGGCCACATCCCCGGCGTGATTCTCGGCGCCGTGCTGCTCGCCATTTTCCCCGAGTTCCTGCGCTCGACGATGGGCCCGCTCCAGCACATGCTGTTCGGCCACGAAGTCGTCGATACGGAAGTCATTCGCCAGCTGCTCTACGGCCTCGCCATGGTCGTCATCATGCTGTATCGCTCGGAAGGCCTGTGGCCGGCGGCGAAGCACGAAGACAAGATCGCGAAGATCGCCAAGCGCGCCAGCAAGAAGCCGGTTCGCGCATAACGGGGAGAACAGAATATGAGCAACAAAGCTATCCGCCTGTCCGTGAAGGGCGTGAACAAGCGCTTCGGCGGCCTGCAGGCGCTGTCCGACGTCGGCCTGCAGATCGAGGAAGGCACGATCTACGGCCTGATCGGCCCGAACGGCGCCGGCAAGACGACGTTCTTCAACGTGATTACCGGCCTCTACACGCCTGATTCGGGCGAATTCAAGCTCGACGGTACGGCCTACACGCCGACCGCCGTGTATCAGGTGGCGCAGGCCGGCATTGCACGTACCTTCCAGAACATTCGCCTGTTCGGCGGCATGACCGCGCTCGAGAACGTGATGGTCGGCCGCCACGTGCGCACGAAGCACGGCCTGCTCGGCGCCGTGTTCCAGACCCCCTCGGAGCGTCAGGAAGAGCGCGAGATCAAGGAACGCGCGATCGAGCTGCTCGAATACGTGGGCATCGCGCAATACGCGGACTACACCTCGCGCAACCTCTCGTACGGTCACCAGCGCCGTCTGGAAATCGCGCGCGCGCTCGCGACCGATCCGAAGCTGCTCGCGCTCGACGAGCCGGCAGCCGGCATGAACGCGACCGAGAAGGTCGAACTCACGCGCCTGCTCGACAAGATCCGCGCCGATGGCAAGACCATCCTGCTGATCGAGCACGACGTGAAACTGGTGATGGGCCTGTGCAACCGGATGACAGTGCTCGACTACGGCAAGGTGATCTCCGAAGGGCTGCCGCAAGACGTGCAGAAGGACCCGAAGGTGATCGAGGCATATCTGGGTGCGGGGGTTCACTGATGTCGACATCGGTTCTGAAAATCAAGGGTCTGCAGGTCAACTACGGCGGGATCCAGGCAGTCAAGGGCGTGGACATGGAAGTTCGCCAGGGCGAACTCGTCACGCTGATCGGCGCGAACGGCGCGGGCAAGACCACGACGATGAAGGCCATCACGGGTCTGAAGCCGTACTCGGCTGGCGACATCGAGTACATGGGCCAGTCGATCAAGGGCGTGCCTGCGTATGAACTGCTCAAGCGCGGCCTCGCGATGGTGCCGGAAGGCCGCGGCATCTTCGCGCGCATGTCGATCCTCGAAAACATGCAGATGGGCGCGTACCTGCGCAGCGACAACGACGGCATCCAGAAGGACGTCGAGCGCATGTTCGGCTTCTTCCCGCGCCTGAAGGAACGCGCGACGCAGCTCGCAGGCACGCTCTCGGGCGGCGAGCAGCAGATGCTGGCCATGGCGCGCGCGATCATCAGCAAGCCGAAGCTTTTGCTGCTCGACGAGCCTTCGATGGGTCTCTCGCCGATCATGGTCGAGAAGATCTTCGAAGTGGTGCGTACGATCTCGTCGGAAGGCATCACGGTGCTGCTCGTGGAGCAGAACGCACGCCTTGCGCTGCAGGCGGCCAATCGCGGCTACGTGATGGACTCGGGTCTCGTGACGATGGAAGGCGAGGCCAAGCAGATGCTCGACGATCCGAAGGTGCGTGCCGCGTACCTGGGCGAGTAAGCTGCATCGCGTTGCGGTCCTTGCGGCCGCATAAAAGACAAAAGCCGCATGGGTGCGAACCCATGCGGCTTTTTTCATGGCATCGATCGGTCAGGCTCAGGCGAGCGCTTCGGACTCCTGCACGGCGAGCCGCTTGCCGAGGCTCACCACGGCATCGGCGCGATAGCCGAGCCGCTCGTAGAACGCGAGCACCTCGGCCTTGTCGGTGAGCACCTGAAGGTTGAGCTTGAGGCATCCCAGCGCGGCGAGCGCGTTTTCCGCATGGCGCACGAGCCGCGTGCCGAGGCCGTGGCGCCGCGCTTCGGGCGCGACGGCGACCGAGTAGAGCCAGCCGCGATGCCCGTCGTAACCGGCCATGGCCGTGCCGACGAGCGCGCCGTCGACGTCGCCGCCGTCGCGAACAGCAACGAAGAACAGCTCCGGCTGCGTGCCGAGCTTGTTCGCGATCGACAGACGCGGATTGCGATGCGGCCGGCTCGCGTCGTTGTACTCGGGAAACGCCTGCAGCCAAAGCGCGATCACCGCGTCGGTATCGGCTTCGCTGAACACGCGGATCGTGACGGACATCGCTCGTGCTCCGTCTGGTTACAGCGAGTCGAGGATCGTGCGCAGCATCGCCATCATCTGGTCGATTTCCTGCGTCGTCACGTTCAGCGCCGGCATGAAGCGCAGCAGGTTCGGGCGCGCGGCGTTGAGCAGCAGGCCGTCCGGCTGCATGAGGCGCGCCTTCTCGACGATCTCCGGGCCGATGTCCTTGCCGAGCAGCAGCGCGCGCAGCAAGCCTTCGCCACGCTCGCCCTGGAAGCCGCGTTCGGCCGAAAGCTCGAGCAGCTTTTCGCGCAGGTACTCGCCGCGGGCACGCACGCCTTCGAGGAAGCCGGGCGCAACCAGTTGCGAGATCACCGAATAGCCCACGGCGGTCATCAGCGGGTTGCCGTTGTACGTGCCGCCCTGATCGCCCGCTTCGAACACGGCGATTTCCTTCTTCGCGAGCAGCGCCGCGAGCGGCACGCCGCCGCCGATGCCCTTGCCGAGCGTCATGATGTCCGGCTCGATGCCCGAGAGTTCGTAGGCGAAGAGGGTGCCCGCACGGCCGCAGCCGCTCTGCACTTCGTCGACGATCAGCAGGATGCCGTGCTTCTTCGTGAGCGCGCGCAGTTGCTGCATGAATTCGCGCGTGGCGGGAATCACGCCGCCTTCGCCCTGGATCGGTTCGAGCATCACGGCGACGGTCTTCGCGTTGATGAGCTTCTCGACCGAGGCGATGTCGTTCAGGTCGGCCTTCGGGAAGCCCGGCACTTGCGGTGCGTAGATCGTGTCCCAGCCCGGCTTGCCGCTCGCCGACATGGTCGCGATCGTGCGGCCGTGGAAGCTGTGGTCGAACGTGATGATCTCGTAGGCGCCGTCACGATGCTTCTTGCCCCACTTGCGCGCGAGCTTGATCGCGCCTTCGTTGGCTTCGGCGCCGCTGTTGGCGAAGAACACCTTGTCGAAGCAGCTGTGCTCGGTGAGCAGGCCTGCGAGCTTCGCCATCGGCTCGTTGTAGAAGGCCGGCGACGGGTTGATGAGCAGGCGCGACTGCTTTTCCAGCGCCTCGATCATGCCGTCGTTGCAGTGCCCGAGGCTGTTGACGGCCCAACCCTGGATGAAGTCCAGGTATCGCTTGCCTTCGTTGTCGTAGAGCCACGACCCCTTGCCATGCGTGAAAACGATTTCGGGCCGGTTGGTGATGTACATCAGCGACTCGATCGGGTACTCGGAATAATTCATGGCAACGGGCTCCGCGTTGGGGCTGCACAAGGGTTGAAGACGATACGGCGGAAAAACAAAAAGCCACGGACTGGCCGTGGCTTTCGTGATTCGAACTTGCTGTGCGTTGAGAAGTGCAACGCGCGTCCGCGAGTAGCCAGGCCCTAAAGATGGGGCGAGCGGCGACGTCGAAGGGCGGACAGGATGCAGTTCATGGGCGCAAGAATACGACAAGCCGAATGGCGATGTAAACCATCAATGTGCCGAATTTATCCAGGCGGCCGAAGAATTTTTCGTGACGGCTGCCCGGCGGGGCGATGCATTGCATACGCAACGACCCGCTCGGGCCGGCTTCAGACGGCGTTCGCGAGATCCGCGGCGCTCGTGAACGAGTCCGCGTAGAACTCGTCGTCGGGCAGGCCGTGGTGCTGCGTGAAGTCGCGCTGCGCGGACTCCACCATCACCGGCGCGCCGCACGCATAGACCTGGTGGCCCGACAGATCGGGCAGATCCTCGATCACGGCGCGGTGCACGAAGCCCGTGCGGCCGGTCCAGCTGTCGCCGGCGGCGGGCTCGGAGAGCACCGGCACGAAGCGGAAGTTCGGGATCTCCTTCGCCCATTGCTCGGCGAGATCCATCAGGTACAGGTCCTTCTTCTGGCGCGCGCCCCAGTAGAGCGTCATCGGGCGGTTCAGGTTCTTGTGGACCGCGTGCTCGACGATCGCCTTGAGCGGCGCGAAGCCGGTGCCGGAGGCGAGCAGCACGATCGGCTTATCGGAATCCTCCCGCAGGAAGAAGGTGCCGAGCGGCGCTTCGAAGCGCAGGATGTCGCGCTCCTTCATCTGCGAGAAGACGTGGTCGGTGAACTTGCCGCCCGGCATGTGGCGGATGTGCAGCTCGATGGGGCCTTCCTCGTGCGGCGCGCTCGCCATCGAGTAGCTGCGGCGCGTGCCGTCCTTGAGGATGAATTCGAGGTACTGGCCGGCCAGATACTGCAGGCGCTCGTTGGCGGGCAGCTGCAGCTTGAGGACGACGACGTCGTCGGCGCGGCGCTCGATGGCGGCGATGCGGGTAGGCAGCTTGCGCACCTGCACGTCGCCCACGCCCGCCACTTCGCGGATATCGATTTCGAGGTCGGTTTGCGCCGTCGCACAGCAGAAGAGGGCCATGCCGCGCGTTCTTTCGTCATTGGAAAGCGCCGAAGCCGCGTGGGCGCGCTGCTCCACTTCGCCGTTGCAGACCGTGCCCTTGCACGAGCCGCATGCGCCGTTCTTGCAGCCATAAGGCAGGCCGATGCCCTGACGCAGGGCCGCGTTGAGAATGGGTTCGTCGGGCTCGACCTGGAATTGCCGGCCGCTTTGCTTGAGCGTTACGTTGAAAGCCATATTCAGGGAAGCGTAAGTCTGTATCCGAGGGTTGATTCCGGGCGCGGGTCGCTTTGGTCAGGTCGCCGCGTTTGCTTGCCGGCCTTCGCCGCGAGGCCCGGGCCGCTAAAATGGTTCCACCATGATTGCCACACGAACCTTGCGCCGTGCGCGCATCCTGATTGTCGGTTGCGGCGACGTCGGCCTGCGCGGCGTCGCCCAGTTGCGCGAGCGGCCGGACCGCGCGCGCGTATTCGCGCTCGCGCGCCGTGCCGAGCGCGCAGACGCGGTGCGGGCCGCGGGTGCAACGCCGGTGCGCGGCGACCTCGATTCCCGCACGAGTCTCGCGCGCATCGCGGGCCTGGCAGGCACCGTCCTGCACCTCGCGCCACCGCAAAAATCCGGCGACGACGACCTGCGCACGCGCCGCCTGATCGCAGCGCTCGCGTCGCGGCGTCGCGCGGTGTCGCGGCCTGCGCTGGCGGGCGTGGCGCCGCGCGCCTTGCGGCCCCCATTGCATTGCCTCGTGGACCGCATGCGCCGCAGCGCTGTCGGCGATGCCGCAGCCTTTGGAGCATCCGTCATTGTACCCGAGCGCATCCGGCGGTTTTCCCGCGGCCGGCGCAGGCGCCTCGCACGCCCGAGGCTCGTCTACGCAAGCACGACGGGGGTGTACGGGGATTGCGGCGGCGCGCGCATCGACGAAACACGCTCGGTGCAGCCCGCCAACGCCCGCGCCATCCGCCGGGTGTCGGCCGAACGGCAACTGCGCCGCGCCACGGCGCGCGGCGCGCTCAGCGCCACGATCGCGCGCATTCCCGGCATTTACGCCGCGAACCGCCTGCCGCTGGCGCGGCTGGAGAAGCGCACGCCGGCGCTCATCGCGAGCGACGACGTCTACACGAGCCACATCCACGCAGACGACCTCGCGGCGATTCTCCTGCGCCTCGCGACGCACGGCCGCCCGGGGCGCACGATCCACGCGACAGACGACAGCGAACTGAAGATGGGCGAGTATTTCGACCGCGTAGCCGATGCCTTCGGCCTCGCGCGCGCCCCACGCGTGAGCCGCGCCGAGGCCGAGCGCGAACTCGAGCCGGTCTTGCTGTCGTTCATGCGGGAGTCGAGACGGCTCGCCAATACGCGCCTCAAGCGCGAACTGCGCGTGCGTTTGCGTTATCCCGACGTAGATGCGTTCTTGCGCACGCTGCCGCCGCACCCGTGACTGCGGGCGGGCGGCGCGGCGCAAAGCGTGCCGTTCACGTGATGGCCGGCAGCGCTTCGAGCAGGAGGAAGCACAATAGCGCTCCGATGAGCGCCCCGATGAGGTTCGGATGATACTGATGTCGCATGTGCATCGACGCGAGCAGGCCCCCAATCAGAACCGCCCCTAGCGCCATGAAGGCCATCAACACGAATGAAATTTCGAATGAGCCGTTGATGATCATGATGCCCCTCCTTGCAACTTGTAATCGTTCTTGAGACGAGTATAGGGCGGAAGCTCGGCAAGGACATGCTGCGGCGCGGCAAAAACGATGCCTGTTTGCAAGCATCGGTGTGTCAACGCACTGAGCGGCGGGTGCCCGCGCCGCCGGGTGGTGGTTTACCCGTTGTTGCGCAACGCGTCGAGCGCCGCGGCGTCGAGCCATTGCCAGGCGCCCGGCGCCAGACCGGCGGGCAGGGAAAAGCCGCCGATGCGCTCGCGGTGGAGCGCTTCGACGCGGTTGCCGGCCGCGGCCACCATCCGTTTGACCTGATGATATTTGCCTTCGAGCACGGTCAACGCCAGCTCGTGGTCCGCACGTGCGTGGGCGGCGACGGCGGCAATCGGCTCGCGCTCGCCGTGCAGCAGCACGCCTGCACGCAGGGCATCGAGCTGGGTGTCGTCGAGCGGATGGCGCGTGCTCACCACGTAGACCTTCGGCACCTTGCGTTTGGGCGACGTGAAGGCGTGGACGAACTGGCCATCGTCGGAAAGCAGCAGGAGGCCGGTCGTATCCTGATCGAGGCGGCCCACGCACTGCACGTTGCGCTGCGCGAACTGCGGCGGCAGCAGATGAAACACGCTCAGGTGATGCTGCGGATCGCGCGAGCACTCATAGCCCGCGGGCTTGTTGAGCGCAATGTAGGCGCGCTCGTGAAACGGCCACGGCGTGCCGTCCACGCTGAAGACGAGGCCGGCCGTGTCGAACGTGGCGAGCGGGTCGCTGCAAGGTTCGCCCGCAACGGCGACCCGCGCGTCGGCGATGAGCGCGCGGCATTGGCGGCGTGAGCCGAAACCCTGTGTGAAGAGGATGCTTTCGAGATTCATGACGGACGGCTGACAGCGTAGAGCCGGCTATTTTATCCGTGGCGACGTGGTCAGCGCCGCCGTGCCCGCCGCCTGTCCGCTTCGCACGGCTTGACCGCGCATTTCGGGCGGAAGGCGTAACGTAGCGCAGGGCATTCGCAGGTCCGGCGCAGTGGCAGGCCCCGGACGCCTGAATCCTTGCCCCCAAATTGCTTCTCGCGCAGCGCCCGGCCTTGGAGCGCGCGCTGCGCCATTCGGCTCACGTGGAGAACACCATGGCGAAGACAATCGCGGATCATCTGGCGAAAACGCTCGAGGCAGTCGGCATCGAGCGTATCTGGGGCGTGACCGGCGACAGCCTGAACGGGCTGTCGGCGAGTCTGCGAAAGCTCGGCACGATCCGCTGGATGCACACGCGGCACGAGGAAGTCGCCGCCTTCGCGGCGGGCGCCGAGGCAGCGGCGACCGGCCGACTCGCGGTGTGCGCGGGCAGTTGCGGGCCCGGCAACCTGCATCTCATCAACGGTCTTTACGACTGCCATCGCAACCGCTCGCCGGTGCTCGCGATCGCGGCGCACATTCCCTCGACGGAAATCGGCCTCGGCTATTTCCAGGAGACGCACCCGACCGAACTCTTCCGCGAGTGCAGCCACTACGTGGAACTGGTGACGAATGCCTCGCAGTTCCCGCGCGTGCTCGACACCGCGCTGCGCACCGCGATCGACCAGAAGGGCGTCGCCGTGATCGTGCTGCCCGGCGACGTGGCGCTTCTGGACGCATCCGACGAGGAGCCGGCATGGGCCCAGGCGGCGCGTCCGGCGACCTTGCCTTCGTCGGCGGATATCGACCGGCTCGCCGAGCTGCTCAATCGCTCCGAGGCGGTGACGCTCCTGTGCGGCAGCGGCTGCAAGGGCTCGCATGACGAAGTGGTGGCCTTCGCGGACGCGCTCGGCGCGCCGACGGTGCATGCGCTGCGCGGCAAGCAGTACGTCGAATGGGACAACCCCTACGACGTGGGCATGACCGGACTGATCGGCTTCAGCTCGGGCTACCACGCGATGATGTCGTGCGACACGCTCGTCATGCTCGGCACCGACTTCCCGTATCGCAACTTCTATCCGCAGCACGCGAATATCGTGCAGATCGACCGCGACGCGGCCGCGCTCGGCAAACGCGCGCCGCTCGCGCTCGGGCTCATCGGCGATGTACGCGAGACGTTGCGCGCGCTCACGCCGAAGCTCACGCGCAAGACCGACCGGCGCTTCCTCGAGCATGCGCGCGAGCACTACGCGAACGCGCGCAAGGGGCTCGACGAACTCGCGCGCCCGGCGGCCGCCGGCAAGCCGCTGCATCCGCAGTATGTGGTGGCGCGTCTCGACGCGCTCGCCGAGGACGACGCCATCTTCGCGGTCGACGTTGGCACGCCCACGCTGTGGGCCGCGCGCTACCTGACGATGAACGGCCGGCGCCGCCTGCACGGCTCGTTCAACCACGGCTCGATGGCGAACGCCATGCCGCAGGCGCTCGGCGCGCAGGCAGCGCATGCTGGGCGCCAGGTGGTCTCGCTCTCCGGTGACGGCGGTCTTTCGATGCTGCTGGGCGACATTCTCACCGCGCGCCAGCTTGACCTGCCGATCAAGATCGTTGTCCTGAATAACAGCTCGCTCGGTTTCGTCGCCATGGAGATGAAGGCAGGCGGCTACGTGGAGACGGGCACCGATCTGGCGGCCACCAACTTCGCGGATATCGCGCAAGGCGCGGGTCTCTTCAGCGTGCGCGTCGAGACGTCCGAAGCGCTCGATGAGGCGTTGCGCGCGGCGTTCTCGCACGCAGGGCCGGCGCTCGTCGACGTGGTGACGACGAAGCACGAACTGGCCATGCCGCCGAAGCTGCAGTGGGCGCAGGCGAAAGGGTTCAGCCTCTATATGCTGCGTGCGGTGCTGAGCGGGCGCGGCGACGAGGTGGTGGAGCTGGCGCAGACGAATTTGCGCTGAGGCGCGTGCGGCAGACCTGCGTCAGTCGGTGATCGAGACGCAGGTGCTGTCCTCTGGCCAGGTGCGAAATTCATCGACCCGGCCCGCGCGCACGTCGAGCAGCAGCCGCTCCAGCGCTTCGAGCCTGGCGGATCGGTCTGCGCTCGAGCGGATCAACGTTGCGGCGGCGCGTCCGGAGACGGACTCGTGGGCCTCGATGAGGATGCGTATGGCTTCCTCTCGCGTCATGAAAATGCGGTCCATCGTGCGCTCCCGGTTTGCTATCTCAATAACTTCGACAACGATAGCAGCGGGGCGCGGCACGCCGTGCGGCATCCGCAGGACGCTTGATCTTCGTCCAAACAAGGGCGTGCCGGCTTCGGGCCGGCAACAAAAAACCCGCGAAGCGTTGAGCTTGCGCGGGTTTCAGGATTCCGGCGGATATTGCCGGAAAGCATTCTGGTGCCTCGGGCATTGGGCCGCGAAGAACGAAAGCCAGAAGCATCTCCAGACGTGGGCGAAGATGTGGCGCGCGTCGCAGACGGGCGATGTCGAGGCGATGGGCCAGCACGCGATGGACCTCTACAACGAATTCGCGGACGGCACGACGGCGACCTCGCGCGAAGTCGTGAAGGACAAGGTCGGCAACGTGACGGGCTTCAACGTGAAGCTCAAGAACGACGTCACGCGCGAGGAGCGCTCGACGTTCATCGGCAAGGACCAGATGATGAGCATGGGCATGGCCGCGCTCTCGCCCCCGCAGATGTTCGAGGCCGCGTACAAGGCGCAGCAGACGAAGGACGCCGCCGCCGCGAAGGCCGCCGGGAAGGTTGGCGAGGCGCGGCTCAAGCTCGCGGGCGACCTCGCGGTGGAGAACGCACGGCAGGGCGGGCGCGTGGCGCTGCAAACGCAGAAGGCCAGCAACGACATCGCGCGCGACACGAACAAGAGCAAGCTGGACGCGCAGAACCGCAGCAACACGGTTGCGGACGAGCTTGGCGCGAAGGTAGACGCTCTACGCGCGGCCGGCTACTCCGACCAGCAAATCCGCGACGCGCTGTCGCGGATGCTCGGCGCAAACGAGTTCAAGCGCGGCTTCTCGCCGGAAGAGACCCGCCGACAACTCACCATCGAAATGTCCAAGGATGCCTCGTTCAGCCTCCAGCCCGCCGAGAAGAAGCGCAAGGCTATCGACGATGCGATGAACACCATCTATGGGAACGGTGAGTCGAGTGCTCGCGGTGGTGCCGGGGGGCGACCGGCACGACTGACAACCCGTTCAAGGGGGGGCAACCCGGCGAAGAAAGGCCTGCCGTACCTCGACACGAAGACGGGGCACGTGATCTACCGTTAGTTTGCGATAGTTTCGGGCGCGTCGTTTCCGCGAACGACGCTCCTCCCACGAGACAAATCAGGAGGATGGCGCCACAATTGAGCAACCACCCATCACATCCGCAACCGTCGGTGATTGGCAACGCGAGCTATGAAATTCATTGAGCGCCACCCCAAGTTATCCACAGTCGCATTGCTAATCGGCTCCTTCATCGTGCTCTATCCGGCGTTCGCGCATCTAGCCGATAGAGGCAAACTTATCGACCGCAACACGGAGGCCCGCATCGCCGCGCACTGCGCTGAAACCGTTGAGGGTATTCGCGGCATCGATGCGCAGGCAAACGTATACCGAGCGTGTTTCAACAGCACGTGGCAGACCGTCGAACGCCTGCTGACATCGCGCGAGTACGGCGAGCAGTGGGCGCGCGAGAGCGATGGCGATGGGTTCAGTCCGGGCGTGAGCCGCTACTGGTAGTACTCCATGAATGACGCTCATCTGGATCTCGCGCATCGCCTATGGATGGCGCGATTGACGATAGTGGTTTCGCAATCAAACCATTGCGGGAAGATGCAACCAGAGATTGATTGCGGGCAGTTGGCGCGTTGGGCTTCCCTCGCTATCGTTAGTGCGTCGCTGAAACAACAGCGGCCGGGCGTGGAAACCCGATGTCACAAAGGCGGACGAGCCGCCGCGACTGCGGCTATTTTTTCGTCTGCGCTACGCTCTGCGCGTCAATTTTCAATGGCGGGTCGGGCGAGGGCCAGCTTCGGCTGGGCCGGTTTCCTTTGTGGCCGGTTTTCCACCCCTCGTCGTCAGGCCCGCCACCCCTCATGTGGAAATGAGCGGCGGGCCTCCTCAAAACACAAAGGAGTCCGCCGTATGCATAACGCCGACGCTGTCGATACAACCCGCCCCCGAAAGGGTTGCCATCCGTTCAGATACAAGGACAACGCCCTTGGCCTAGAACGCCTGCCCTTCGTTGCCGGACCACGCTCCGCGGTTGCTGCGCCCTATTGGGGTGTTCCGACAACGTGTCATGGCGACGATGCTTTCGAGGTTGGTGCCGCGATGGCTGATGCGTACCTGAAGCATCTCCGTGAGGACACGGATGATTGCCCCGTCAGCGACCTGGCAAACATCGTTGAGTCGTTCCTGATGCGTTTCGAGCAGGAAGGCGGACGGGCAATGCCGGGCCTCGGGTGTAGCGCGCAGAGCGAGAGTTTCGGAAGCCTCCGCCAGCAATGCGCCGGGTTCTTCGGCACGCTCGACGCGTGGCTCACTCTAGCGGCGAAGGACAGCGCGAGCTACCTCGATGCTCTCACCGAGGACATGATTGTTCAGAGGGCTAACCGTGCAATGCACGGCTCGTTGCGGCAAATCGAAGTGGTGATAGAGCGACGACCAAACGGGGTAGATCTGTACGTGTCGTCCGCTGTGAGGTTCGCGGCGCCCTTCGTGCCCGTCGACGCTACGCCCCTTGACCTTGACGACGCGCGGGTGCGCGAATTCCTGTTCGCTGGCGCCGAGCGCTCGGGGTTCGATATCCCGGTGGACAGCGATATGGACGGCTACGTGGGGGATGACGGCGACGAAACCCACATCCGCATGTGGTTGAAGTAAGACATTGGCGGGGACACGCGCGAGAGGCTGCGCGTAGCTATGCGCGTGCACCCATCGCGCACGCTGAGACTGATGCCTACGTGCCCGCACGCGCGATTCGCCCGGTAGGTATCTGCCCCCCACTGGGGGCGAGCGTGGCTCCCTCGAAAAACCACGCCACATTGGTGGTGACGCCCGCATCCTATCAATGAACCCGGCGCAACGACGAGTTGCGCCTTGAACCGCGCCCCTCTTCTTCGTGCCCTTCCCGGTAACAATGAGAGCGATGCGGGAGGTAAAGCAATCGTAAGCGATTCGAAGTCGTTACGCGCGGTATTACTTGGGAATGGCGAATTTCGGCTCTATCGTGCGCGCCCGAAACGCTGCCTGCAGCCTGATCCGTATCCTGTCTGGCAATGCGGCCGAACCTTTCTGGCTTGTGGCTGTGCCCGGCGTCATTTCGGAGCAGAGGCAACGATGAACAATTGGGACCTTTCGCAAAGCGCGTCAAAGATCGATTTGACACACTGTACGGCAGCAAGGGGGCGAAGCATGCCGCCGGCACGTACTCTTATCCATCGTGGAAGGCCTTTTTCCCAAGGGCGCCAGGAATTGAGGAAATACGTGCGTACGATGCCCGGGCAATTCGGTGCACCGCGGCGACCTATGAGCGCGCGATGCTTATCCTCGACGCGACATGCAAGGCGGCTCGCTCTCGCGGTTTCGATATTTCGATGGGATGGCGGTGCACGCGGATCGACCTTTCCCGGGACGGTGCGGCCTCAGGCTTGCGCATTGTTGAGCCGAGTTTCCGCGCGAACACAAGCCTCCTCTCGGAGGCCGAACGAAGGTCGATCAGTGGCGCCGGAACGATTGGTACCGGATGGCTTGAACTGCTGCTCAATGAGCACTCCGACGCGCGGTTGCAATTCAAAGAGAAGTCCAGTATTGCTGGTCTGATCGAGCGCCTTCCCGAGGTGATGTCGAAACTTGAGACGTCTCACGCTGTAATGGTCGCCTTCTGGGAAAAGAGGCGCCGTACCGATCTGGCTTTCGAGGCGGCTCATGTGGAGCGTCAGCAAGCGGATCGCGAACTTGCGGCGGAGCGCGCGCGGCGCGACAAGTTAATCGAAAACGCTCAGAAGTGGCACGCTGCCCGCGTGGTTCGGGAGTACGTTGCGGCGATGGAGGCAAACGTGTCACCGAAGAATCTAGCGGCACACGCCGAATACAATCGCTGGCGCGATTGGGCACTCGGTATCGCAAACAACCTCGAATTGCGAGCCCAGTTCGTACCACAATCCGGCGACGATGGCGCGCGTGCGTGATGTTTTCGCTGCCGGCGGGTTGCGCGGGGAGCACGGTCGTTGCCTGGTCGAGATTCTTCGAGGCGCTCGATAGCGGCGCCCTGTCGGCAGTCGAGAGCACGCGTGCTGGCTGTGATGCAGCAACCTTGGCCTCAAGCTCGCGCCAACGTTCCACGAGGCGCCCGGTGAACTCGGGCGAAAGCTGCGCGACGATGACGTAGCTATCGCGCTTGCCGATTTGGTACTCGTGCGCGGGCCGATTGAGGTTGTCGCGGTATTCCTCCAACGGAGGAAGATCAATAACGCCGCGCTCGGCAACCTGATAAGCCGTCTCTGGGCTTGTGGATGCAGAGACGCCTCGACTTCATCAATAAGTAGAAGGGAATACTGGGGGATTCCTTGAAGCACTCGGAAAAGATCGAGTGTGGCGTCTTTGCCGGCTCCTTTGTGAAACTGAGAGACTTCCCCGCATTCCCTTTCGAGCAACCCTACCTGTCGGCGGGCAGCATGGTCCACAGGTGGTTGCTACCACTATCCCTGCTATTCGTGCTATTGATCGCGGTCCAACCGGGCAACGTGTAGCAGGGGCGGTAAGTGTGGCAGTCCAAACCCAATTCCGGGCGCTGAAGTGCTTTCACCTGAATCGGGTGTCAATCCGGTAAAACCAAAACCGATGGCGGGCATTTGCGTCTGATCAATTTTTGGCGCTAGTTAACATTTCCCTTTCATATCTTGCGCGAGTATATGGGTCTCCATGGTCCTTTCTCGTGACAAAGAATAATGAACAGGAATGCTTACCGGCTGGTGTTCAGCAGGCTGCGGGGCATGCTCGTCGCGGTTTCGGAAACTGCAACCGCACACGCACACGGTAATGCCAGTCGCGGTGAAGCCCTTCGATCCGTCGCACTGCAATCGTTCACGCTTTTCGCCATGCGTCATGTGGCCTTTGCCGCACTGGCTGTATTCGGACTCGCACCTGCCCTTGCGGATGCGCAGATTGTGCCCTCGGGCGCCAATGCGCCGAATGTCATCAATACCGCGAATGGCATTCCACAGGTCGACGTGAACAGGCCCTCCGGGGCTGGCGTGTCAATGAATACGTATTCGCAGTTTGATGTATCGCAAAAAGGCGCAATTCTCAACAATTCACCCGTCATCACCGGCACGCAGCTCGCGGGGCAGATCAACGGCAATCCTAACTTCGGGGCGAACGACGCCGCGAAGCTCATCGTCAACCAAGTCAACAGCAACAATCCGTCGCAGTTACGCGGTTTCGTCGAGGTGGCGGGCCAGAAGGCGACCGTGGTGATCGCCAACCCCTCTGGCATCCTGGTGGACGGCGGCGGTTTCATCAACACCATGCGCGGCATTCTTACCACCGGCAATCCCGTTTTCGACGGCAGCGGCAACCTCGCCGGATTTGACGTCACCCAGGGCAACATCACCGTCCAGGGCGCGGGCCTGAACGCCTCGAACATTGACCAGGTTGACCTGCTGGCGCACGCGGTGCAGGCCAATGCGGCGATCTACGCGAATACGCTGAATGTCGTGACCGGTTCGAACCGCGTCGACTACGCGAGCCTGAATCCGACGGCTATCGCGGGCACAGGTGCCGTGCCGGGCGTATCCATCGACGTGTCGCAGCTGGGCGGCATGTACGCGAACCGCATCACCCTGATCGGCACCGAGAACGGCGTCGGGGTGGCGAATGCGGGCACCCTTGCCGCGCAGGCGGGCGACCTCACGCTCACGGCTTCGGGCCAGCTTGTGCAGTCGGGCACAATGAACGCGAGCGGCAACGTTGGCATCAACGCCGCGAGCGTTGCGAACAGCGGCACCTTCTACGCGCAGCAGAATACCGCCATCAATACGGGCGGCGCAGTCACGAACAGCGGCACGCTCGCGGCACAGCAGAACACGTCCGTCAACGCGGGCAGCGTGAGTTCGACCGGCACGCTCGGCGCGGGCGTGAACGGCGACGGCTCGGTTGGCAACAGCGGTGACCTGTCGGTCGCGGCGTCGGGCCAGCTCGACGCAACCGGCCTGAACGTGGCAGGCAGTCACGCCACGCTCGCGGGTAGCGGCGTGAACCTCGCGGGCAGCGAGACGGCCGCCAACGGCAACCTGTCGCTGGCGGCGAGCGCGGGCGACCTGAACCTCACTGGCGCGACGACGAGCGCGGGCGGCGCCGTGAACGCGCAGGCAGCAGGCGCGCTGGTCAACGACCGTGGCACGCTCACGGGCGGCAGCGGCGTGACGCTCAACGCGGGCAGCCTGTCGAACCAGGGCGGCGGGATTTCATCGCACGGGGCGCTCGCCGCACAGGCGTCGGGCCAGATCGCAAACCAGGGGGGCTCGCTTGTCTCGCAGGGCGCCATGCTGGTGAACGGCAGCGCCATCGCGAACAACCAGGGGACCATGCAGAGCGCCGCAGGGCTGAGCGTGATAGGCGCATCCCTCGATAACACGGCAGGCCGCATCACCTCCCTGAGCGGCGATGGCCTCCTGGTGACGACCACGGGCGCGCTCACGAACGCCGCAGGCACGACCGCCACCGGCGCACAGGGCGGCGTGATCGGCGGCAATGGCGCGGTGACACTTCAGGGCGGCACGGTTGCCAATCACGGTACGGTGAGTGCGCAGACGGACCTTCAGGTCGACACGCAGTCCCTGAACAACGACGCAGGCGCGCTTCAGGCGGCGGGCAATGCCACGGTCAACGCGGGGGCGCAACTGACCAGCAGCGGCGGCACGATCGTGGCGGGCCAGGCGGCGAGCGTCACCGCGGCGACGCTCGACAACAGTTCGGGGACCACGCAGGCCGCGCAACTGTCGCTGAACGCGACGAACGTCGTCAATCATGCGGGCACGATCACGCAGACGGGTACCGGCGCGATGAACGTCGCCGTCTCCGGGCTGCTGGACAATTCGGCGGGCGGCACGCTCCAGACCAACAGCACTGACCTTACGCTTGGCGCCGCCACGCTCAACAACGACGGGGGCACGATTCTCGCCGCCGGGACCGGCACGCTGACGATTGCACCGGGCAACGGCGCGGGAACGTTCTCGAACGCGGGCGGCCAGATCATCGCGGCGGGACAGCTCGTAGCGCAGGCGGGCAGCCTCGACAACTCGGGCGGCGTGCTCGCTGCTCAGGGCAACCTCGCGGCTTCCATTGCAGGCGATGTGAACAACGCGCAGGGCGTGGTGCGGTCGCTGTCGTCCATTTCCCTCGCGAGCGGCGGTGCGCTGACGGATACGAACGGCCAGATCCAGTCCGGCACGGGCGCCGCGGGCGACGCCAGCACGCTCGCGGTGCTGGCCGCGTCCATCGACAACACGGGTGGTATCGTCGGCAACCTCGGCACGGGCGACACGACCGTGCAGGGCGGCAGCCAGATCGTCAACAGCAACGGCCTCATCACGGGCAACGGCAACGTCGCCGTGAATGCGTCCTCGATTTCGAACACCCAGGGTGGCGCAGTCAGTGGCGCGAACGTTTCGGTTCAGGCCGGTACGCTCGATAACACGGGCGGCAATATCGGCAACCTGGCCGGTTCGGGCGGCGATGTCGCCATTGCGACGACTGGCGCGCTCACGAACACCAACGGCCAGATCGGTGCGACCCGTGATCTGGCCGTGAACGCGGCGACGCTCACGGGCGGCGGCACGTACGGCGCGGCCAATGACGTGGCGATTGCCATGCAGGGCGACTTCGCACCCGCGCCCGATGTGCAGTTCAACGCCGGTCACGACCTGACCTTTACGCTGCCCGGCACATTCACCAACGCCGCGCTGCTGGAGGCGGCGAATAACCTCGGCATCGACGCGGGCGATATCGCCAACAGCGGCACGATGATGGCGGGCGGCACGCTCACCACACACTCGAACACGCTGGAAAACACTGGCGCCGTCGTGGGCGGCAGCGTGTCGCTCAACGCGACCCGTGTCATTTCCAACCTGGGCCCGACGGCGCTCATTGGCGCGACGGACAGTAACGGGACGCTCGAACTGCTCGCGCCCGACATCGAGAACCGCGACGACACGACGGCCACCGACGCGCAGGCGGGCACCGCGATCTTTGGACTTGGCGAGGTTGTCCTTGCAGGCGGCAGGGATGCGAACGGCAACTACACGAACGCGAACCTGATCAAGAACCAGTCGGGGCTGATCCAGTCCTCGGGCGACATGGCGCTTTACGCGAACCAGGTCACCAACACGCGGCGTGTGATGACGACCACGGGGGCCAACAGTGAGGCGGTCGATCCAGCCCTGCTGGAGCAGCTCGGCATCAGCCTGTCGGGCTGTACGGCCACTTACATGCAGGCGTGCGAGCCTGGCCATCCGCAGGTCCTGGGCTCGACGGGCGACCCGTCGATGATCGGTGGCGTGCCGACCGATCCGCCGCATGGCGGCCAGTGGAACAGCACGTACCAGTACACGACATATACCGGCGTGGCGCTCGCGAACCTGGTTTCGGCCATCAGTCCGGCCGCGCAGATCATTTCGGGCGGCGACCTCGATGCCTCGTCGGTCGGCCTGTTCTGGAACTACTGGAGCCAGGTCGCGGCAGTGGGCAACATCGCGATGCCCGCCACGCTCGACCAGGACAGCTGGCAGGGCCAGGCCGCGCCCCGGATGCAGGTCACTTATTCCGGCCAGTATCACTACGACAACTACGACAACAGCGAACACAACTGGCAGCTACCGTTCGGCGATGCCGGGTTTGTCACCAGCCATCCGGGCGGTTATACCCAGGCCGCTCCCGCCGATATCCGCTACTACGCCCTGCCGGCCTACGAATCGACGTTCGTGGCGGGCGGTACGCTCGCCGGCACGGGCGTGAGCATCGAGAACACGGCGGGCAACGCGGGCATTCCGTCGCTCGGCCTCGCGCCGGGCCAGTCGGTGACGGGCGTCAATGTCGACTCGCCCGGCGGCAGTGCCACCCAGGTGGATCCGGTCATTGCGCGTGCCACGGCGGTCAATGTCCTCGCCAACCTGACGATTCCGCAGGGAGGCCTGTTCAGGCCGGCGACCACACCGGGCGCCACCTACCTCATCGAGTCGAACCCGGCCT
Organism: Paraburkholderia sp. EG287B; assembly: GCF_040965595.1. Lineage (NCBI taxonomy): Bacteria > Pseudomonadati > Pseudomonadota > Betaproteobacteria > Burkholderiales > Burkholderiaceae > Paraburkholderia > Paraburkholderia sp. EG287B. The sequence goes on from NZ_JBFRCG010000005.1 coordinate 335,068, forward strand.
TTACGAACGCGAAATCGTTCCTGTCGAGCGACTACTACCTCCAGCAGCTGGGCCTGAATCCGCAGAGTGTAGAAAAGCGCCTGGGCGACGGCCTGTACGAGCAGCAGCTCGTGCAGAACCAGATGACGCCGCTTACCGGCAAGGCCGTGCCCGGCCCCTACACCGATACACAGGCGATGTATGAGGCGTTGCTGGCCTCGGGCGCGGCGCTGGCGCAGCAACTCGACCTGCCGCTCGGCATGAGCCTGTCGGCGGAGCAGGTGGCCGCACTCACCAGCAACGTGGTCATCCTGCAGACGCAGATCGTGGACGGGCAGTCCGTGCTGGTGCCGGTCGTCTATCTCGCGCAGGCCAGCCAGCAGAACCTGAACGGGCCGCTCATCGCGGCGACCGACATCGATCTGCAGAACGCGCAGACCTTCTCGAACAGCGGCACGGTCCAGGCCAGCAATACGCTCACGGTCAACGGCCAGTCCATCGACAACGCCTTCGGCACGCTGCAAAGCGGCGGCCTCATGGCGCTGGCGACGACGGGCAATGTGGATCTGACCTCGGCGACGGTGAACGCCGGGAGCCTGGCGCTGAACGCGGGCGGCAACCTGCTCCTGAATACGGCCACGAACACGGTGGACCAGGTGAGCGCGACGGGCGCGACGCGAACCTCCACCACGCTCGGTCCCATCGCGAACCTGAACGTGGCGGGCGATGCCCTGATCGTCACAGGCGGCAACTTCGAGCAGAACGCGGGCAACCTCAACGTGGGCGGCAACCTCGGCATGGCCGTGGGCGGCAACTGGGACATCGGCACGGTGCAGACCGGCGAGCACAAGGTGGTCGAGCGCGCGAACGGCGTATCGGATACGAACCTCAACAGTGCAACTGGCAGTTCCGTGAGCGTTGGCGGGGTTTCCGAGATTGGCGTGGGCGGCAACCTGACGGCGACCGGCGCGAACCTCAACCTGGCCGGTGGCGGGACACTCGCGGCGGTAGGTGACGTGACGTTGCAGGCCGCCACCACCACCTCGACCATCGACAGCAACAGCTCCGGCAGCGATCATCATGGCAGCTACGCCGAGTCCTCGCATACGTCCGTCCAGACGCTGACCGGCACGACACTGACCAGCGGCGACACGCTGAACGTGGTGTCGGGCCACAACATCAACGTGACGGGCAGCGCGATTGAACTCAGCCAGGGCAATGCGAACCTGGCGGCGGCGGGCGACGTGAATATCGGCGCGGCCACCGCCACGCAGGTCAGCAACTCGCAGGAGACGCACAGCCACAGCAACGTGGTGAGCGGCACGCAGGTTGCCAGCTCGCGCGACACGACCACGACGCTTTCGCAGGGTAGCCTGATTTCGGCGGACGGCGTGACGATTGCCAGCGGCCACGATATCAACGTGGCGGGCAGTGCGATTGTCGGCACAAACGACGTGTCACTGAGTGCCGCGCACGATGTGACCATCACCACATCGCAGGACACTATGCAGTCTGCCGGCACGTATCAGGAGAAGCATTCGGGCCTGGCCACGAGCGGGCTGTCGGTGACGGTAGGTAGCAGCAAGGTCGCCCAGACCGACCAGGAGTCGGGCGTCACGAACAATGCGAGCATGATCGGTTCGCTCGATGGGAACCTGAACATCACGGCAGGTAACGATCTCCACGTCACGGGCAGCGTGCTTCATGCGGGCCAGGACGTGACCATGGCGGGCAAAACCGTCACGATCGATGCGGCCTACGATACGGCCTCGCAGTCGCAGCAGCAGCAATATCATTCTGCGGGCCTCACCGTCGGTATCACGAATCCGGTCGTCTCCGCGATCCAGACTGCCACGCAGATGACCAGCGCCGCGCAGAATGTCAACGGCGATCCCCGCCTGCTCGCTCTCGCCGGGGAAACGACCGCGCTGGCGGCGAAGAATGCTTACGATGCGGTTGGCGGTGACCCCGTCAAGGCCGCCACGACGGTCGGCATCAACGTTTCGCTGGGAGCCAGCAGCCAGCACAGCAGCAGTACCTCGCAGTCGAGCACCGCCGCGGGAAGCACGGTATCCGCTGGCCGCAACGTGACGGTTGCTGCGTCGGGGGCAGGCGTCGACAGCAACATCAATGTCGTCGGCAGCACGATTTCGGCGGGCAATGACGCGCTGCTGGCTGCACAGGGCAATGTCAACCTGCTGGCCGCGCAGAATACGGCCAGCCAGCAGAGCGATAGCAGTGGTGGAAGCGTCGGCGTCGGCGTGTCATTGTCGGTCGGCTCCAAAACCGGCCTTGCATTCACGGCGGCCGCATCGGGCAATCGTGGCAACGCGGATGGCGATTCGTCAACCTGGACCAATACGCACGTGACGGCCGGCAATGCGCTGGCGATCCAGTCGGGTGGCGACACGAACCTGATCGGTGCCGTTGCTTCGGGTAACCAGGTGATTGCTGACGTGGGCGGCAATCTGAACATCCACAGCCTCCAGGATACGGATACCTACCACTCGAAGAACGAGGGTGCGGGCGTGTCGGTTAGCGTGTGCGTGCCACCGCTGTGCGCTGGCAATTCGAGCGGGTCGGTGAGCGCGAGCCTGGCGAAGATAAAGAGCAACTACGCGAGCGTCAACGAACAGTCGGGCATCCACGCAGGCGAGGGCGGTTTCCAGGTTGGCGTGCAGGGGAACACGGATCTGCAAGGCGGTGTCATCACCAGCACCGACGCGGCAGTGCAGGATGGGAGCAATCATTTCTCGACAGGATCGCTGACGATGAGCGATATCCAGAATCACGCCGATTACGAAGGGACGGGGATGAGTGTCAATATCGGGCCGGTCGTGAGCCTGGACGGAGGCCTCTCGCCGGGGGCTTCTAGCGCGGGCTTTGCGCAGCGCGATGGCAGTGCGGACAGCGTGACGCGCTCGGGGATCAGCGGCATCGCGGGCAACGAGGCGGCGCGGACCGGCGATCAGGAAAGCGGAATCAAGCCGATCTTCGATGCGGCAAAAGTCCAGTCAGAAATCGACGCTCAGGTGAAGATCACGCAGCAGTTCAGCGAGCAGGCAAGCACGGCGCTGAGCAACTACGTCACGGGGCAGCGCGCGGATTTACAGCAGAAGCTGAAGGATGCGACGGCCCCCGACGAGAAGGCGCAGATTCAAAGCCAGCTCGACCAGTTGAACACCGACCAGCGGATGCTGAATGTGCTGATTGGTGTGGTGTCGGGTCAGGTGACGGCGGCAGCCGCGCAGGGCGTCCTGTCGGAGGCAGCGGACCTGATGCGTCAGGCGTCGATCCAGAATTCGTCGCTGTTTCCGGGGGTGGTGGATAGCACTGGCGAGACGCTGACGAACCTGTCAGGGGAAAGTGCAGGAGTGAACGGGGATGGCGTCAAGCTCGGCGGGACGCGGCTGTCGCTGGACAGTGTTTGTGGTCGGGATAACAGCGCGTGTGTGCATGATGCGGACAACAATCTTGTATTGAACGGCCTTGGCCAGCCTCAGCTTTTGCCGGGCTACACGGTGGAAGATTATCTGGCGAGTTCAGAGGCGCAATCGGTCGCGGGACTGACGGGCGGGATTCAGGGTACAACGGGGACGCTGGCGGGTATCCAGTATCCGCCGGGCGGTCTAGTGGACCAGATTATTGAGGCGTATGCGGGAACGCATGATTTTATTGGAGGACAAGTTGCCGGGTTGTACGACGATCAGGGCAATACCAAACGGAGCATGTCGTCCGCTGAAAAAACCGCACATAACATCTGGTCGGATGCGGCGATTCTGCCAGCAACGCCCTTTGCGGCGGCAACGGCGCTGCCGCCGCAGGTCTGGAATGCGATAGCCGCGATCCTTCAGGTGCTGAAATGAAAAGATATCTTCTTTCGGGTTGTCTTGCCGGGGCCGGGTTCATTACCAGCGGTTGCATCATTTTGGACGGCGCACCGACCGGCGAAGCGTATGAACGAGCCATTTCCCCCTCGACCTCTCACTCCGATTCCTGGGAAAAGGCGGGCGTGAGCGAGGAACAGAAACGGGACGACTGGATTGCCTGCGGAGGTAAAAGAAACGGGCTTTTTGACCCGCCTTATAACCGGAAGTCCGATGGAGACGCCGGGGCTTTTTTTGCCAGAGAAAACAGGAAGCTTCAGCGTTGTCTTATCGGGAAGGGGTATCGGTTTACGGGACAGTGTATCCATGACATGGCAAAAACTGAGCCAGCTTGTGGTGCGCCATAAATGTAAACAATCTACGGACTCTTGGGTTGCCTTGTAGGTGTGGGTTTGATTACCGGGTGCTGTCCTATTCTATGTTTCGTCCAGCACGGTGAAGTGTATGAACGGTACGCTTACCCTCCTACCTCTTACTCTGATTTCTGGGAAAAACCGGGTGTGAGCGAGGAACAGAAACAGGAGGACTGGGTTGCTTGCGGAGGGGAAAAATGGACGGTTTCGCCCGCAATTCAATCAACAGTCCGGTGGAGACTCCGCTGTGTTTTTCATTAAAGCAAGCAGGATATTCCAACACTGCCTGATCGGAAAGGGCTATCGGTTTGCGGGCCAGTGTACCGGCAATATGCCGAAATTTGAGCCAGCTTGTAGTGCGCCTTAAATGAACAGAATTTACCTCCTTTCGGGTTGTCTTGTGGGGGCTGGGTTGATTACGAGCAGTTGCATTATTTTGGATGGGGCACCCCCAGTTCGGCACGACCCTCCCTACGCCAGCTTCTGGGAAAAGCCCGGTCTGAGCAATGAGCAGAAACAGGCAGACTGGGTTGCCTGTGGAGGCGCTGTGCGTGGGAGTTTTAGCCCGCAACTTGAGCGTGGTGACACAAAACCCATGCTTGGAGAATACAGCAGGAAAGACAGAGCATTCCAGAGTTGCCTGATCGGAAAGGGCTATCGGTGGACGGGGCAGTGTACGAACGACTGGATGAAAACCACGCCAGCTTGTGGGGCGCGTTAAGTGGAAAGAACTTACCTACTTCTGGTTTGCCTTGTCGGGACGGGTTTCATGACGGGCGGCTGTCAAGATCGGTTACCCATGACCAACTTTAGTCATTCTCCTCATCCCCCCTCCAGCTTATGGGGGAAGCCCGGCGCGAGCGACGAGCAGAAACCGACAGACTGGGTTGCTTGCGGGGGAGTAAAGAATGGGCTTTTTAGCCCATTCTTTGAGCGTGAAACACTCGAAGAATTCTCAACGAAAAGTAGAATATTTCAGCGCTGTCTGATCGGGAAGGGCTATCGATGGACGGGGCAGTGTACGAGCGACTGGATGAAAAGCATGCCAGCTTGTGGTGTGCCTTAAATGAAAAGAATCTACTTGCCTTTAGGTTGTCTTGTTGGCGCAGATTTAATGTCGGGCTGCTGTCAAGATCGGTTCTGTTCTGAATCTAAGGACGACGATGAAAAACAAGAAGGCTCGCACAAGCTACGAAAGGGACGACAACGAAAGTAATATAAGTGAAGATGAAAAACAAGAAAAAGTTTTTGCCCGTGCCACTCGCTATTCTCGTGCCTCTCGCCGTCCACGCGCAAATCCCGCCCAACGTAGCGGCGGCGGCCCGCACGAATGCCGAACAGCAGCAACAGGTCGAGCAGCGACGCGACGCGCAGCAGCGCGAGGCGACCGTCGCTGCGCCGGTGGTGCGCTCGGCTGCACCCGCAGCGGGGGAATGGCCGGTGCTGCCCGTCGAGACGCCGTGCTTTCGTATCGACACGTTCACGGTCGAGGTGCCCGATACGCTGCCTGACGCCGTTCGCGCGAAAGGTGCGTCTGCCCTGCCGATGGACCGGTTTGCGTTCCTGAATGACTGGCTGCGGCATTACGAAGGCCAATGCGTCGGCAAACAGGGCCTCGACATGCTGACGAAGGGACTTCAAGGCGTGATCCTGAGCCACGGCTACATCACGACGCGCGTGCTGCTGCCGACGCAGGACCTGTCGAACGGGTCGATGACGTTCGCCCTCGTGCCGGGCGTGATCCGGCATCTGACGTTCGCCGACGAGGCCACGCGCGGGACCTGGAAAACCGCGTTTCCTGCGCGCGATGGCGACCTGCTCCAGTTGCGCGACCTCGAGCAGGGGCTGGAGCAGATGAAGCGCGTGCCGAACCAGGATGCGGCCATGCAGATTGTGCCCGGCACCACGCCGGGCGAAAGCGATGTGGTCATCACCACAACGCGCACGAAGCCGTGGTCGCTCGTGGTCTCGGCGGATAACTCCGGTACGCGCGAGACCGGCGGCTATCTCGGCAATGTGTCGCTGGCGCTCTACAACCTGCTCGGCCTGAACGACGTGCTCTCGGGGGGCTACAACCAGGATCTCCAGTTCGGCAACCACTCCCTCGGCACGCACGGCTGGAACGCCTCGTATTCGGTTCCCTGGGGCTACTGGACGGGTACGCTCTACGGCTACACGAACACGTACTACCAGCAGATCGCTGGCGTGAACCAGACCTTCGTGGCGAGCGGCAACGCGCAGACGGCGGGCCTGAAAATTGAACGGGTTCTCCACCGCAGCCAGAGCGATGTATCGGGCGTCGAGTTCCAGCTCATCAGGCGCTTCGGCGCGAGCTTCATCGAGGACACCGAAATACCGCAGCAGTACCGCAACAACACGTTCATCGAGGCGGGGCTGACTAACCGGCATTACTTCGGTGCGGCGCAGTTCGACGGCATGCTCGCCTACCGGCAGGGGATCGGCTGGCTGGGGGCCATGCCGGATCCGGCAAGCGGCCCCACGTACTATTTCCACATGGTGACGCTCGATGCCAACCTCTCGGTGCCGTTTGCGGTGGCCGGTCAGGCATTTCGCTATGTCGGCACCGTGCACGGGCAGTTTACGAATGACGAATTGAACTACATCGACGACCTGAGCATCGGCAGCCGCTACACGGTGCGCGGCTTCAGCGGTCAGACGATGCTCGCGGCGGAAAAGGGCTTCTACTGGCGTAACGAACTCCAGTACGCGCTTGGACAGACAGGACAGGCGCTCTATGCGGGGCTCGACTACGGGCGCCTGTGGGGGCCGTCGACCGCGTACCTTGCTGGCACGCAACTCGCTGGCGCGGTCATCGGCCTGAAGGGGGCCGTCGCGTCGCGCTTCGGCGCGTACAGCTACGACGTGTTCGCCGGGACGCCCGTCTATGCGCCGTCGGGTTTTCCTGCGCCCAGCGTGACGCTCGGCTTTCAGGTAACGGCACAGTTCTGAGGATTTTCCTGATGGTCAATCACGCCTGCGGTGGTCGCGCCCGATCGGGCACCACCGTTCATTCCTTCTGAGGAGCGAAACCTTGAAGCAATCAAAGACGTCCACCCTCGTGGCACTCACGTCCATTGCGCTGGCGCTGGGCGGGTGCGCCACCGAAGCCTCGCGTACGCTGCCGGTTCCCCCGGTCAGTAGCGCCCAGACACCCTACGCCGGCAAGCGTGTCGAGATTGCTGTGGGCAAGTTCGACAATCGCTCGAGCTACATGCGGGGCATCTTCACGGATGGCATTGACCGGCTGGGAGGACAGGCAAAAACCATCCTGGTCACCTCGCTGCAGGAAAGCGGGCGCTTCAATGTGCTCGAGCGGGACAACCTGGATGAAATCCGCCAGGAGGCCGCGCTGATGAAGAAGGCACAGGTGCTCAAGGGCGCGAACTATGTCGTGACGGGGGACGTGACCGAATTCGGTCGCAAGGAGGTGGGCGACCGGCAGCTGTTCGGCATCCTCGGGCGTGGGAAAGACCAGGTGGCCTATGCGAAGGTCAGCCTGAACGTGATCAATACCTCGACATCCGAGGTGCTGCTGTCGAGCCAGGGCGCCGCTGAATACAGCCTGTCGAACCGGGAGGTCATCGGATTCGGCGGGACGGCGGGCTACGACTCGACGCTGAACGGCAAGGTGCTGACGCTGGCCATCCAGGAGGCGGTCAATCACCTCGCGGCCCAGGTCGATACGGGTGCCTTGGCACCGGCGAAATAGGATGGGGCAGACCATGAAGCGAACCACCATCCTTGGCACCCGCACCCTGTTGCCGGTCATCGTCGCCGGCCTGCTGCTGGCCGGGTGCGCCGCACAGCGCAGTCCTTCCCTCTATCAATGGGATGCCTACCAGCCCCAGGTGTACGAATACTTCAAGGGCGAGACGGGACCCGAGGCGCAGATCGATGCCCTGGAAAAGGCCCTGCAGCAGATCCGGGCGAAGGGCAACATGCCGCCGCCCGGCTTTCATGCGCAGCTCGGCATGCTCTACGCGGGTGTCGGCAGGAGCGGGCAGGCCATGCAGGCATTCGAAGCCGAAAAGGAACTGTTTCCGGAGTCATCGGCGTATATGGATTTCCTGATGAAGAAAAAGACCAACGCACTGTGAGGACCCGGTCATGTTCAAACGCGCTTTCCTGAAACCTGCAATAGCCCTGTCCCTGGTTGCGCTGCTGGCAGCGTGCGCGGGCACGCCACAGCATGTCGACTACACGGCGTTCAAGAACAGCCGGCCACGTTCGGTTCTCGTGCTGCCGCCCGTGAACGAGACGACGGACGTGCAGGCGACCTACGGTGTGCTTTCGCAACTCACGATGCCGCTGGCCGAAGCCGGTTACTACGTCGTGCCGGTTGCGGTGATGGACGAGACGTTCCGGCAGAACGGGCTGACGACGCCGGCAGACATCCAGTCGGTGTCGCCGTCGAAGCTGCGCGCGATCTTTGGCGCCGACGCAGCGCTGTATCCGAAGGTCACGCAGTATGGCTCGGTGTATCAGGTGATCGACAGCACGACGATTGTTGCGGCGTCGGCCACGCTTGTCGACCTGAAGACGGGTGACGTGCTCTGGGCGGGTACGGGACGCGCCACGGGCAAGGAGCTCGGCATGAACGTCAATGTCGGCGGGGTGATCGGCGCGCTGGTGCAGGCCGCCGTCAAGCAGGTCGCGCATGAGCTGACCGATGAAGCCCACGATGTGGCGGGGCTCGCCGGTGACCGGCTGCTTCGCGCCGGCCCTCCGGCAGGTTTGCTGTACGGTCCGCGTTCGCCCAGGTACGGGACCGATTGAGCCAGGTGCGACGGTCTGGTGCCAGGCTCGGATGGGCACGTCCAGCACGTGCAACCCTCGCTGGATAACGGCAGCAACTGGAGCGGGGCCGCGCTGTTGCTCGTCCGCTGGCAAGCTGCGCGCGGGTCGCCAGGGGCGGCGTGACCGTGAAGATTGCACGGGCCATCGCTCTCCGCGCCAACGATGCCGCCGTGCAATTCGACCATGTTCTTCACGAGTGCGAGACCAATGCGGAGACCGCCTTTAGATCGGTCGATTGTCGTTAGGCCTTGCTCAAAGAGCCAAAACAATTTCGGCATCAGTTCCGCGCCTGCCCAGCCGCCGTCTCCTGTGCTACGTCGCGACATCTTTGTAAGGTTGCGCCACGATACACGACATCTGCTCCGGGTTTCCCCGAAAATATCTGATGAATGAATCGATCGTTATGCTCTGATATGACGCTAATCCGCTGCGTCAGCGCTTTCCTGCACTGACGGGATAGGCTGCGCACCGTAGGGAGGTGGTCAGCCAATTTGAATCTCTATTCTCAGCCACGAACTTGATTCCGTTAGCTCATTTCTGAGCAACTACGTTGGTTGTGGCGTCGAAAATCGTAGCGTTACCTCACTCCCTAGTAGCGCTCGGTACAGACGGTTGGAAGGGCTTTAGCGGAGTGTTCCCCCTGAGCGATTACGTGGTGGACATGCTCCGTATTCGATACGTCCAGCGGAAGTCACGTGAGTGGGTGTTCGGGTTCAAGGTCGCAAAGGTCAACGTGCCGTATCGCTTCCGGTCGAAAGCTGAGGAAAAGGACGATCCGGGCGGCATGCATCCGGTCCTTTCGTGGCTGTACTCGGAAGGGAAGGCGAGCATGATCGAACTACAGGAGGTATACATGGTGGAAGATGCTTTCCGCATGCACCGTGAACTTCTTAAGTCGAAAGTGAAGGCCGCGATTGAAGCGGAAGCCGCGCAACTGGAGGCCAAGGCGAAAGCGAAGGGTGGCGCGTAGGGTGTCTGCGCACGACTTCTAACGGGCCGCGCTGGACTCTCGGAGGCGAGTAGGCGCGGCCTTCAGTGTAGTTGCGGCAGGAGTCTACTGGCTTCGCTTGTAAGTTCCCACCACGGCTGGCCTCCTTTCGGCGTGAGTGTAATTACGCCTATGTCCACTAGCCTTATTTTCATCGAGTGAAAATCTGCCATAACGACATGGACTACGCTTAGTCGCCCTGCGGACCCGTCTTTAATTGCTTGGTCAAGATAGTCCTTCACAGTTGACTCTGCTGCTCCCGCCATCAGTACTGGGCCAAGTAGGCGATACGCCTCCAGGTACTTTTCCTGCCACACAGCTTGTCCTGTCCTTGGCACTTCTCCGATTCGCGCCACAAAGTCGTAGCGAAGCTTGAAGTGCTCGCTCAAGCGCTCGATCACAATTTTCTTTTCGACCTTAGGCTCGACTCGGCTGACCGGCGCTAATGGTGCGGCGCTAGTCGGGCGGCTACTCGGAGTACTACTTGGTCGTTTGGTTGTCGCGGATCGAACGATGAACAGCGCGGCGACAGCCGACAGAACGCCCCAGACAACGACCAGCCAAAGCGGAATGCTGACGGGGTGACTCCAACTCAGCCCGGACAGTGCCGCCCAAATAGCGCTAATTGCGAGAAGGATCAGGCCGCCAATCACGCTGCCGATTGCGTTCGACAAGACCGAATCTTTCCAAATCCGTTGAATGACGTCCATATGCCGCCTGACCTTAGTTGTCTGATGCCGCAGATTGTAAAGGCGAACGGACCGCGCAAACGCTCGTGCCGAATACGCGAGTGATAGTGGAAGGTCGGCTTGAAGTGTCGGACAGGCTGCTGCGCACTGGATCGAGCGTGCCGCGCTGGACTCTCGGAGGAGAGTAGGCGCGGCGTTACTGCACGCGCGGACGGATTTTTCCGGTAGGATCGGGCCTTCCGCAGAAAGCGCGGAAAAATCGCGGAAAAGTTGGGAGTCTGCGGAAAATTCGGCTGAGGCTTAGAGCGCGTTAGCTCAGGTTTTAGCCTTTAGAATCAACCGTTTAGCATTCTGGTGCCTCGGGCCGGAATCGAACCGGCACTCCTTTCGGAACCGGATTTTGAGTCCGGCGCGTCTACCAATTTCACCACCGAGGCGTGTGTTTGGGTGCTGCTTCGGGTACTGCTTTGGGTGCGCTAGTGTGCTTTTGCCCATTTTTCGCACCCGAGCGCAAACTTGCAGGCGCTCGAAGTAGCCGGTGATTATGACGCAAATCGCCCGCCCAGGCAACTGCGCGGCGCCGGCAAGCCGTCAAATCGTCCGCGAGAACCGTTCGGGCTGCTGCGCGCCAAGGTAGCGGTCGAACACCATCGCGATATTGCGCACCAGCATGCGGCCGGCGGGCAGCACCTCGAGGCGGTCGGCGCTGCGCGCAACGAGCCCGTCGCGTTCGAACTCGCGCAGGCGTTCGAGTTCGGCCGCAAAGGTTGCGGGAAAACGAATGCCGTAGGCGGCCTCGAACTCGTCGTAGCGCAGTTCGAGATTGCACATGAGTTCCGTGATGATGTCGCGGCGCAGACGGTCATCGGCGGTGAGGCGCACGCCCTTTGCGGTCGCAAGCTTGCCCGCGCCGATGGCTGCGCCGTAGCCGATCAGGTCCTTCGCGTTCTGCGCGTAGACGTCGCCGACCTTGCCGATCGCCGAGGCGCCGAAGCCGATCAGGTCGCAGTCGGCGCGCGTGCTGTAACCCTGGAAATTGCGGTGCAGCGTGCGCTGGGCCTGGGCGCGCGCGAGTTCGTCGGTGGGCAGTGCGAAATGATCCATGCCGATGTAGACGTAACCCGCCTCGGTGAGCTGCTCGATCACGAGCCTCAGCAGCGCCATGCGCTCCGCGGGCGTGGGCAAGGTCGCTGCGTCGATCTGACGCTGCATCTTGAACAGATGCGGCATGTGCGCGTAGCCGAACACCGAAATGCGGTCGGGTGCGAGCAGCAACATCGTCTCGAGCGTGCGGCCGAAGGTTTTGACGTTCTGGTACGGCAAGCCGTAGATCAGATCGACACTGATCGACTCGAAGCCGTTCGCGCGCGCGGCGTTCATGACGTCGACGGTCAGTTCGAGCGGCTGGATGCGGTTGACCGCCTTCTGCACGACCGGATCGAAGTCCTGAACGCCGAGGCTCAGCCGGTTGAAGCCGAGCGAACGCAGATGCGCAATGGTCTGCGCCGTGGCTTCGCGCGGGTCGATCTCGATCGAGTATTCGCCGGCGTCGTCGGGCTGCAGCGCGAAGCGTTCGCGCGTGGCGGCCATGAGCGTGCTCATCTCGTCCAGCGAGAGAAACGTGGGCGTGCCGCCGCCCCAATGCAGCTGCGAAACGGGGCGCTTCGTGTCGAACAGCGCGGCCTGCAGTTCCACTTCGCGGATCATCTGCGCGAGATACGGCTTCGCGCGGCCGCGGTTCTTCGTGATGACCTTGTTGCAGCCGCAATAGAAACAGACGGTGTCGCAGAACGGAATGTGGAAGTACAGCGAGAGGCCGGTTTCGCTCGCGCCCGGATCGGCCGCGGCGCACCGGTAGTCGGCGGGATCGAAGTCGTCGCGGAACCGCAGGGCGGTGGGGTAGGACGTGTAGCGCGGGCCATTGGCGCCGTATTTGGCAAGCAGGTCGGGGCGAAAGAGCAGGTCGGCGTCGCTCATGCAAAGCTCACTGGGAAGGGCGGCGCACGGGTGGGCAGCGTCCGGCGCCGCGGAACGCCGCGCACAGGTGGCCTGTCCCTTGTCCTACAGCGCCAGATGGACAAAGTGTACGAGCGCGTAGGAAGAAGCGATTGTGTAAAAAGGTCGCACGCGAGCGATGGCACAATGCCGTCTGGTCCGCCGCCGCGCGGACACGATTTGTCAGCGTTCCAGGAAGCCGAAGTGAGTACCGTTTTTCCCGCCGATGCCTCAGGGCACGCCTGCCGTCCCGGTTGCGGCGCGTGCTGCATCGCGCCGTCCATTACGAGCCCGATTCCGGGCATGCCGCAGGGCAAGCCGGCCGACGTGCGTTGTGTTCAACTCGGCGAGGACCTGCGCTGCATGATCTTCGGCTCGCCGCTGCGGCCGGCGTGCTGCTCGGGGCTGCAGCCGCAGCTCGAGATGTGCGGCGAGTCGCGCGAGGAGGCCATCGTCTGGCTCACGCGTCTCGAGGCGCAAACCCAGCCACAAACCCGGCCGCAAAACCAGCCATGAGCGCCAGCCGCGCGCTGAACCCGGCGCAAACTGCGTCGGCCAGCCGCCATGCGCGAGAATGACGGCGCGCCAGTCCCGGCCCAACAAGGAGATTTCGCATGGCCCACACCGCAACGCGCGTTTCCCGGCGCGCCTTCCTGTTCACAGCCTGCGCTGCGGCGGGTACGGCGATGTCGCTCGGCGCGTGTGCGACGGGGATCTTCCCGTTCATTCCCGATCACTACACGTTTTCGCAGCAGCAGGTGCAGGACGCGGTGCAGCGCAAGTTTCCCTATCACCGCTCGATGCAGCAGATCTTCGACGTCTCGCTCACGAACCCGGTCGTCACGCTGCAGCCCGATCGCAACCGCGTGGCCGTGCGGCTCGACGCGCACCTCGAAAGCCCGTTGATGCAGCAGCCCGTGAGCGGCGCGTTCACGGTGTCGAGCGAACTCGCCTACGACAGCGCGAACCGCGCCGTGGTGCTGCGCTCGCCGTCGGTCGATGGCGTCGACATGGCGGGCAACGCCGCCGCCTACGCGCCGCAGGTGAGCGCGGTCGCCGCGCTCGTCGCCACCCAGCTGCTCAACAATTACCCCGTCTATACGTTCAAGCCCGAGCAGCTCCAATTCGCCGGCGTCAACTACGAACCCGGTACAATCACCATCCTTACAAACGGCATACGCGTGCAGATCGTCGAGAAGTAAGCCGACGAAACGCCGGTGCACGCGGCCGTCGTCGGTCGTGCGGCGCGGCGTGCGCCGTGCCGACGCTCAAAGAAGAGGGATAAAAGGGATGGACTGGATTGTGACCTGCAAGGCCTTGATTCTCGGCATCGTCGAAGGGCTGACGGAGTTTCTGCCGGTGTCGAGTACGGGGCATCTGATCGTCGCCGGCAGCCTGCTCAATTTCGATGGCGAGTATGTCAAGACCTTCTACGTGGCGATCCAGTTTGGCGCGATTCTCGCCGTGTGCTGGGAGTTCCGGCGCAAGATCGGCGAGGTGGTCGTAGGGTTGCCCTCGCGGCCCGATGCGCGGCGCTTCACGCTCAACGTGATCGTCGCCACCATTCCGGCAGTCGTGCTCGGTCTGATGTTCGAGAAGACGATCAAGTCGGTGCTCTTCGCGCCGGTGCCGGTGGCGTTCGCGCTCGTCGGCGGCGGCCTCGTCATCCTGTGGGTCGAAAACCGCCTGCGTGGCCCGAAGGGGCTGGCGGTCGCCCAGCAGCGCGGCGCGCGCGTGAACTCGATCGACGAGATCACGCCGCTCGACGCCTTCAAGGTGGGCTGCGCGCAGTGCTTCGCGCTGATTCCGGGCATGTCGCGTTCGGGCTCGACCATCATCGGCGCGATGCTGTTCGGCCTCGAGCGGCGCGTCGCGACCGAATTCTCGTTCTTCCTTGCGATTCCCGTGATCTTCGGCGCGACCGCTTATGAGCTGTACAAGAGCTGGCACGAGCTTTCCGTGGACTGGCTCGGGCTCTTCGGCATCGGCTTCGTCGCCGCATTTGTCAGCGCGTTCGCGTGTGTGCGCTGGCTGCTGCGCTTCGTGGCTTCGCACGATTTCACCGCCTTCGCCTGGTACCGGATCGCTTTCGGTCTCGTGGTCCTGCTGTTCGGCTATGGCGGCGGGCTAGGCTGGGACGACTAACAACGCAACGGGCGCCGCGTGACATCACGGCGCCCGTTTTTCCATGCGCTTGCCGGTTTCAGTCCGCGCGGCGGCGGAACACGAGATCCCACACGCCGTGACCGAGCCGCAGGCCGCGTCGCTCGAACTTCGTCACCGGGCGGTAGTCGGGGCGCGGCGCGTAGTCGGCAGCGGTATTCTCGAGCGCGGGCTCCGCGCTGAGCACTTCGAGCATCTGCTCGGCGTAGTTCTGCCAGTCGGTCGCGCAGTGCAGGTACGCGCCCGGCTTCATGCGCGAGACGAGTTGCCCGACGAACTTCGGCTGAATCAGGCGGCGCTTGTGATGGCGGGCCTTGTGCCACGGATCGGGGAAGAAGATGTGCACGCCGTCGAGGCTCGCCGGCGCGATCATGTGCTCGAGCACTTCCACGGCGTCGTGCTGGATGATGCGGATGTTCTCCAGATTCTGCTCGCCGATCAGCTTGAGCAGCGCGCCAACGCCAGGCTCGTGGACCTCGACGCCGAGGAAGTCGTCCTCGCGGCGCAAGGCGGCGATCTCCGCCGTGCTCGCGCCCATCCCGAAACCGATCTCCAGGATGCGCGGTGCGTGCCGTTCGAACACGGCGTCCCAGTCGGCGGCTTCGGGTGCGTAGGGCACGACGAAGCGCGGACCCAGATCGTCGAGCGCGCGGCGCTGGCCGGTCGAGACGCGGCCGGCACGGGTCACGAAGCTGCGGATGCGGCGGTGGTGCAGCGCGTCGCCGGCGGGTGCCGTGGATTGCGCGTTCGTGTCGGAGGCGGCGTCTTGTGCGTCGGACTGCGTGGCGTCGGGACGGGCGGCGTCGTTGGGATCGTGATTCATCTTCGCGGGTGGGTGTGAGAGCGGCGGATGTCGCGGCTGTCGATAATGGGGCGGGCTGCGCCTTCGCCTCGGTGCGAGGCAGGCCGGGCTATTCGCGGCGACGCGGTGCCGGGAGCGATGCGGGCCTGAGTGGCCGGACGCCTCGTGGGCCGCTTTCGCGTTTGCCGTCGTCGGCGACGGCCTTCGGCCCGGCAGGCGGGCACGGCGCGCTCGAAGCCCAGCGGCTCCGAAGCCGTCGCGCATTATATCAGCGCGCTCGCACGGCTCTGGCGGCTGAGGCGGCGAGGCGTGCCCGTAGCGCCTCGCTGCGCGCCGGTCCACGCATCCATCGACATCTCAATCGGCTGAAACGACGACCCGCATGCGCGTGGGTTCGTTCAATTCGAACGCGCTCACACGGCCGGCACGTACGTCGAACAGCAGGCGCGTGAGGTCGTCGGCCGCGGCGCGCAGGCGCTCGGCTGCGGCGGCTGGGCGTTCGTCGGCGTCGTCGAGAAGGGCTTTGCGCGAGCGCACGATCAGGGCGATCGCGCTCGGCCGGGACATGAAAAATTGATCCATCGGGGACTGGTGCGCCAGAGGGCGCGCAGCGAGTCGTTATGCGGCAGTCGTGCGAAATACGTGTCGGCGGACCTGCTCGCGGCGCGTGCGGGAGGACCCGAGGAGCGCCAGAGTGCATGTGCAACGGAGGAATTCAGGTCGTGCCCGGCGTGTGCCGGTCGGGCGGGCTTGGCGCTCCAAGGGTGTCCTGGAAGGGGCGCCGTCTGAAAGCCCAGGCCTCGAAGAGAGGTCGGCAAGCCGACGTGGAGCGGGCGATGGGAATCGAACCCACGTCATCAGCTTGGGAAGCTGAGGTAATGGCCATTATACGACGCCCGCAGAGCGCGCTATTTTACGCGGTTTTGACCTTCTTGCGCAATGACGCGCTCAAGCGACGCGGCGCGCCAGGCGCGCCGCCAGATGCATCAGACCGTATGCCGATGCGTCCTCAAATCCCGAACAGTGTGAGCGAAACCGCCGCGCGCGTGACCACCATCAGCAGCACCTGCACGATCACGAACAGCAGAATCGGCGAGAGGTCGAGGCCGCCCAGGTTCGGCAGGATGCGGCGCAGCGGGTTGAGGAACGGCGCCGTCAGCTGGAACAGCACGGGCATCGCCGCCGAGCGCGGGTTGAGCCACGAGAGCAGCGCCATCAGGATCGTCAGCCAGATCAGCAGGTTGAGCGCCCATTTCACGAGCGTGAGCAACGCGACGATCAGCAGCGTCGGCAAAAGACCCAATGGGTCCACGCCCGCGATCCATACCATCAGCAGGACGTAAGCAATGGCCGCGATCAGCGCGCCGACCACGCTCGCCCAGTCGATGCCGCGCACGCCGGGAATCACGTGCCGCAGCGGCAGCACCAGCCAGTTGGTGACCTGCTGGATCGCGTGGGTCACGGGGTTGTACGGCGGCACACGCACGTACTGGAGCCAGGCGCGCAGCAGCAGGGCGGCGCCGAACAGCGTGAAGACCGTATTGAGCAGAAAGCGGGCGATATCGCCGAACATCGGTGTTGTTTCCTTCTTGTGTGGGTGGCGGCGCGCTTGGCGTGTGGCGGCCGATAAAAGGTCATGCCGGGGTTCCGCTCGCCCCGTTCAACCACGCGGAGCACATCAGACGGACACCTTGACCTCGCTGATCAGAATGGTGCCATTTCCGCCGTCGGTGTAGTTGGGAATGTCGTCGAGGAGTGTGTCGGCATGCGGCTGAAACACCGCGTAGAACGCATCGACCGTCTCGAACAGGAAGTGCCCGGCCGCGACGTACGGCGGCGGCGTGCCCGGCGGCCCGGCATTGATGCCGATGTCGACCGACCAGCCCTTGAGTGCGTCGCCAAAGAGCTTCGCTGCGAGCGGCATGTGGTGCGTGCAGTAGTACCCGGTGTCGAAACGCCCGTTCTCGCGATAGGGATAGAGGATGCTGACCTTGATCATTGTGCGTGCTCGTCGGTGAGTCCCGTGGGCGCGCGTTGCCTGCCGTTGCGATGCGCGCGCCGTCGCCACATTAACACGGCTTACGCCTCGTCAGTATCCGCGATCGATTCCGCCTCGGGGCATGGCGCGCGGCCGCGGCCGGGGCTTGCGGCGTGCGCGCCGCGCAAAATGGCTGCACTCACGGCAGCCTTTTCCGCGAACGGCTACAGTGTTTCCGACAGACCGCGCTCGTCAGGCGCCTCGCAGCGCGAGTGTTGCCCCGCAGCCGCGCGGGCGCCCGAAATGTTCGCTTTCGTACTGATCACGCGCCGCCGGTGCGACTACAAATGACAGTGATGGGCGCGACGTCGCGCGAGTAGCCTGACGCGGCACGATTTCTGCTGGTGGCTCGCGGCGCACTTATGCGCAGTAACTCAAACCCAGCACGCGGAAGCCGCAACGAACAGTGCGCTATGCATATACGCCGCTCGTGAGGCTATCGCGCAACACTGCCATTTTTGTCTCGGAATCTGAGCACAATACTTTTCATCGTTTCGGTTTCGTTGTTGCAGCCGTGCAATTGGGTTTGTTCCTGTCGGTAGTCCGATTCGGGGAGTTCACCATGAGCATCTTCGCTTACCGAAAGCATCTGCGGTTTCTCACGCCCTTTCAGCGTCGCCGCTGGTGGGATCAGAAGAAGCGCCTGACGCCACGTGTGCGCATCAGCGGCGCCTACGTGCCACCGAACGTCACGCGCGAGTTCACTTACGTGAAGGTCGGATAGCGGAGAGTTTGCCTCGCGTGGCCGGCGGTTTGTGCGCCGCCGGCTGGTCGGATGAGATGCCCGGTCCCAGGACCGGGCATCGTCGTTTACAGCCTCGTCGGCCGCAGTCCGAACGTAGTCCCGGTCAACCAATTTGTAATCAAACATTACCGGGAGACTTCCCGCGCGATGCCCTCGAGCAGGTAACAATGACAGCGCCCTGGTTTTTGTAACGAATGGCGGCGTGATCGGGCGCGGGCGCGGCGATTTTTCGCGGCAGCCGCGCCCACCGGGCTTGACGCGCTATTAAGCGCCCCCAAAACAGGATTGCAATTCGAAACAAATGGCTACCAATGACGGTCGCCGTTTTCGATACATTGAATCCGTGGGCAGTGCCCGTTATTGCGCGTCGCCGCTGGCGGCCGCCAGGAGAAGAGAAGTGAAAAAGACCGTATCGTTCATCGTTGCCGCCGCGCTGGGTGTGGGCTTCGTCAGCGCGGCCCAGGCGCACGTCTCGGTGGGTATCGGCATTGGCATTCCGGTGGCCCCCGCTTATCCCGTCTATGCTGCGCCGGTCTACGCACCGCCGCCCCCGCCCGTGGTCTATGCGCCGCCGCCGGTGGTGTACGCGCCGCCGCCTGCCGTCGTCGTAGGCGGCTACGGTGGTTACGGCTACTACGGCCGTCCGTACTGGCATCACGGCTACTACGGCCACGGTTACTACGGCCGCGGCTACTACCGTCATTGAGCATGACGGGCGGCGCACGCCGCCTGGCTGCAGGTTTCACGAACGGCGCAACGCCGGCTCACGCCGCGTTGCACCGTTTGTTTTTGGCGTTCGCTTGCGCCGCGTGCGCGGCGCGCCAGACCGATGCGCGCCAATCGGGACTTAGGCGTACGGCGAGGCGCACCGGCGCCCGACACGGATTACGACGCGCCCGCGCCCCGCAGGATCATTTCGCGATAGCCGTGCACGATCACGCTGTACGAGAAGTACGCGAACAGCAGGGCCGAAAGCACGTGGCAGGCGCGCAGCAGGCCGGTGCCGGCACGTTTGCGGCCATGACTGGCCAGTCCGCAAATAAACAGGGTCCAGGCGAGCCCGCCCGCAAAAAAGCCCAGCAGAAACAGCGAGGCCGCGCCAGCGCTCGTCGCGCCCGACTTGGCGATCAGCGCGCCGCCGACCGCCGCAAACCAGAGAATCGCACTCGGCGACGAGAGCGCGAGCAGCACGCCGCGCCCGAAGCTGCGCCACGGGTTGGGCAACGGCGCGGCGCTATCGGCTTCGCCCTCCACGGGCGGCGCCGATGCCGGATTGAGCGCTTCGCGCGCCATCTTCCACGTGAGCATGAGCAGCAGGGCGGAGCCGCCGATCCACACGATCCAGCGCACGGCCGAGAACTGCAGCAGCGCGGCCATGCCCGCAAGCGCGAGTGCGGCGTAGATGAGGTCGCCGAAACACGAGCCGAGCCCTAGCCAGAAGCCCGGTCGGAAGCCGTGCGTGAGCGTGAGCGAGATGATGGCGACGTTGACGAGACCGATGTCGAGGCAAAGCGAAAGCGACAGAAAAAAGCCGTCGGAAAGCAGAGAAACGTGAGACATGAAAACGATTTCTTGTTGGTATGGACCGCATGCCGCTCACGCCCGCCTTTGAGGAAGCGGGCGCAAGCGGTTCAAGCGTGCTTCAAACGCCGATGCACAGATACTTCAGTTCGACATATTCGTCGATGCCGTACTTCGAGCCTTCGCGCCCGAGGCCCGACTGCTTCACGCCGCCGAACGGCGCGACCTCGTTCGAGATGAGTCCGGTGTTGATCCCGACCATGCCGTACTCGAGCGCTTCCGCGACGCGCCAGACGCGGCCGATGTCGCGGCTGTAGAAGTACGAGGCGAGGCCGAATTCGGTGTCGTTGGCGAGGCCGACGACTTCGGCTTCGTCGCTGAAGCGGAACACCGCCGCGACCGGCCCGAAGGTTTCCTCGCGCGCGATCAGCATGTCGCGCGTGACGTCGGCGAGCACGGTGGGCTCGACGTAGCGCCCCGAGCTGACCTTGCCGCCCGCCACGACCTTCGCGCCCTGGGCGGTCGCGTCGCTGATGTGCTGCTCGACCTTGGCGACGGCCGCGTCGTCGATCAACGGCCCCTGGTTCACGCCATCTTCAAAGCCGTTGCCCACCTTGATCTTGCGTGAGGCGGCGGCGAGCTTCCCGACGAAAGCGTCGTACACCTTGTCGTGCACATAGAAGCGGTTCGTGCAGACGCAGGTCTGGCCCGCGTTGCGATACTTCGAGATCATCGCGCCTTCCACGGCGGCGTCGAGGTCGGCGTCGTCGAACACGATGAAGGGAGCGTGGCCGCCGAGTTCGAGGGCGAGTTTCTTGACCGTCGGTGCGCACTGCTGCATGAGGATGCGCCCCACCGGCGTCGATCCCGTGAACGAGAGATGGCGCACGATGTCGCTCTCGCACAGCGCCTTGCCGATGGCGATGGAGTTAGCGGAGTCGGCGGTGAGTACGTTGAACACGCCCTTGGGCACGCCCGCGCGCTGCGCCAGTTCGGCGAGCGCGAGCGCGCAAAGCGGCGTCTGCTCGGCGGGCTTCACGACGATCGTGCAGCCCGCGGCGATGGCCGGCGCGACCTTGCGCGTGATCATCGCGATCGGGAAGTTCCAGGGGGTGATCGAGGCGCACACGCCGATCGGCTGCTTGAGCACGACGAGCTTGCGGTCGCTGGCGGGGCTCGCGAGCACGTCGCCGTTCACCCGCTTGGCTTCTTCGGCAAACCATTCCAGGAAGGACGCGCCATAGATCACCTCGCCGCGCGCCTCGGCGAGCGGCTTGCCTTGCTCGGCGGTCATGATCGCGGCGAGGTCGTCGGCGTGCTCGATCACGAGGTCGAACCAGCGCCGCAGGATGGCGGCGCGCTCCTTGCCCGTCTTCGCGCGCCACGCGGGCAGCGCGGCGTTCGCGGCGGCGATGGCGCGATGCGCCTCGTCGGCGCCGAAGTCGGGCACGCTCGCGATCTCTGCGTTGTCGGCGGGGTCGAGCACGGCGAACGTGGCCGCACCGCCGCTCCATTCGCCGTCGATGTACGCGCGGGTCTTGAAGAGGGCGGGGTCGTTCAGTTGCGTCAGGCGCTCCGATGCGGGCATCATCCTCGAATCTCCTCAGGTTCACTGGCGCCGCGGCTCATGCCATGCACGAGGCGTGACGCGGTAAGCGCGGCGTCGCGAACAGGCGTCGCGTATGAATCGGCCGGCGTGGCGCCCGAGGGCACTGCGTCGGATCGCGTTAGCTGCGGCTGAAGCCGAGCTCGTCGTAGAGACGATCGACGCGCGTCTTCACGTCGGCGTCCATCTCGATTGCGCGGCCCCATTCGCGGTCCGTCTCGCCGGGCCACTTGTTGGTGGCGTCGAGCCCCATTTTCGAGCCGAGGCCGGCCACCGGCGAAGCGAAGTCGAGATAGTCGATCGGCGTGTTCTCGACGAGCACGGTGTCGCGCGCCGGATCGATACGCGTGGTGATCGCCCAGATCACCTCCTTCCAGTCGCGGATGTCCACGTCATCGTCGACCACGACAATGAACTTTGTATACATGAACTGGCGCAGGAAGCTCCATACCCCGAACATCACGCGTTTTGCGTGCCCGGGATAGCTCTTCTTCATCTGCACGATCGCCATGCGATAGCTGCACCCTTCGGGCGGCAGATAGAAGTCGGTGATCTCGGCAAACTGCTTCTGCAGGAGCGGCACGAACACTTCGTTGAGCGCCACGCCGAGCACCGCGGGCTCGTCCGGCGGCTTGCCCGTGTATGTCGAATGGTAGATCGCATCGCGGCGCATGGTGATGCGCTCGACCGTGAAGACGGGGAACCACTCCTGTTCGTTGTAGTAGCCCGTGTGGTCGCCGTAGGGGCCTTCGAGCGCGTGTTCGTACGCGGCGCTCGCGCCTTTGGCGGGGCGGGGCGGCGCGCCCGCGGGCGCCGGGCCGGGCTCGCCCGCCTGCGGGTAGATGAAGCCCTCGAGCACGATCTCGGCGCGCGCGGGCACCTGCAGCGTGTCGACGCCGGGCGTCACGCACTTCGCGAGCTCGGTGCGGGCGCCGCGCAACAGGCCCGCGAACTGGTATTCGGAGAGCGTGTCGGGCACCGGCGTGACGGCGCCGAGGATCGTCGCCGGGTCGGCGCCGAGCACGACCGCCACCGGGTACGGCTTGCCGGGGTTCTTCAGCGCGAACTCGCGGAAGTCGAGCGCGCCGCCGCGATGCGCGAGCCAGCGCATGATGAGCTTGTTGCGGCCGATTAGCTGCTGGCGGTAGATGCCGAGATTCTGGCGCGTCTTGTTGGGACCGCGCGTGACGGTGAGGCCCCAGGTGACGAGCGGGCCGGCGTCGCCGGGCCAGCAGGTCTGGATCGGCAGCTTCGCGAGATCGACGTCGTTGCCTTCCCAGACGATCTCCTGGCAGGGCGGCGCGCTCACGGTCTTCGGCGCCATGTCCCAGACGGCCTTGGCGAGCGTGAGGAGCTTGCCCGCGTCTTTCAGGCCGCGCGGCGGCTCGGGCTCCTTGAGCGCCGAGAGCAGACGCCCCACGTCGCGCAGCGACTCGAGCGCCGTGCCGTCACCGCCGCTTTCCGGCGCGTCGATGCCCATGCCGAGCGCGACGCGCCGGGGCGTGCCGAACAGATTGCCGAGCACCGGGAACGCGTGCGTCGAACGGTTCTCAAAGAGCAGGGCCGGGCCGCCGGCGCGCAGGACGCGGTCGCACAGTTCGGTCATTTCCAGCACCGGAGAGACAGCTTGCGGGACGCGGCGCAATTCGCCGAGCGTCTCCAGGCGACCAACGAAGTCGCGCAGGTCTTTGTATTTCATTGGGGGCCAGTCTTGGGCAACTCGGTGGGCAACCCGCAGGCCGGCTCGCGCGGCCCGTTCGGGGCCGGATTGGGCGGCTGTGCAATGGTTGCAGGGCGGCTGCAGTCCGCGGCCGGGCTTGAAGCCGGACGAAACGCGGCGTAACGATTGTCGATTTTACCTGTGTTGGCTGGCACACGCTGGTAGCCAATCCGCATAACAAGCCGCAGAGGCACTTGGCGCGCGGTTTCCGGCCGATTGAACGGTGTTCATCATTACAATTAGTTATAGATTTGACATTCTATAGTATTGACGATCTATAACAGGCTGCTAGAATCCGTCCACACTGGTTGCAGGGTTTGAAATTTTTAACCACCTTCCCGGCCCTTCAGACGCAACGCGTCGCCGTTTTGCCGAACCCCTGCACGGCTTGCATACGGTCTAGATTGGTTGTCCTCGTCAGCGCCCCTTCGCGCTGGCTTTTCGCGTGAGAACTCCCGGCGCGCGCACATTGCGTGCCTGGTTGCCCAAAAGGAGTTCCACCCACGGCGAACTTGCCGTTTTCCCGACATCGCTGCCGCACCAGCCAGGGCGCGCGATGTCTTGATCCTGCGATTGGCTGTCTGCCTCGTGCCGACCCCTGAGCCGGATCATGCAATATGGGGAGATCTGTAGATGAATACCTGGTTATCGTGGTGGCGCGCCGACGAGCGTGGAGCTCCCGGCTTGCGCGCGTTGCTGCGTCTTGGCACGCGCCTGAGCCACCACCTGTTCAGCATTGTTGGCGGCTGTGCCGTTCTGCTCGCGGTTGCCGTCTGGCTGCTGCCCACGTGGCGCATCACGCTCGCTGCACGCGTGATGCCGTTCGTCTCGGCGGCGGTGCAGGCCGGGCCTGCACGTCTGCTGCAGGGCAACCCGCTGCCCTCGTTCGCGCCCCCCGGCGTGACGACGAACAACGACGACAACGCCGACGGAGCGATGCTGCCCACGGCGCTCGCGCCCGATGCCGGTGCTGCCGGTGTGACTGCCGCCGCCGGCACCACGGGCATCTCGCCCGCGGGGTCCAACGGCACGGTCGCGAAGGTCGCGAACTCGGTGTCGAACGGCGGCATCGCCACGCTCGACGCCGTCACACTCAACGGCCTCGATCCGCGCGCGCTGCCGACCAGCGTCGGCTCGCTCGCGCGCATGATTCCGCCCCAGCGCATCACGCCCGACGCACGCGACGACCGCGCGCTCGTTTCGGCGCGCGAGCAGGCGCTCGTCGCTACCTATCTGGCGCGCCGCTACCGGGTGGCGCAGGAGCCGGTCGGCGAACTCGTGAAAGCGGCGTTCGACACCGGCCGCGAAGTGGGGCTCGATCCGCTGCTGCTGCTCGCCGTGATGGCGATCGAATCGGGCTTCAACCCGTACGCCGAAAGTGGCGTCGGCGCGCAGGGCCTCATGCAGGTCATGTCGAAGGTGCACTCGGACAAGTTCCAGTATTTCGGCGGCCAGCGCGCGGCGCTCGATCCGCTCGCCAACATCAAGGTCGGCGCGCTGGTGCTCAAGGATTGCATCGCGCGCGGCGGTTCGCTGCCGGGCGGCCTGCGTCTCTACGTCGGTTCGACCTCGCCCGACGACGGCGGCTACGGCGCCAAGGTAATGGCCGAACGCGGGCGTCTGCGCGACGTCGCACGCGGCCGCAACGTGCCGATCAACGCGCCGCAAGCGCCCGTCACCACCACGGCCAGCACGTCCGCGTCGCAGAAGGTGGCGAGCATCAACGGCGAGAAGCGCGTGCACGTGACGCTCGACAACGCCCACGCGATCGTCGAGAAATCGTCGTCCGCGAACAGCGGCTCCGCTCAGGACGATGCCAGCACCAGCTCGACGGCCCAGAAGCACGCTTCGTCCGAACTGGGTGCCTGAGCAGCTAGCTGAAAGACCGGACCAAACAAAAAGGCACCCGCGGGTGCCTTTTTCCATTTCTCGACCACCAGTGGATCACCGTCCGAAGAACGTATGCAGCCGCTCGACCGCTTCCTCGAGGCGCTCGTACGCCGTGGCATATGAGAGCCGCACGTACCGGTGCGGCGCGGCGACGCCGAAGTCCATGCCTGGTACCATCACCGTGCCCGCGTCGTGCAGCATCGCGCGGGTGAGCGCGTCGCTGTCGCCGGCGGCGGGATGCGCGACGTTCGAGCAGTCGGCGTAGACGTAGAACGCGCCGTCGGGCATCACGGGCACCGTGAAGCCGAGCGACTCGAGCGCCGGCGCGATGAAGTCGCGACGGCGCTTGAATTCGAGCCGGCGGCCTTCGTAGAGCTTCAGCGTGTCCGGCTCGAAGCAGGCGAGCGCGGCATGCTGCGCGAGCGCCGAGGCGCAGATGAACAGGTTCTGCGCGAGCTTTTCGAATGCGCCGACCAGCGAGGGCGGCACCACGAGCCAGCCCAGACGCCAGCCGGTCATGTTGAAGTACTTCGAGAAACTGTTGACGGTCACCACGTCGTCGCCGAACGACAGCGCGGAGACGGGCGGCGTGTCGTACGACAGGCCTTGATAGATTTCGTCGACGATCGTGAAGCCGCCGCGCGCACGCACGCTTTGCACGATGCGCTTGAGTTCGTCGGGCTCGATCGAGGTGCCGGTGGGGTTCGACGGCGAGGCGAGCAGCACGCCGCGCGTGCGCGGCGACCACAGGCGCTCGACATCGGCGGCGGTCAGCTGGAAGCGCGCTTCCGGGCCGCTCGGCACGAGCACCGGCTTGCCTTCCGCGGCGGCCACGAAGTGGCGGTTGCACGGATAGCAGGGGTCGGGCATCAGCACTTCGTCGTCGCGGTCGACGAGCGCGGTGCAGGCGAGCAGGAGCGCCGCCGAGGCACCGGCCGTCACGACGATGCGCGCGGGGTCGACCGTGAGGCCGTACGCGTGCTGGTAGTGCGCGGCGATCGCCTCGCGCAGCGCGTGGATGCCGAGCGCGCTCGTGTATTGCGTGACGCCGCGGCGCAGCGCGGCGGCGGCCGCCTCGACTACGGGCTCGGGCGCCGTGAAATCCGGCTCGCCGATACCCATGTGGATGATGTCGCGCCCAGCGCGTTCGAGCTTCGCGGCTTCCTTCGCCAGTTCCATGACGTAGAAAGGCTGGATCTCGTTGACGCGCGCGGCTAGCCGCAGCAGCGGTTCGGCAACGGTGTTCATGCGGGTCTTTCCAGTACTGACAGATCACGCGGCGCGCGGGGCCGGGCGCTCAGGCGCACCCGCTTGCCCCGGCGGCTCGCGTTCTTACGACTTGCGGGCGTTTTGCGCTTCGGTGGCGCGCAGTTGCGCCGCGAGCTTGTCGAGCACGCCGTTCACGTACTTGTAGCCGTCCGAGCCGCCGAAGGTCTTGGTGAGCTCGACCGCCTCGTTGATCACGACGCGGTACGGAATGTCGACGTGATGCTTGAACTCGTAGGTCGCGACGAGCAGCACCGCGCGTTCGACGGGCGAAAGCTGCTCGATCGGACGGTCGAGACACGGCGTGATGGCGGCGGACAGTTCGTCCGACTCGCGGATGACGCCGTGCAGGATCGCGTCCAGATGCTCGTGATCGGCCTTGTCGTAGCCCTGCGAACCGCGCAGCTGCGCGTCGATCTCGCCGGCGGGCACACCCGACAGCAGCCACTGATACAACCCCTGCGTGGCCAGTTCGCGGGAGCGGCGGCGCGCGCTCTTCATTGCTGTTCCTCTTCGTCTTCCTCGTCTTCTTCGTCGTCGTCGCCGCCGTCGAGCTGCTCCAACGCCACCGTCAGGTTCGCCATTTCCACGGCGACACGCGCGGCGTCACGACCCTTCTCGGTCATGCGGGCCACGGCCTGCTCGTCGTTCTCGGTGGTGAGCACGGCGTTCGCGATCGGCACGTTGAAGTCGAGCGAGACGCGCGAGATGCCCGCGCCGCTCTCGTTCGAGACGAGCTCGAAGTGGTACGTCTCGCCACGCACGACCGCGCCGAGCGCGATCAGGGCGTCGAACTGGCCGCTTTCGGCGAGCTTTTGCAGCGCCAGCGGGATTTCGAGTGCGCCCGGCACGGTGACGAGCAGCACGTCTTCGCCCGTCACGCCGAGGCGTTCGAGTTCTTCGATGCAGGCGTCGGCGAGGCCGTTGCAGACGGGTTCGTTAAAGCGCGACTGGACGATGCCGATGCGCAGTCCGTCGCCGTCGAGGTTCGGTTGGTATTGTCCGATTTCCATGTGGTGTCCGTAAGTTCGGTTAAGCGTGGTGACGCGTGAAAAGAGCGCGATGCGACTTCAGGCGCGCGACGAGGCAGGGTCAGCGGCATCTGGCGGGCAGGGCGCTTGCGCGTTGCCGCCGGGCATCGGCACGAAGCCGGTGACCTCGAGACCGTAGCCCGACATGCTGCCGAGGCGGCGCGGCTTCGAGAGCACCTGCATGCGGCCCACGCCGAGTTCGCGCAGGATCTGCGCGCCGATGCCGTAGGTCTTGAAGTCCACGGGCCGGCGTGCGAGCGCCTCCGCGCGCTCTTTCTGGTCGAACGCCTTGAAGACGTCGATCAGGTGTTCCTTGGGTTCGCCGCAGTTGAGCATGACGATCACGCCCACGTCGCGCGAGGCGATCTCGCGCATGGCGGCGTCGAGCGTCCACGAGTGCGTGGACGAGCCCGTTTCGAGCAGATCGAGCACCGAGAGCGGCTCGTGCACGCGCACGGGCGTATCGACGCCGGGCTGCGGCGTGCCGCGCACGAGGGCGATGTGCGGCGTGCGCGTGGGCTGGTCGACGTACATGACCGCGCGGAACGGGCCGTGCGCGGTTTGCATGATGCGCTCGGCCACGCGCTCGACGATCGATTCGGTGCGGCTGCGATAGTGGATCAGGTCCGCGATGGTGCCGACCTTCAGGCCGTGCTCCTGCGCGAACTCCATGAGGTCGGGCAGGCGCGCCATCGTGCCGTCGTCCTTGATGACCTCGCAGATCACCGAGGCCGGCGTGAGGCCGGCAAGCGCCGTGAAGTCGCAGCCCGCTTCGGTGTGGCCCGCACGCACGAGCACGCCGCCTGGCTGCGCCATGATCGGGAACACGTGGCCGGGCTGCACGATGTGCTCGGCGCGCGCGTCGTGCGCGACGGCCGCCTGGATCGTGCGGGCGCGGTCGGCCGCGGAAATGCCGGTCGTGACGCCTTCGGCGGCCTCGATGCTGACCGTGAACGCCGTGCCGTACTGCGTGCCGTTGCGGTAGGTCATGAGCGGCAGGTTGAGCAGCTTGCAGCGCTCCTGGGTGAGCGTGAGGCAGATCAGCCCGCGGCCGTACTTCGCCATGAAGTTGATGGCTTCAGGCGTGACGAACTCCGCAGCGATGACGAGGTCGCCCTCGTTTTCCCGGTCTTCTTCGTCGACGAGGATGACCATCTTGCCGGCTTTGAGCTCGGCGATGATCTCAGGGGTGGAGGCGAGCGTCATGTTGGGATTCTGGCTGGAAAGGCCACATTTTACGCCACGCGGGCGGGCGCGTCGCCCAGAACGCGGGAAGGCGCGAATCGCACCTGTTTCACGCTAGTAACGCCATACGTCATTCACGTGAAACGTTACTATTCGTGCTTCATTTTCCGTGCTCGCGCGCATCACGCCGCACGCGCGCGCGGCTCCCGCCTGAGCCGGCTTGCGGCGGGAGGGCGCGAACGGGCGAGGCGTCAGCGCAGGATCACGTCGTCGGCGAGTCCCTTCGTCAGTTCCAGCGCCTGGCGCTCGAACAGGCGCCGATACAGGCCGTTTTCGCGGCGCACGAGTGCGTCGTGCGTGCCTTCTTCCGCCACGCGTCCGCGTTCGAGCACCAGCAGCCGGTCGAGCGCGCGCACGGTCGAGAGCCGGTGCGCGACGACCACGGTCGTGCGGCCTTCCATGAGCCGCTCCATGGCCTGCTGGATCAGCACCTCGCTTTCGCTGTCGAGGCTCGAGGTCGCTTCGTCGAAGATCAGGATCGGCGCATTCGCGAGGAACGCGCGCGCGATCGCCACGCGCTGGCGCTCGCCGCCCGAGAGCTTCACGCCGCGCTCTCGATTTCGGCGTGCGTGGCGCCGGGCCGGGCGTAAGCGATGTTCTCGGCAAGCGAGCGGTGGAACAGCACCGGCTCCTGTTGCACGATGGCGATCTGCGAGCGCAGCGACGCCTGCTGCACGCGCGCGATGTCCTGGCCGTCGACCGTGATGCGTCCGCCGGACACGTCATATAAGCGCTGGATCAGCTTGATCAGCGTGGTCTTGCCCGAGCCCGAATGGCCGACGAGGCCCACGCGCTCGCCCGGCGCGATACGCAGCGTGAGGTTCTCGTAGAGCGCCCTGACGTCCGCGTGATCGCCGTAGCGGAACGTCATGTTCTCGAAGCGGATGTCGCCCTGATCGATCACGATGGGCGGCGCATCGCGCTGGTCCTCGATGCCGAGCGGCGCCGCGTCGAGCGCGACGAGCTCTTCCATGTCGTTGACCGAGCGCTGCAGGTTGCGCACGTGCATGCCGACATCGCGCAGGTAGCCCTTGAGCAGGAAGAACAGCGTAAGCGCGAACGTGATGTCGCCGACGCTTGCGAGACCGCGCGCCCAGAGCAGCAGCGCCGCGCCGAGGATGGCCGCCTGCATGCCCACGAGCAGCGCGCCCTGCACGCCGCCGTTGAGCGTGCCGCGCTGCCACGTGCGCCGCGTGCGGCTGCTCCACTTCGTGACGACGCGCGCGAGCCGCGCTTCTTCGCGCGTTTCCGCGCCGAACGCCTTGACGACGGCATTGCACGAAATGGCGTCGGCGAGCGCACCGCCCATCTTCGTATCCCACTGGTTCGCGAGTCGGGCCGAGGGCGCGACGTAAAAGAGCGAAAGCGAGATCGTGATCGCCAGATACACGGCCGAGCCGAGGCCGACCACGAGGCCCATCACATGCCACTGCACCGCGAGCAGGATGGTCGAGCCGACCAGCATGACGAGCGACGGGAACAGGGCGACGAGCAGCGTGTCGTTGAGCAGGTCGAGCGCCCACATGCCGCGCGTGACCTTGCGCACCGTTGAGCCGGCAAAGCTGTTCGCGTGCCAGTCTGTCGAGAAGCGCTGCACGCGATGGAAGGCCTGCGTGGCGATCTCGCTCATCATGCGCAGCGTCAGCGTGATGATGTTGCGGTACGCGGCCTGACGCATGATCGTGCCGCCGAGCCCGAGCGCCGTGAGCGCCCAGAACGCGACGACCGCCGCATGCCAGGCGGCGGCGCTACTGGCTGCGCCGCCGTGCGTGAGGGCGTCGACGAGCTGTCCCGCGTAGTGCGGCGTGAGCACGTCGGCGAGCGCGCCGAGCAGCGAGGCGAGCGCGACGGCCGTGACGCGCACCGGTTGGCGCGCCCAGTGCCGGAAGGTGAAGCCGAGGACCTTGCGGAAGGTTTGTCCGCCCGATTCGGGTTTGTTGTTTAGCTCTGTCATGGACAGCATGCTTCGGACGTGACGCCCGAAGACTCTCCTGAAGGAAGCGTGAAGCGTTAAGACGGAAAACGGGCTTCGCCCGCCCGGGCATCGTTTGCCGGACGGCCTGACCTCGAATTCGCAGAATACGGCGCGGCGTCTGAAAACATGCCGCGCGGGACGCGCTATGGCTGCGCTGGAAGCGGGACGGTTGCGTGACGCGACGCAACGTGCAGCATCACCCGGACCATCGGCATGGCGGCGCTCGTGTCAATCGTTGCCAACTGGGCCTCCTGGTTCGATTCGGGTGATGGGAACGCGGCACGCCGTGCGGCGAGCGCGTAGGGAAGGCTAGATTCTATCAGCGCCCCGGCGCGCGTGCTTGCGCGCGTCCGGGGCGGTCATGGCGCCGGCCAGGCGGCTTTTAGTCCTGCGCGGCCGAATTGGCGGCCTTCTCGGCCGAGAGCATCCGCTCGACATAGCGCGCAATCAGATCGATTTCGAGATTCACCTTCGTACCGGTCTGAAGATGCTTGAGCGTGGTGACTTCCACGGTGTGGGGGATCAGGTTGATCGAGAATTCGCAGCCGTCGGCGCGGTCGTCGACCGAGTTGACCGTGAGGCTCACGCCGTTCACGGTGATCGAGCCCTTGTAGGCGAGATAGCGGCCGATATCCGCCGGCGCGAGAATGCGCAGCTCGTGCGACTCGCCCACGGGCGCGAAGCGCGTGACGGTGCCGAGGCCGTCCACGTGACCCGAGACGATGTGGCCGCCCAGGCGGTCGTTCGCGCGCAGCGCCTTTTCGAGGTTCACTTCGCCGGTCGCTGCGAGGCCCACGGTGCGGTTCAGGCTTTCGCGCGAAACGTCGACGTCGAAGCCCGTTGCCGACTTTTCGATGACGGTCATGCACGCGCCCTGGATCGCGATGCTGTCGCCGAGCTGCACGTCGTCGAGGCCCAGGCCGCCGGCGTTGACGGCGAGGCGCACGCCTGCGTCGGCGCCCGTGCCGAGCGGCTTGATCGATTCGATGCGGCCCACTGCCGCGACGATTCCGGTAAACATCGTGCTGTTCCTTGTGTTCAGTGCATCAGTGAGGGTCAGGCGTCTTGCGTCGTGACGACGCGCGCAAGAATGCGCAGATCGCTGCCGAGACGATCGACGGAATGAAAGGCGAGGCGCGTGCGCTCGTCGAGCGTCGCGGGCGCGGCGATGTCGATCATGCCGAGCGAGTTGGTGCCGAGCAGCGACGGCGCCACGTACACGAGCAGTTCGTCGACGCAGCCTTCGCGCAGGAGCGAGCCGTTGAGCTTGTAGCCCGCTTCCACGTGCAGTTCGTTCACGCCGCGCGCCGCGAGCTCCGTGAGCATGGCCGGCAGATCGACCTTGCCCTGCTCGTTGCCGAGCGCGACGATTTCGGCGCCGCGCACGCGCAGCGCTTCGGCGCGTTCTTCGTTGCTCGCGTCGAGCGCCGCGCAGAACACGAGCGTGGGCGCGCCCACGAAAATCTGTGCGAGCGGCGAGGCGTCGAGGCGGCTGTCGATCAGCACGCGTTTGGGCTGGCGCGGAGTGTCGACGGCGCGTACGGTCATGCGCGGGTCGTCTTCCTTCACCGTGCCGATACCCGTGAGGATGGCCGAGGCGCGCGCGCGCCAGGCGTGGCCGTCGGCACGCGCGGCTTCGCCCGTGATCCACTGGCTCTCGCCCGAGGGCAGGCCGGTGCGGCCGTCGAGCGATGCGGCCACCTTCATGCGCACCCATGGACGCTTGCGCGTCATGCGCGAGACGAAGCCGATGTTCAGCTCGCGCGCCTCGTTGGCCAGCAGCCCGCAACGCACGTCGATACCCGCGTCGCGCAAGATCGAAAGCCCGCGCCCCGACACCAGCGGGTTCGGGTCTTCCATCGCCGCAATCACGCGCGCGACCTTCGCTTCGATCAGCGCGTTCGCGCAGGGCGGCGTGCGGCCGAAGTGGCTGCACGGCTCGAGCGTCACATACGCGGTCGCGCCGCGCAGGTCGTGCCCGCGCGCGCGGGCGTCCTTCATCGCCTGGATTTCGGCGTGATCCTGGCCGGTCGGCTGCGTGAAGCCCTCGCCGATCACCACGCCGTCCTTCACCAGCACGCAGCCGACGCGCGGGTTCGGGTCGGTCGTGTACAGGCCGCGCTGAGCGAGCGCGAGCGCGCGCTCCATGTGGACGAAATCGGATTGCGAAAACATCGTCGGGCTTTCTCCCGGGCGGCGGTCAGAGGGGGGCCGGTGAGGCGCGCGCCGCGCCGGCGGTCGTTGGCGTGATGGCTTATTGCGTGACGTTTTCAGCCGCGGCTTCCGCTGCGAATGCGCTGCGCGCCGCGGCGATCGTTTCGTCGAGGATCGCGTCGTCGTGGGCGCTCGAGACGAAACCGGCCTCGTAGGCCGAAGGCGCGAAGTAGACGCCCGCGTCCAGCATGCGGTGGAAGAAGCGGTTGAAGCGCGCGATATCGCTCTTCGTGACCTCGGCGAAGCTGCCCGGCACCTTGTCCGCGAAATAGAGGCCGAACATGCCGCCCACCGAATCGGCCACGAACGGCACGTTCGTTTCGCGTGCCGCGGCCGACAGCCCCTTCGCGAGACGTTCGGTCTTCGCGGTGAGCTGCTCGTAGAAGCCGGGCGCCTGGATGAGCTGCAGCGTCTTCAGGCCCGCCGCGACCGCGATCGGGTTGCCCGAGAGCGTGCCTGCCTGATAGACCGAGCCGTTGGGCGCGAGGTGATCCATGATCTCGCGACGGCCGCCGAAGGCCGCCGCCGGCATGCCGCCGCCGATCACCTTGCCGAGGCACACCATGTCCGCCTCGACGCCGTAGAGCGCCTGCGCGCCGCGCAGGCCGACGCGGAAGCCGCACATCACTTCGTCGAAGATCAGCACGCTGCCGTGCTTCGCCGTCAGGCTGCGCAATGCGCCGATGAACTCGGGCGTGGCCTTCACGAGGTTCATGTTGCCCGCGACCGGTTCGACGATCACGGCGGCGATCTCGTCGCCGAACGCCTTGAACGCTTCTTCGAGCGCCGCGACGTTGTTGTATTCGAGCACCGTGGTGTGCTTCGCGATGTCCACCGGCACGCCCGCCGAGGTCGGGTTGCCGAACGTGAGCAGGCCCGAGCCGGCCTTCACGAGCAGGCTGTCGGCGTGGCCGTGGTAGCAGCCTTCGAACTTCACGATGCGGTCGCGCTTCGTGAAGCCGCGCGCGAGACGCAGCGCGCTCATGGTCGCCTCGGTGCCGCTCGACACCATGCGCACCTGCTCCATCGACGGAACGATCTTGCAGATTTCCTCGGCGATCTCGATCTCGGCCTCGGTGGGCGCGCCAAACGAGAAGCCATTCGCGAGCACGCGCTGCACGGCGTCGAGCACTTCCGGATGCACGTGGCCGACGATCATCGGGCCCCACGAGCCGATGTAGTCGATATAGCGCTTGCCTTCGGCGTCCCAGAAGTACGGCCCTTGCGCACGCTCGATGAAGCGCGGCGTGCCGCCGACCGAGCGGAACGCGCGCACGGGCGAATTCACGCCCCCCGGAATGGTGCGCTGGGCGCGTTCGAAGAGGGCTTCGTTGCGGTTCTGCGTGCTGGACTGGGTGTTGGACATGAGTGCTAGACCTGCGAAAGTGGTGTGGCGCGCGGCGCTGACGAAACGGGCCGGCGTACGGACCCATGCGGCGCCGCAGGGGCGCGGGCGATGGGGCTGTTCTCCCGAAATTGTACCGGAGTCGCGCGGATCGGGCCGGCGCCCCGGGGCGGCCGGGCGGTCCCCGGCTCGCCCGGATTCGGCGCGCTTGCGGCCCCTTCCTGCCTGCTACTGCCGGCGTTTGCGGGCTGGCGGCGCGAGGTGCGGCGCCGTGTCGCGCAGGTCGTCGTGCCATGCCTGCATGGCCGCGACGGCCGGGGCCGGCATGGGCCGCCGCCCGGTCAGCTCCGCCCAGCGCTTTTCCAGCGCGCCTTCGGCCGCCGGCTTGATGACGGTGCCCGAACTCTGCGCGTCCCAGGTCTGGATCGAAAACGGGTGCACGCGCAACGCGTCGCGCGCGACGACCACTTCCTCGCCCGCATCGACGAGCCAGTCGTAGACGAAGTCGATGCACAGCCGGTAGCCGCGCTTGTACGCGGCGTCGGGCACCTCGTAGGGCGCCCGCGTGACGTAGCCGGAACCGAACAGCCCGCGCGGCTCGGCAGCCACGCGGTGCAGGAACACCCGGTCGCCCGGCAGGATGCCGCGCGCGAAGCCGCATCCCCACGTGTCGGCGACGGCTTCCCCGGCGCGCACACGGCGCGCGAAGTCGGGCAGTTCAGGCCAGGGCCACTTCTTGGGGCTCCAGATGAGCAGGAAGGCGGTCATGTAGGCAACGCGGCAAATTGAAGTTGAGCGAAAGCGGGCAGCTTAGCGCAAAGCCGCGCCGACGCCCCATGTGAGGCCGGGCATGGCGGGCAAGGGGCGTCAGGTACAATTCGGCGACACCGCGTTGCTGTTTTTGTCCGCTTTCGTCCGCTCCTGCAGCGACGGATGACTCGGCCCCTGACATCGAGACCGCGCGAGCCGCGCGTGTTTCGCCGCCACACACACCATGTCCCATTCCCCGCGCCGCCGGCCCGATGGCCGGCTGATCCTGTTGCTGGGCGCACTCGCCGCCTGTGGCCCGCTCGCCACCGACATGTATCTGCCGAGCCTGCCCGCCATCGCGCAGTCGTTCGGCGTGAGCGCCGCCGCTGCGGCCTCGACGCTCACGAGCTTCATGGCCGGCTTTTCGATCGGCATGCTGCTCTACGGCCCGGTTTCCGACGCCTATGGCCGCCGCCCCGTGCTGCTCGGCGGCATCGCGCTCTTCACGATTGCCAGCATTGCCTGCTGGCTCTCGTTCTCCGTGGGCGAGCTCGTGGTCGTGCGCTTTCTGCAGGCGCTCGGCGCGGGCGCGGCCTCGGTGCTCTCGCGGGCCATCGCGCGCGACGCCCACGAGCCATCGGACGCCGCCAAAGTCCTCTCGATGGTCGCGATCGTCACGGCGATCGGGCCGCTGCTCGCACCGCTCATCGGCGGACAGTTGCTGCTGATCGGCGGCTGGCGCGTGGTGTTCGTCGCGCTCACGCTGTTCGGCCTCGCCTGCGCCGTGGCGGCCTACCTGCGCGTACCGGAAACCTGGCCACCGGAAAAGCGCGAAAGTGCCGCCGTGCTGCGCTCGTTCGCGGCGTATGGGCGTCTGCTGCGCGATCCGCTCGTGTGGGGGCACATGCTCTGCGGCGGCATGGCGTTCGCCGCGATGTTCACCTATATCTCGGCCACGCCGTTCGTCTATATCGAGTACTTCCACGTCTCGCCGCAGCACTACGGGTTCTTCTTCGGCGCGAACGTGTTCGGCATCATGCTCGGCAACTTTCTCAACACGCGCTTCATCGGGCGGTTCGGCACCCTTCGCATGGTGTCGATCGCTTCGGGTGTGAGCATCGTCGCGTCGCTCTTCGTCGCGCTCATGTGCGTGACGGGCTGGGGCGGCCTGTGGTCGATCGTGTTTGGCCTGTTCTTCGTGGTTAGCGTGGTGGGGTTGCTCGGCGCGAACTGCGCGACCGATCTCATGTACCGCTATCCGAAGAACGCGGGCGCGGCGGCGGCCGTATTCGGCGCGACGCAGCTCGCGCTCGGCGCGCTCGCGAGCGCCGTGGTCGGCTGGTTCCCGGGCATCTCGCCGTTCGGCATGGGCGTGACTATCGGCGTGTGCGGGCTGATGACGTGGGTGGGGCGCGCGCTCGTCGTGAAGTGGCACGGCACGCCGGCGCCGGACGCGGTGCGAACGGCAACGCCGTGAGCGATACATCGATAAGTCGATCCTTCGCACGAAATAAATATGGGACGCCGAGGCGTCCCATTTTTTTATCGCTCGAATGAGCCGATATCAGTCGCGCGCCGTGGGCGACGCACCGTGGCTAAGCCAGTCGAGCACGGCCGATGCGTCGTCGTCGGCATGCTCGCGCGCCTTTTCGACGGCGTTGCCCAGGTCCGCATCGGGCGAAGCACGGCGAATCGCGACGCCCACCGCGAGGATGTCGATCATCAGCAGATGCAGGATGCGCGAGATCATCGAAAGCTGCGATTCGCGCATCTCGATGTGATCGGTTTCGAGCGCCACGGTCGCGCGCTTGGCGAGCGGCGTGTTGCTCGACGTGATCGCGATCACCTTCGCGCCCGCCTGCATGGCGACGTCGAGCACGCGCAGCAGTTCCGGCGCGCGGCCCGACTTCGACACGGCCACGATCACGTCGCCCTTGCCGAGCAGCGCGGCGGAAGCGGCCTGCATGTACAGGTCGCCATAGGCGATGGTCGGGATGCCGAAGCGGAAGAACTTGTAGTGCGCGTCCTGCGCGACGATGTGCGAGTTGCCGAGCCCATAGAACTCGATGCGGCGCGCGCCGTTGAGCAGCGTGATCGCATTCTCGACCTGCTCGAAGTTCAGGTGCTCGCGCAACTGCAGGATGGCCGAGACGGTGTTGTCGAGCACCTTCGCGCCGAAGTCGGTGGCGGTGTCGCCCAGATGCACCTGGCTGTGGCTCACCGGAATCGTGCCCGTGAGGCCCGTGGCGAGCTTGAGCTTGAAGTCCGAGAGGCCCTGGCAGCCCAGCGAGCGGCAGAAGCGGATCACCGTGGGCTGGCTCACGTCGGCCTTGCGCGCGATATCGACGATCGGATCGTTGATGATCGAGCGCGGATGGTTGAGCGCGAGGTCGGCCACGCGGCGCTCGGCGGGCGTGAGCGCGTCGCGCATCTGGCGAATGCGTTCGAACACGGCCGACGAGCCGCCGCCCGCGCGATTGGACAGCTGCTCCGCGAGAATCGCCGACACGCCGAGAAACGCCGGATACTCGGCCGTGATCACGTAGGTGGGCACGTTCGAGAGATAGGTGTCGAAACGGCCCTTCGCCTCGAAGCGCTGGCGGAACGACGAGCGCGTGAAGAGGTCGCCGAGACGCGGCACCACGCCGCCGCCGATATAGATGCCGCCGAGCGAGCCGAGCGTCATCGCGATGTTTCCCGCGAAGCTGCCGAGAATGCCGCAGAAGCATTCGACGGTTTCCATCGCGAGCGCCTCGCCGTCATGCGCGCGCTGCACGACTTCGGCCGTGCCGAGTTCGGCGGGCAGCTTCTTCTTGTCGCGCGCGGCGAGCGCGCGATAGATCAGCTCGAGGCCGGGCCCCGCGCACACGCGCTCGAACGAGACATGCGGCCACTTCTTGCGCGCGAACTGCAGCACGACGTCTTCGCGCTCGTCCTGCGGCGAGAAGCTCGCGTGGCCGCCTTCGCTGCCGAGCGCGATCCAGCGGTCGTCGGCGGGAATCAGGCCCGAGACGCCGAGACCCGTGCCCGGCCCGAGCAGGCCGATCACGCTGTTCTGGCGGCGCTGGCCGCCGCCCACCTGGACGCGCTGCGAGTCGGTCAGGCCGGGCAGCGCCATGGCGAGCGCGGTGAAGTCGTTGACGACCAGCAGCGTGTCGAAGCCGAGCGAGCGGCGCGTCGCTTCGATCGAGAAGGTCCAGTCGTGATTGGTCATGCGCACCTGGTCGCCGTCGACCGGATTCGCAATCGCGATGGCCGCGTGATTCACGCGGCCGATCTTGTTGTCCTTCAGGTATTGCTGGATCACTTCCGCGACGCCGGGATACTGCGCGCACGGGTACACGCGCACCTGGCCGATTTCGCCCGGACGCGTTTCCAGCGCGAAGCGCGCGTTGGTTCCGCCGATGTCGGCGAGCAGCCTCGGACCGTCGGCGTGCTGGCCTGCGCCAGGGGCGTTTTTATTAGGCGCACCAGTAGACATCGAGTCTCACTCCCTTGTCGTTCGCCAGCTTCGAGATGGCGTTGTTTTGTTCGGCCGCGGCGGCCTGTTGCAGCACTTCGAGCTTGCGCTGCCCCGCGATCAGCAGGAACAGCCGGTCGACCTGGCGCAGCGCCTGCATCGACCACGAGACGCGCGCGTGGGGCGCTGCCTGCGGATGCACGGCCACGAACGGGCGCGCCGTGGTGATGGCTTCGTGCCATTCGGGGGCGTCGGCGAAAATCGAGGCCGTGTGGCCGTCCTCGCCCATGCCGAGCACGGCGACGTTCGGCAGCTTGCGGGTTGGGTCGGCGTTGAGCGCGGCAACATGTGCGTCGAGATCCTGCGCCACGTCGACGAGCGGCAGGAAGCGCGCGTGCGCCGCTTCGTGCGTGAGCAGCGTCTCGCGCGCGAGGCGCGCGTTGCTCGCGGAGTCGGTGTCCGGCACCCAGCGGTCGTCGACGAGCGTGACGTCGATGTGTGCCCAGTCGAAACGGTGCGTCGAAAGGGCCTCGAGGAAGGGGCGCGGGCTCGTGCCGCCGGAGACGGCGAGCGTTGCACGGCGCGCGGCAGTACCGGGCGCCGCCTGCTGAGCGGCGAGCGACGCATGTAGCGCGTCGCCCACGGCTCGCGCCAGCGCGTCGGATTGGACGCGCGGGTCGTCGAATACGTGAAGCTCGATCACTTCTCCTCCATGCTGCTTTTTTGTAGGTCTACGGGGTAGTTCATCTGTCCGGTCCGGCGTCGCGCTCGCGGTGCGCGCCGCCATGCAATCCCATCAATTCTCTTCTTCGAGCCAGCAGGTGCCGTGCTGCGCGAGCATCGCGCTGGCAGCCGCCGGTCCCCATGTGCCGGCCGCGTACGGCTTGGGCGCGCGCGGCGTCGCCGCCCACTCGTTGAGGATCGGCTCGACCCACGTCCACGCCGCTTCCTGCTCGTCGCGCCGCACGAACAGCGCAAGGCGCCCGTTGATCACGTCGAGCAGCAGGCGCTGGTAGGCCTCCATCTGGCCTTCGCGGAAGAACTGGTCGAACGCGAGATCCAGATGCACGCTCGCGAGATTCATGCCTTCGCCGGGCTGCTTCGCGAGGCAGTAGAGGCGGATGTTCTCGTTCGGCTGCAGGCGGATCACGAGGCGGTTCGCGCCGGGGCGCAGCGCCGGCGCGCCGAGCGCCGAATGCGGCACCGGGCGGAAGTTCACGACGATCTCGGCCACGCGGTCGGCAAGACGCTTGCCGGTGCGCAGGAAGAAGGGCACGCCCGCCCAGCGCCAGTTCTCGATCTCCACCTTGAGCGCGACGAAGGTTTCCGTATGGCTCTCGGGCTTCACGCCTTGCTCGGTCGCATAGCCCGGCACCGCCTGGCCGCGGATCACGCCCGCATGGTACTGACCGCGCACGGCGACCTTGCTGATGTCGAGCGGATTGATCGGCTTGAGCGCGCGCAGCACGCGAAGCTTTTCGTCACGCACCGAATCCGAATCCATCGAATGCGGCGGCTCCATGGCGACGATCGAAAGCAGCTGCAACAGGTGATTTTGCACCATGTCGCGCAGCGCGCCAGTGTTGTCATAAAAGTCGCCGCGCGCTTCGACGCCCAGTTCTTCGGCAATCGTGATCTGGATGCTCTCGACCCATTCGCGGCGCCACAGCGGCTCGAACAGCGCGTTGCCGAAACGCAGCGCGAGCAGGTTCTGCACCGGCTCCTTGCCGAGATAGTGGTCGATCCGGTAGATCTGGCCTTCGGCGAAGATCTCGCCCACGGCGTCGTTGATCGCGTTGGACGACTTGAGGTCGTAGCCGAGCGGCTTTTCCAGCACGATGCGCGAGTTTTCGTTCAGACCCACGGCGGCGAGCGCGCGGCAGATCGGCACGAACAGCGACGGGCCCGTCGCCAGATAGAACACGCGAATGCCGGGCAGCGACGCGATGCCGTCGCGCAAGTGAGTAAAGTCCTCGGCGCGCGAGAGGTCGAGCTTCACGTAGACGATGCGCTCGAGGAAGCTGGCCCACGCGTTGTCGTCGTAGCCGCCGTTCTTCTTCACATGCGGCTTGACGTGCTCGTCGACCCACCCGATATACGCCGCGCGATCCTCTTCGTGGCGCGCGACGCCCACGATCTTGCCGGACTCCGCGAGCATGCCTGAACGGTGCGCTTCATACAGGGCGGGGAGGATCTTGCGCATCGACAGGTCGCCGGTGGCGCCGAAGAGCACGAACGTGAAACCTGAATCGATCTGGGTTTGCATGAGTCTCAATCAGAGTCCTGGGGGGCCGCTGCAGGGTACAACGGGTGCCCGTCTGTGTGGGCGATCGAGCGGCCGTAGTCCGATAAAATTTTTTTTGACACTGAATTGTAGTTTAACTACAATCCAAATCAAGAGGTAACGTTCATTCGATGAAAAAAGCGTGGAACGCAGCCAGCAAGGCGGTTTGCGCGGTTTCGCGAGCGGACGGAATGCCCCCTCATGTTAACGGAGAACCACGCGGGACTCAGCCCGGCTTGCCAGTGAGCCGTGCGCCCGGTTCCCCGCCGTGCGGAGGCTTCAAGGCCGCGTGACGCAAGCGGCGCCTCGGCCGGCCGGGTGGCCGGCGAAAATCAAAAGAGGAGACAGTCAAGTTGCATTCCGAACCACTCATCTCTTGAGCGTCCTGCGGCCGGTAACCGGCACGCGGCCCGCGCGCATCTAATGAAAAGCACGCGCGCGCGGCACTCCGGCGCCCGTCCGTCCAGTGTTTTGCCTGTTTTGCCTGTTTGACCAACCACCGCACCCTGGCGATCAGGGGCCAATCGTTTTTTGTTCAGGTGTCTGGAGGAGATAAGCAATGAAATTCCGCGCGATCATGGGCGCCCTGTGCGCAGCAGGTCTGTTGGGTGGCGTCGCCACGGCGCAAGCGGCCGAGTCCCTCGAAGTGCTGCACTGGTGGACTTCGGGCGGCGAGTCGAAGGCCGTCGGCGTGCTCAAGGACGACATGACGAAGCAGGGCTATGTGTGGAAGGACTTCGCGGTCGCCGGTGGCGCGGGCGCGGCGGCCATGACCGCACTGAAGACCCAGGTGATCTCGGGCAACGCACCGACGGCCGCCCAGATCAAGGGTCCGCTGATCCAGGAATGGGCTGAGCAGGGCGTGCTGGTGAACGTCGACTCCGTCGCCGGCGACTGGAAGGCCAATCTGCCGCCGCAGATCGACAAGATCATGCACGCCGACGGCCACTACGTGGCCGCGCCGTTCTCGGTGCACCGCGTGAACTGGGTGTGGATCAACAAGGCAGCGCTCGACAAGGTGGGCGGCAAGGCGCCGACCACGTGGCCGGAATTCTTCGCGCTGGCCGACAAGATGAAGGCTGCAGGCATCCAGCCGGTCGCCGCTGGCGGCCAGCCGTGGCAGGACCTGACGCTGTGGGAAGACGTGGTCCTCTCGCAGGGCGCGGACTTCTACAAGAAGGCACTCGTCGACCTCGACCAGAAGACCCTCACGTCGCAGCAGATGGTCGGCGTGTTCGACACGGTCCGCAAGATCGAGTCGTACATGGATAACGGCCGCACGGGCCGCGACTGGAACCTCGCCACGGCCATGGTCATCAACGGCAAGGCCGGCATGCAGTTCATGGGCGACTGGGCCAAGGGCGAGTTCGCGAACGCGAACAAGCAGCCGGATACGGACTACGTTTGCGCAGCAGTGCCGGGCACGGCAAAGGCCTACACTTTTAACGTCGACTCGTTCGTGTTCTTCCAGCAGAAGGGCCAGAAGGAAGCAACGCCTGGCCAGCTCGCGCTCGCGAAGACGATCATGAGCCCGGGCTTCCAGGAGCAGTTCAGCCTGTACAAGGGTTCGATTCCGGTCCGTCTCGGCGTGGACATGAGCAAGTTCGACGCATGCGCGAAGAAGTCGTACGCGGATGAGCAGATCGCGATCAAGGCCGGCGGCTATGTGCCGTCGCTTGCTCACGGCATGGCTCAGCCTGACGCAACGGCCGGTGCAATCACCGACGTCGTGACGAAGTTCATGAACTCGACCCAGGATTCGAAGAGCGCGGTGGAAGCGCTCGCGAAGGCTGCGAAGACGAAGTGAGCGGAGGTTAGTGCTGTAAGACGGGGGGCGCCATTCGTGGCGCGCCCCGGGCATGACGGTTCACCCTCTGAACCCCATCATCGTGCGAAAGCGGTTTTCGCACCGTACCAGGAGTTGCGCAGTGACTGCTTCTCTTAGCGGCAACGGCAAGGCGGCCACGCCTGCTACCCGCCGCGCGTCGCCCATGGCGGCGCTCGCAGACCGCTGGATCCCGAAGCTGGTGCTTTCGCCCAGCATTCTGATCAGCCTCGTATTCGTCTACGGCTTCATTCTCATTACCGGGTATCTGTCGCTCTCGACCTCGCGACTGATGCCGCGCTATGAATTCGCGGGTCTCGACCGCTATCGCGAGCTGTTCTCCAACGACGTCTGGTGGACGTCGGCGCAGAACCTCGGATGGTTCGGCATCCCGTTCATCGCGATCTGCGTCGCGCTCGGGCTGTTCCTCGCGATCCTGCTCGACCAGCAGATTCGTCAGGAAGGCGCGCTGCGCGCGGTGTTCCTCTATCCGATGGCGCTCTCGTACATCGTGACGGGCACGGCATGGCAGTGGATCTTCAATCCGGACCTCGGCATTCAGCAGGTGATGCACAGCATCGGCTGGACGAGCTTTCACATCGACTGGCTCAACGACCCGGACAAGGCCATTTTCTGTATCGTGGTCGCCGCGGTGTGGCAGTCCACGGGCTTTTGCATGGCGCTGTTCCTGGCCGGCCTGCGCGGTGTCGACAGCGAGATCTTCAAGGCGGCCCAGGTGGACGGCGCGACGCTGCCCACGATCTATCGCAAGATCGTGATTCCGAGCATGCGTCCGGTGTTCTTCTCCGTGCTGCTGATCCTGTGCCACATCACGATCAAGACGTTCGACCTCGTCGTCGCCTTGACGGCCGGTGGTCCGGGCACGTCGTCGTCGCTGCCGGCCATCTTCATGTACACGTTTTCGTTCAACCGCGGGCAGCTCGGCGTCGGCGCAGCGTCGTCGATGATGATGCTCGCCACCGTCGTGGCCGTGCTCGTGCCGCTCATGTATCTGGAATCGAGGAGCACGCGCAATGCAGCCTAAGATGAACGTGAGCCGCGTGGTCATCTATGCGGCGCTGATCCTGTTCGCGGTGTACTTCCTGTTCCCGCTCTACGTGATGCTGTCGACGTCGTTCAAGTCGCTCGACCAGATTCACACGGGCACCATGCTCTCGCTGCCGACGAGCCCGACCTTCGCGCCGTGGATCAAGGCGTGGAGCGAAGCCTGTACCGGCGTGCGCTGTGACGGCATGCAGCCGTTCTTCATGAACTCGGTGAAGATGGTGATTCCGGCCGTGCTGATCTCGTCGATCATCGGCGCGTTCAACGGCTACGTGCTCACGCACTGGCGTTTTCGCGGCGCGGACGCGCTCTTCACGATGCTGCTGGTGGGCTGCTTCATCCCGTTCCAGGCCATCCTGCTGCCGATGGCGCGTCTCGAAGGCTTCCTCGGCCTGTCGAACACGATCG
The DNA here is from genome assembly GCF_040965595.1 of Paraburkholderia sp. EG287B. Lineage (NCBI taxonomy): Bacteria > Pseudomonadati > Pseudomonadota > Betaproteobacteria > Burkholderiales > Burkholderiaceae > Paraburkholderia > Paraburkholderia sp. EG287B. The sequence continues at coordinate 379,130 of NZ_JBFRCG010000005.1, forward strand.
GCGGTCTGGTGCTGGTGCACGTCGTGTACGGCATTGCGTTCACCACGATGTTCTTCCGCAACTTCTACGTGAGCGTGCCCGCAGAACTCGTGAAGGCCGCGCGCATCGACGGCGCCGGTTTCTTCATGATCTTCACGCGCATCATGCTGCCGATCTCGCTGCCCATCTTCATGGTGTGCCTGATCTGGCAATTCACGCAGATCTGGAATGACTTCCTGTTCGGTATCGTGTTCTCGGGCGTCGATTCGATGCCGATCACGGTGGCGCTGAACAATCTCGTGAACACGTCCACGGGCGTGAAGGAATACAACGTCGACATGGCCGGCGCGATCATCGCCGCGCTGCCCACGCTGCTCGTCTACGTGATCGCCGGCCGCTACTTCGTGCGCGGTCTCACGGCGGGCGCGGTGAAGGGTTAAACCCGCATTCGATTAAAAGGATTCATAGCATCATGGCAAGCCTTTCCATTCGCGACGTCTACAAGACCTACCCGAACGGGGTTCCCGTCCTCAAGGGCGTGAACATCGACATCGAAGACGGCCAGTTCCTGATTCTGGTCGGTGGTTCGGGTTGCGGTAAGTCGACGCTGCTCAACATGATCGCGGGTCTCGAAACCGTGACCAAGGGCGAGATCCAGATCGACGGCAAGACGGTGAACAACCTCTCGCCGAAGGATCGCGACATCGCAATGGTGTTCCAGTCGTACGCGCTCTATCCGTCGATGACGGTGCGCGAGAACATCTCGTTCGGCCTGAACATCCGCAAGGTGCCGAAGAACCAGCAGACGGAGATCGTCGGCCGCGTGTCGAAGCTGCTGCAGATCGAGCACCTGCTCGACCGCAAGCCGGGCCAGCTGTCGGGCGGCCAGCGCCAGCGCGTCGCCATGGGCCGTGCGCTCGCGCGCGATCCGGTCATGTTCCTGTTCGACGAGCCGCTCTCGAACCTCGACGCGAAGCTGCGTATCGAGATGCGCTCGGAAATCAAGCTGCTGCATCAGCGCGTAGGCACGACCATCGTCTACGTGACGCACGACCAGATCGAGGCCATGACGCTCGGCGACCGCATCGCGGTCATGAAGGACGGCATCGTGCAGCAGTTCGGCGCACCGCAGGAGATCTACGACTCGCCGTCGAACCTGTTCGTGGCGGGCTTCATCGGCGCGCCGCCGATGAACTTCATCAACGGCAAGCTGGTGGAGCAGGGCTCGGGCATCGGCATCGAGCTCGACACGGGCGTGGCGCGCAGCGTGCTGAACCTGCCGTTCGAAGCGAACAAGCTGCGCGGCCAGATCGGCCAGGAAGTGGTGCTGGGCCTGCGCCCGGAGCGCATCACCGACGCGCGCAGCTCGCACGACGGCCACGGCCACGAACTGCAGCGCCACTCGGTGAAGGTCGACGTGATCGAGCCGACCGGTCCGGACACGCTCGTGTTCGCGCAGGTCAACGGCAAGCGCATCGTGAGCCGCGTGCACCCGGGCGCGAATCCGCAGCCGCTCAACAACATGGATCTGCTGTTCGACGTTTCGAAGGCCGTGCTGTTCGACCCGAAGACGGAAGAGCGCCTCGCCTGATCGCCGTGTGCCGGTTTGCCCGGCGCAATAAAAAACCCCGTTCGCTGCGCAGGCAGCAACGGGGTTTTTTCATGTCGACACGCCGACGACCGGTTCGGTCAGGGCGCGTGGGAATGATGCTGCGCGTGCCCGACCGGGTGCGGCTGCAACAGCACGAGTACGGCGCCCGCGCCGCCGTCGTGCGGCCGCGCCTGGCAGAACGCGATGACTTCTTCCTTCTGCACGAGCCACGCGCGGACCTTGCCCTTGAGCACCGGCTCCTTGCCGACGGAACCGAGGCCCTTGCCGTGGATCACGCGCACGCAGCGCAGTCCGCGCTTGCCCGCTTCACGGATGAAGTTCTGCAGCGCCTCGCGCGCTTCCTCGCGGCGCATGCCGTGCAGGTCGAGTTGCGCCTGCACGATCCACGTGCCGCGCCGCAGCTTCTTGACGACTTCTTCGCTCACGCCGGGGCGGTGGTAGTACAGCGAGTCGTCGGTGTCGAGCAACGCTTCCGGGTCGAATTCGTCGGAGATCGCTTCGTGCAGCACGGCCTGCTCGTCGAGCCGCGTTTGCAGCGGCAGCGGCACGGGGGCTGCACGGCGCGGCTGCGCGCGCACAGGCTGCTTGAGCGGCGCGATCTGGCCGATCTCGCGGCGAAACAGGTCGCTGTCGGCGGCGGCTTCGACACGCGCAGCCTGCGCGGCCACGCGTTCGCGCTCGCGCTGGCGGGTTTGCACCTTGAGCGCGTCGCGCAGGCTGCCGAGGCCGGCGAAGCCGGAAGCCGTCTTGGCGGGCGTGGCTTCGTCCGCCGCGGGAGCAGGCGTGGGCGCCGGATCAGGGCGAGTCGGGGCGGGGCGCCTCGGCTCGCCCGGGTGGGGCACGTTCTTGGGCATGGCGAAAAACGCTGGGTAAAGCTGCGCTCGCCCGGCTTAGCGCTCGGCTTCGGCGCTCATCACGTGCGCCTGGCCCAATTCGTTGACGGTCTCGAGGTAGCGCTGCGCGTCGAGTGCGGCCATACAGCCCGTACCCGCGCTCGTGATCGCCTGGCGATAGACGTGATCCTGCACGTCGCCGGCCGCGAACACGCCCGGCACGCTCGTGCCCGTGGCGTTGCCGTTCAGGCCGCCGTTCGTGATGATGTAGCCGTTCTTCATCTCGAGCTGGCCTTCGAAGATGTCCGTGTTCGGCTTGTGGCCGATCGCGACGAACAGGCCCTGCAGGTCGAGCTCGGTGGTCTCGCCCGTCTTCACGTTCTTGATGCGCAGGCCGTTCACGCCGCCTTCATTGCCCTTCACTTCGTCGAGCACGTGGTCCCACTTGATCTCGACCACGCCTTCCTTTTCCTTCTCCAGCAGGCGGTCGATCAGGATCGGCTCGGCGCGGAACTTGTCGCGGCGGTGAATGACCGTGACCTTCTTCGCGATGCCCGAGAGGTAGAGCGCTTCTTCGACGGCCGTGTTGCCGCCGCCGATCACGGCGACGTGCTGGTTGCGGTAGAAGAAGCCGTCGCAGGTCGCGCAGGCCGAGACGCCGCGGCCCATGTACAGCTCTTCGCTCGGCAGGCCGAGGTATTGCGCCGACGCGCCGGTCGCGATGATGAGCGAATCGCAGGTGTACTCAGCCGAATCGCCGATCAGGCGGATGGGCTTTTCGTTGAGCTTGGCCGTATGGATGTGATCGAACACGATTTCCGTGTTGAAGCGCTCGGCGTGCTCGAGGAAACGCTGCATCAGCTCGGGGCCTTGCACGCCGTTCGGGTCTGCGGGCCAGTTTTCGACGTCGGTCGTCGTCATGAGCTGGCCGCCCTGGGCGAGACCCGTGACGAGCAGCGGCGAAAGGTTCGCGCGCGCCGCATAGACGGCGGCCGTGTAGCCGGCGGGGCCGGAACCGAGAATCAGGACTTTCGCGTGTTTGGTTGCAGACATGATCGAATTCCGTAGAAAGACGCTGCGTGGCGCGTAAATTCGGGCGCCCGCCGGGGGTGCCCGGTCGGGCCGCCCGGCGTTGCGGCGGGGCTCACGCATGTAGTTGGGCATCAGCCCGCAATTATAAAGGCGGGGGGCGCTCGCCGCTCGATGAAGCTTCCTCATCGGCGCGATAGCCTGGGCCCGGCGGGTGGCGCTTGGAGCGCGGGCTCGACCGCCACGGCGCGGCCGGATGCCGCCCTGTCGCGCTCGCGCAGCGTTGTCAGTTACCGTCATTTACAGCGAGGGGCCGCCGGGGCCGAAACAACGCGTTTACAATAGGCCGGATCGGACGACGGCGGCCGCGCCCGTCTGCCCGGGGTTTCGGGCATACGGTAAGACTGGCGGACCGCAAACGCATCAAGAATCAGCCCAGGATTCAATGGCCAAAGCTCCCTATTCCGCGCAGGCGCAGGCATTGCCTCACCGCATGTCGCGCCTTTTCACCGAAATTCGCTGGATCCTGCAGGTCGCGCTAGGCGTGTTCCTGCTGATGGCGCTCATCAGCTACAGCCGCCACGACCCGAGCTGGACGCACGCGGCCCAGGTCGACCACATCTCGAACTGGGCGGGGCGCGTCGGCGCGCGCGTCTCGGACATCCTGCTGCTGCTGTTCGGCCTGTCTGCCTACTGGTGGATCGTGCTGCTGGGGCGCCTCATCTCGGCGAACTACCAGCGCATCACGCACCACGAAGCGATTGCCGACGATGACGACGACAAGCCGCGCGACATCAGCTGGGTCGCCGAAGCCCTGTCGTTCGTGCTCGTCATGCTGTCGAGCTGCGGCATCGAGGCGCTGCGCATGTGGTCGCTCAAGGTGCAACTGCCCCAGACGCCCGGCGGCGTGGTGGGCGGCGCGGTGGCGCGCGGCGTTTCGCACGCGCTCGGCTTCACGGGCGGCACGCTCGCGCTGCTGATCGCGCTCGCGATCGGTCTCTCGCTCTATTTCCGCTTCTCGTGGCTCTCGGTTGCCGAAAAGGTCGGCGAATCCATCATCAACGCCGTGACCATGGCGAGGCTGCGCCGCGAGGCGGGCCGCGACCGCAAGCTCGGCGAAGCGGCGGCCGTCAAGCGCGAAGGCAAGGTCGAGCGCGGCCGCGTGAAGATCGAGGAACACGAGCCGGTCACGATCGTGCCGCCGGTGGTCACGCCACAGCGCTCCGAGCGCGTCGAGAAAGAGCGCCAGGTGCCGCTCTTCAAGGATCTGCCGGGCGACTCCACGCTGCCGGCGATCTCGCTGCTCGACCCCGCGTCGGCCACCCAGGAAACCATCTCCGACGACACGCTCGAATTCACCTCGCGCCTGATCGAGAAAAAGCTCAAGGACTTCGGCGTGGACGTGGCCGTGGTGGCCGCGTATCCGGGCCCGGTCGTCACGCGCTACGAGATCGAGCCGGCTACGGGCGTGAAGGGCAGCCAGATCGTGAACCTCGCGAAGGACCTCGCGCGTTCGCTCTCGCTCGTCTCGATCCGCGTGGTGGAAACGATTCCGGGCAAGAATTTCATGGCGCTGGAGCTGCCGAACCAGCGCCGCCAGACTGTGCGTCTTTCGGAAATCCTCGGCTCGGCGGTGTATGCCGACGCGCCTTCGGCGCTCACCATGGGCCTCGGCAAGGACATCGGCGGCAAGCCGGTGTGCGCCGATCTCGCGAAGATGCCTCACCTGCTCGTGGCCGGCACGACCGGCTCGGGCAAGTCGGTGGGGATCAACGCGATGATCCTGTCGCTGCTCTACAAGGCGAGCGCCGAGCAGGTCCGCATGATCCTGATCGACCCGAAGATGCTCGAAATGAGTGTCTACGAGGGCATTCCGCATCTGCTCTGCCCGGTCGTGACCGACATGCGCCAGGCCGGCAACGCGCTGAACTGGACCGTGGCCGAGATGGAGCGCCGCTACAAGCTCATGAGCAAGCTGGGCGTGCGCAATCTCGCGGGCTACAACAACAAGATCGAAGAGGCGAACAAGCGCGAGGAGAAGATCCCGAACCCGTTCAGCCTCACGCCGGACGATCCGGAACCGTGCCAGAAGCTGCCGCACATCGTGGTCGTGATCGACGAACTCGCCGACCTCATGATGGTGGTCGGCAAGAAGGTCGAAGAGCTGATCGCGCGTATCGCACAGAAGGCGCGCGCCGCGGGCATCCACCTGATTCTTGCGACGCAGCGGCCTTCCGTGGACGTCATCACCGGCCTCATCAAGGCCAACGTGCCCACGCGTATGGCCTTCCAGGTCTCCTCGAAAATCGACTCGCGCACGATTCTCGACCAGATGGGCGCCGAGTCGCTGCTCGGCATGGGCGACATGCTCTATCTGCCGCCGGGCTCGGGTCTGCCCGTGCGCGTGCACGGCGCGTTCGTCGCCGACGACGAGGTGCACCGCGTCGTCGAGAAGCTCAAGGAGCAGGGCGAGCCGAACTATATCGAGGGCATTCTCGAAGGCGCGGTGGGCGGCGAAGGCGACGAGGGCACGGCTGCGGGAACCAGCGGCACCGGCGACGAGTCCGATCCGCTGTACGACCAGGCCGTCGAAGTGGTCATCAAGAATCGCCGCGCGTCGATTTCGCTCGTGCAGCGGCACTTGCGCATCGGCTACAACCGCGCGGCGCGGCTGCTCGAACAGATGGAGCAGTCCGGGCTCGTCTCGGCGATGTCGTCGAGCGGCAACCGCGAGATCCTCGTGCCCAACCGCGGCGACGCCGAGTAAGCCGCGCCGGGCCGCCGCGCTTTGGCAACGGCCAGGCATGGCCCCGGCAACCCGACGGCCAAAGACACACCTCTTGGAGAACGATAGATGCAGTATCCGGCTGGACTTCCGACCCGCTTTGCGCGCACCGCGCGCCGCGCGCTCTTCGTCGCGCTAGGCGCGTCGGTCCTGATGGTCTCGCAGGCGTATGCGAGCGGCACCGATCAACTGAAGCAGTTCGTCTCGCAGGTGCACGCCGCGCGCGGCAGCTTTGTTCAGCGCGAACTCAAGGCGCCCTCGGGCGCGAAGAACGCCAGCGACGCCATCGCCACGGCCACGATGAACGCCAAGACCTCGAGCGGCACGTTCGTGTTCGCGCGGCCCGGCAAGTTCATCTGGTCGTATGAGAAGCCGTATCAGCAAGTGCTGCAGTCGGACGGCGACAATCTCTACGTCTACGACAAGGACCTGAACCAGGTGACCGAGCGCAAGCTCGGCGGCGCGCTCGGCGCGAGCCCGGCGGCGATCCTGTTCGGCAGTAACGATCTCGACAAGAACTTCACGCTCTCCGACGCGGGCGTGAAGAACGGCATCGACTGGCTGGAGCTGATTCCGAAGTCGAAGGACACGCAGTTCAAGAGCGTGGGCATCGGCTTTCGCGACGGCAACCTCGAAGCCATGGAACTGCACGACGTGTTCGGCAACGTGACGCTGCTCACGTTCTCCAACATCGAGAAGAACCCGTCGCTGCCGGCTTCGACCTTCAAGTTCGTGCGGCCGCCGGGCGCCGATCTGATCACGGGCGGCTCGAACTAAGGCCGTTCACCTCGCGCTAAACATAAAAAAACGGGCGGCTCCTTGCGGGCCGCCCGTTTTTCTTTGTGCGCAGTGGTTTGTCAGGCGGTGAAGCGGATCACCCCGTCCGCGCCGGTCGTGCGCGTGACCTTGCCTTCGAGCCACAGCAGGTTCAGGTGCGCGAGCGCCTCGCCCATCGCGAAGGTCATCTGGTGGATGTCGAGCTCGCGCTTGAACATCATCGGCACGATGTCGGCGGCGCTTTGCGGCGCTCGCCCGCACGCTTCGATCACTTCGGCAAGACGCGCGTCATGGTGCGCGCGCAGTTGCGCGATGCGCGTGCGCACGCCGCGAAACGGCTTGCCGTGCGAGGGCAGCACGAGCGTGTTCGCGGGCAGCGTTTCGTAGCGGCCGAGCGATTCGAGGTAGAGGCCGAGCGGATTGCCTTCCGGCTCCATGTCGAACACGGAAACGTTGGTCGAGATGCGCGGCAGCACCATGTCGCCGGAGATCAGCACGCCGGTTGCCTCGCAGTACAGCGCGCAATGCTCGGGCGAGTGGCCGTAGCCCGTGATGACGCGCCAGTCGCGCCCGCCGATCGCCACCGTATCGGCTTCGCGCAGGCGGCGGTACTGCGTGGGCAGCGCGGGCACGAGGCTGCCGTAGTAGCCGCGGCGGTTGCGCAGCTTGTCGAGCGACGCTTCGTCCGTGAGCCCGTGACGCGCGAAATGGCGCGCGGCGCCTTCGCCGCCCGCATTCGAGCCGTCGCCGGCCGCCATCACGCGGGCCTGCATGTATTCGCCGAGCGTGGTCCACAGGCGCACGTCCCAGCGCGCCTTGTCCCCGCCCGCGCAAATCCAGTGCGCAAGGCCGATATGGTCGGGGTGGCAATGCGTGACGAGCACGCGCAGCACCGGCAGTCCTTCCAGCTGGTTCTCGAACACGGCTTCCCAGCGGGCCTTGATGGTGTCGTTGGTGATGCCGCAGTCCACCACGGTCCAGCCTGGCTGGCCGTCGATCTCGTCGCGCAGCAGCCAGAGGTTGATGTGGTCGAGCGCGAACGGCAGCGGCATGCGCAGCCATTTCACGCCGGGCGCGACATCGAAGGCGAGGCCGGGCTCCGGCAGGGTGTCGGCGTAGGGATAGTCGAGCTGGTGTTCGAGGGCATTCATTGGGGGTGTCTTCTCCTGTCGACCAGAGTTAGCGCTTTAGCGCTTACTCTGGTCCCACGTAAAGCGGTCGACCAGAGTTAGCGCTTTAGCTGTCGGCCGGAGTTGGCGCTTTAGCACCTGCTCCGGGCCCATGCAAAGCACTTACTCTGGTCCCACGTAAAGCGGTCGACCAGAGTTAGCGCTTGCGCGCCCACTCCGGCCCCATGCAAAGCGCGTCTTGCGCGTCGCTCCTGCCGGTTGCGTAACCGCGTACTTGACGATAACGTAAACGTCGATTCTATCGTCCCTCGCGCTGTCGTGCAGACAACAGCCGGGCCAGCCGCCTTCCGCACACTATGACGACCCAGTACACGATTACCGAACTCGCCCGGGAATTCGACGTAACGCCGCGCGCGATCCGCTTCTACGAGGACCAGGGCCTGCTGGCACCGAGCCGGGAAGGCGCGGGTGGCCTGAAGCGTGTCTTTTCGGGGCGCGATCGCACGCGGCTGAAGCTGACGCTGCGCGGCAAGCGCCTCGGCTTCACGCTCTCGGAGATTCGCACGCTGCTCGATCTCTACGAGTCGCCGACCGACACGCTCCCGCAGCTCCAGGCGTTCCTCGACACCGTCGTGCATCACCGCGAGATACTCGAGCGCCAGCGCGCGGACCTCGACGCCACGCTCGAAGACCTCGCGCAGTACGAGTCCCAGGCGCGCGCGCTTCTGGACAGGAATGCGGCGCACGAGAGCGACGCTCCCGCCGCCGCTCGCGCGAAACGCTGACGCGAGCGCAACTGGCATGGCCGCCATGAAACACTTCCCGAAACTGCTCTCTTCGCAGATCGGCTTCGATGTCGCGCAGACCATGCTCGACGGCTTCAACCGTCACTATCACAACTTCTGCGACGCGGCGGCGAGGGCGCGGACTTTCTTCGAGGCAGCCGACTGGCGCGCCCTGCAGCAGCTCGCGCGCGAGCGCATCGCCTCCTATGACGACCGCGTGAAGGAGTGCGTGGCCGCGCTCGAAGACGAATACGGCGCCGAGAGCATCGACGACGAAGTCTGGCAGCAGATCAAGCTGCACTACATCGGCCTGCTCACGACGCACCGGCAGCCCGAATGCGCGGAGACGTTCTTCAACTCCGTGTGCTGCAAGATCCTGCATCGCTCGTACTTCAACAACGACTTCATCTTCGTGCGGCCCGCCATCTCGACCGAATACATCGAGAACGACGAGCCCGCCGCGAAGCCCACCTACCGCGCGTACTATCCGGGCAAGGACGGTGTCGCGGCGACGCTTGAGCGCATCGTCACGAACTTCCAGCTGGAGACGCCGTTCGAGGATCTCGGGCGCGACGTCGACTGCATCATGCAGACGATGCTCGACACCTTCGGGGTGGTCGAGCCCAAGCCGAACTTCCAGATTCACGTGCTGTCGTCGCTGTTTTTCCGGCATAAGGGCGCATATATCGTCGGGCGCATCATCAACGGCGATCTGCTCGCGCCGTTCGTCGTGCCGATCCGTCATGTGGAGTCGGGCAAGCTGGCACTGGACACGGTGCTGCTGCGCACGGAACAGCTGCTCATCCTCTTCAGCTTCTCGCACTCGTATTTTCTGGTGGACATGGAAGTGCCGTCCGCCTACGTCGAGTTTCTGCGCACCATCATGCCGCGCAAGGCCAAGGGCGAAATCTACACCTCTCTCGGCTTGCAGAAGCAGGGCAAGAACCTGTTCTATCGCGACTTGCTGCACCACCTCTCGCATTCGAGCGACCTGTTCATCGTCGCGCCCGGCATCCGCGGCATGGTGATGATCGTATTCACGCTGCCTTCGTATCCGTATGTGTTCAAGGTCATCAAGGACAGCTTTCCCGCGCCGAAAGAGACCACGCGTGAGCAGGTCGAAGCGAAGTATCAGCTCGTGAAGCGCCACGACCGGCTTGGGCGCCTTGCCGACACGCTCGAATATTCGAGCGTCGCGCTGCCCATCGCGCGGCTCGACCACGCGCTCGTGCGCGAACTGGAGACGCTGGCGCCCTCGATGCTCGAGTACGAAGGCGATAACCTCGTGATCCGTCACGTCTACATCGAACGGCGCATGGTGCCGCTCAATCTCTATCTGCAGAACGGCAGCGACGCGGAAGTCGAGCATGGCATCCGGGAATACGGCAACGCGATCAAGGACCTGCTGCGCGCGAACATCTTTCCGGGCGACATGCTCTACAAGAATTTCGGCGTGACGCGCAACGGCCGCGTGGTGTTCTACGACTACGACGAGATCGAATATCTCACCGACTGCAACGTACGCGCCGTGCCGCCGCCGCGTCATGAGGAGGACGAACTATCGGGCGAGCCATGGTACGCAGTCGGCCCGCGCGACATCTTTCCGGAGACGTACGGCACGTTTTTGCTCGGCGATCCGCGCGTGAAGCGCGCATTTCTCGCCCATCACGCGGACTTCTTCGAGCCCGGGCTCTGGCAGGAAAGCCGCGCGAGGCTCATCGCGGGCGAAGTGCCGGACTGCTTTCCCTACGACGCATCGATTCGTTTTAGCGTGTGTTACCCGGAACGTTTCGCGCGTGAAGACGCGCCGGTCGTGCGCGTTGCCTGAACGCGCGTGCGGCCAACAGCGAATGCAAACGGATTCATCAAGGAGCACAAACATGAGTGAGACGCAAAAGCAGGACGCCATCGTGATCGTTTCGGCGGCGCGCACGCCGATGGCGGGTTTTCAGGGTGATTTCGCGACGCTCACCGCGCCGCAGCTCGGCGCGGCGGCGATCGCGGCGGCCGTCGAGCGCGCCGGGTTGAAGCCCGAACAGGTCGACGAGGTCGTGATGGGCTGCGTGCTGCCCGCAGGGCAGGGCCAGGCGCCCGCGCGCCAGGCGGCGCTCGGCGCGGGGCTGCCGCTCGCAGCGGGTGCCACGACCGTCAACAAGATGTGCGGCTCCGGCATGCGCGCGGCGATGTTCGCGCACGACATGCTGCTGGCGGGCTCGGCCGATGTGATCGTCGCAGGCGGCATGGAGAGCATGTCGAACGCGCCTTATCTGCTGCCGAAGGCGCGCTCCGGCATGCGCATGGGCCACGGCCAGGTGCTCGACCACATGTTCCTGGACGGCCTCGAAGACGCCTATGACAAGGGACGTCTGATGGGCACGTTCGCGGAAGAATGCGCGGGCGAGTACGACTTCTCGCGCGAGCGCCAGGACGCGTTCGCGATCGAGTCGCTCAGGCGCGCGAAACGCGCCAACGAGGACGGCTCGTTCGCATGGGAGATCGCGCCGGTGAAGGTGGCTTCGCGCGCAGGCGAAACGACCATCGCGCGCGACGAGCAGCCGTTCAAGGCCAATCTCGACAAGATCCCGACGCTCAAGCCCGCGTTCAGCAAAACCGGCACGGTGACGGCGGCGAATTCGTCGTCGATTTCGGACGGCGCGGCGGCGCTCGTGATGATGCGCGAATCGACGGCGAAGCAGCTCGGCCTCAAGCCGCTCGCCCGCGTGACGGGCCATTCGACTTTTGCACAGCAGCCCGCGAAGTTCACGACGGCGCCGGTGGGCGCGATCCGCAAGCTGTTCGAGAAGACCGGCTGGACGGCGAGCGACGTCGATCTCTACGAGATCAACGAAGCCTTTGCCGTGGTCACGATGGCCGCGATGAAGGAGCATGATCTGCCGCACGAGAAGGTCAACGTGAACGGCGGCGCGTGTGCGCTCGGTCACCCGATCGGCGCTTCGGGCGCACGCATTCTCGTGACGCTGATCGGCGCATTGCGCGCGCGCGGCGGCAAACGCGGCGTGGCGACGCTGTGCATCGGCGGCGGAGAGGCCACGGCGATGGGCGTCGAACTGCTGTAGGCTAGTGCCCGAAGAAGCGCGCCGCTTGGCAAGGCGGGCAGGCGGCGCGCTGCAGCGGTTTCAATGCACGGACAAGCAAGGTGACGAGATGAAAACAGCGTTGATCGTGGGCGCGTCGCGGGGCCTGGGTTTCGAGTTCGCGCGGCAGTATGCGAAGGCCGGCTGGCGCGTGCTGGCCACGGCGCGCGGGCCCGAAGCGCTCGAAGCGCTGCGCGCAATCGGCGCGCAGACCTTCCAGCTCGACATCGCGCGGCCCGATGAAATCGCTGCGCTCGGCTGGAAGCTCGACGGCGAGCGGCTCGACGTGGCGCTCGTCGTGTCCGGCGTCTACGGCCCGCGCACCGAGGGCGTGGAAACCATCACGGCCGAAGACTTCGAATACGTGATGAACACCAACGTGCGCGGCCCTATGCAGCTGATCCCCGTCCTGTTGCCGCTCGTCGACGACGCCCACGGCGTGCTCGGCGTGCTGTCGAGCCGCATGGGCAGCATTGCGGAGACCACGGGCACGACGGGCTGGCTCTATCGCGCGAGCAAGGCCGCGCTCAACGACGTGCTGAAGATCACCTCGCTGCAAACGCGCCGCGCCACTTGCGTTGCGCTGCATCCGGGCTGGGTGCGTACCGACATGGGCGGCGCGCACGCGGCGATCGATCCAGCGGTGAGCGTTTCCGGCATGCGCGAGGTGGTGGCCGAGGCGGCCGCCGCGCGCGACGTCTTCAACGGCCGCTTCTTCCAGTACGACGGCACCGAGCTCGACTGGTAAAGCGGCGCCCGTCTGCGCTACGCTTGTGGCCTCTCGCAACGGAGCCTCGACCCATGAACGCTGAAGCCGCGCGCGTCGTCTCGCCCGCGACCCGGCCCGCCGATTGTCCCTGCGGCGGCGCCGCGCCCAACCAGAAGGCGGCCAGCAAGGCGCCGCGCTACGCGCAATGCTGTGGCCGCTTCATCGACGGAGTGGCGATCCCCGCCACGGCGCTCGAACTGATGCGCTCGCGCTACACGGCTTACGTGCTGGGCGAGGAGGCGTATCTGCGCTCGACGTGGGCGAATGAGACCTGTCCCGCCGATCTCGATGTGGACCCTGCAGCCGAGGGCGCCCCGCGCTGGCTCGGACTGGCCATCAAGCGCCACGAACAACTCGACGACACGCACGCGATCGTCGAATTCATCGCACGCTACAAAACGGGCGGCCGTGCACACCGGCTGCACGAGACGAGTCGCTTCACGCGCGGCGGCGACGGACGCTGGCGTTATGTTGACGGCGACGTTTCGTCTGGCTAACGAGTCACTGACTGCCTGCAATATTTTCCGCAGCGAATTCCCTCTCCGGTTCGCTAACATGACGCCGAAAATATTGCCTTTGCAAACAAGCGCTTACTGCACAATCGCGCGGCTGTTGTCCGCGCGCGACGCTCACCACCCGGACCTTTTTTAAAAACGCGCGTTCGGCACGTGCCGAAAGTCCTCTGTCCGCCTTGCCTCATAGGGCCGCGCGAAGTTGGCATGCCTTATGCCGGGTTACCCCTGAATTGCACAACAAATATTTGTCGTGCGAGTATCTAATCACGGTGCCCCGCACGATACGTAAGTGCATAGTGAAGAAGTTTTTTCACGTGATGCGTGTATCGACTGCAACGGGTGCTGGCGGCGGGTCTGATCGACGATAGAACTGCGCCGCGCAGGTGTTCCGATCGATGCAATTCCACGTTACGGGTACACGCCCGCTCCTGGCTTCGCGGCCAGGCGCAACGGTGTCTCATTGTGCCCTGAAAGGGCTGAAGCGTGGGTAATGGTCGGACGGTTGTCGGATTCACAGCAGCAGGTCTTTTGCAGGTGGTGTAGCGCATGGCGTTCAGGAAGCTCCTTACCGGATGGGTCGTAGCCGGCACCGCGTGTGTGCTTTCGGTGGCTCACGCAGCGTCGCTTTCCGATCCGGCAAGTGCGAGCGCGAACCCGCAACTCGCCGCCAACACCCCCGCCACGCATTCCGCCACCGCTTCTCACGCGAACCTCGCAGGCGGTCCCCTCGGCAGCGCCAACGTGCCGCGCATCGCGCTCGACGACGCGTATCTGCCCGTCGTGCCCGCCAGCATGAACGAGCAGGTGATCCGCGTTCCCGTCGACGCATCGGGCGACGTCACGCTCGAAACAACGATTTACCGCCCGAACGGCCCCGGCCCGTTCCCGATGGTGATCTTCAACCACGGCAAGATTCCCGGCGACCCGCACCTCCAGGCGCGCAGCGACCCGCTCTCGTTCGCGCGCGAATTCGTGCGCCGTGGCTACGTCGTCGTCGCGCCGAACCGCCAGGGCTTCGCGGAGTCGGGCGGCTCGTATCAGCAGGACGGCTGCGATGTCGCGAGCAACGGCCTCGGCCAGGCGGCCGATGTCGCATCGACCATCGCGTACATGTCGAAGCAGCCCTATGTCGACGCGAGCCAGATCATCGTCGCGGGCACCTCGCACGGCGGCCTGGCCACCATGGCCTATGGCACCGAGGCGGCCAGCGGCGTGCGCGCACTGATCAACTTCTCGGGCGGCCTGCGCCAGGACGCCTGCACGGGCTGGCAGAATAACCTGACGCAGGCGTTCGGCAACTACGGCGGCAAGGCCCGCGTGGCCTCGCTCTGGCTCTACGGCGACAACGACTCGGTCTGGTCGCCCGATCTCGTCGCGAAGATGTTCGCCGCTTACCGCGACGCGCAGACGGGTGAGGATCACCCGGCCGCGACGGCCAAGCTCGTAGACTTCGGCGCCTACAAGAACGACGCACATCGCCTCGTGGGCGATCGCGACGGCGTGAAAGTCTGGTGGCCCACGGTCGAGGCGTTCCTCGCCAACCGCGGCCTGCCGACGGCGGTGCAGTACCGCGTGGCCGCGCCGGTCGCGCCGCGCGGCACCGGTTTCGCGCAGATCGACTCGGTCGGCTCGGTGCCGTTCGTCGATCAGGCGGGCCGCGACGGTTATCGCAACTTCCTCAAGCAGTATCCGAGCCGCGCCTTCGCCGTATCCGACTCCGGCGCGTGGTCGTGGGCCGAAGGCGGCGACAACCCGATGGCCGTGGCGATCTCGAACTGTGAAAAGCACAGCGCCGATCCTTGCCGCCTCTATGCCGTCAACAACACGGTGGTCTGGAACAACGGCGGCACGCAGACCGCCCAGACCGGCGACAGCGACACCACGCGCGCCACGGCGGACAACAGCACCGACGACCGTGACCACCCGCTGGCGAGCCGGTAAGGCGCGTTGCCCCGCCACTGCCGGGCGCACACTCTCAATCGCATCGGAAGCTTGCGGCCCCAAAGCGGGCCGCTTTGCTTTTGCGCGGGCCATTTCCTCGCACGCGACCCGTTGTGCCGCCCTTGGCGTCTGATTTCCGCGCGCCTGCGCGCGCGCCACGCGTCGCCAAAAATATCCGCCGCGCCGTCCCGCGTTCTGCAATTTCGCACCGCCGCGCAGATTTTTTTGCATAAGGCGGGTTCACTTTGCCGTCGTCATCTCCGCGCATTTCGGGTCTTTCTTTTCTATCGGTCCGGAGTTGTTGCGAACCGCTCGAAACGCCGCGCCGCCGTGCGCTGGAGGGCGATTTTCGGGGTAGTGCATTGCGGCAGCTAACACGTTAATCTCGGTTCCGCTGTCGTATCGGGAGTCGTATTTGAATTCGCCATCTCACCCTGCACACCTTGCCCGCGAAGATCGCGCCGCGACCGACTGGGTCGCTCGCAGCCTGCGCGCCGTGTGGCACCCCTGCACCCAGATGAAACATCACGAGCGCCTGCCGCTCGTGGCCGTCGCGCGCGGCGAAGGCCCGTGGCTGTATGACCGCGAGGGCCGACGCTATCTGGATGCGATCAGTTCGTGGTGGGTGAACCTCTTCGGCCACGCCAATGCCTCGATCAACGCGGCGCTCAAGGCGCAGCTCGACACGCTCGAGCACGTCATGCTCGCGGGCTGCACGCACGAGCCCGCCGTGGAGCTCGCCGAGCGGCTCTCGGCGCGCACGGGCGGCGTGCTCGGCCACGCATTCTTCGCTTCCGACGGCGCATCGGCCGTCGAAATCGCGCTCAAGATGAGCTTTCATGCGTGGCGCAACCGCGGCGAGAGCGGCAAGCGCGAATTCGTCTGCGTTGCCAACAGCTATCACGGCGAGACCATTGGCGCGCTCGGCGTGACCGACGTGAAGCTCTTCAGGGATGCGTACGATCCGCTGTTGCATCACGCGCATGTGGTCGCTTCGCCCGACGCGCGCGCGGCGCAACCCGGCGAAACGGCGGCGGATGTCGCGGCGCGCGCGCTGGCCGATGTCGAGCGTCTTTTCATCGAGCGCGAAGGGCGTATCGCCGCGCTGATCGTCGAGCCGCTCGTGCAGTGCGCCGCCGGCATGGCGATGCACGATCCCGCCTATCTGAAGGGCCTGCGCGCGCTGTGCGACCGCCATCGCGTTCACCTGATCGCCGATGAAATCGCCGTGGGCTGCGGGCGCACCGGCACCTTCTTCGCGTGCGAGCAGGCAGGCATCTGGCCCGATCTGCTCACGCTTTCGAAGGGCATCAGCGGCGGCTATCTGCCGCTTTCGATCGTGCTGTCGCGCGATGCGATCTACGAGTCGTTCTACGACGACGACACGACGCGCGGCTTCCTCCATTCGCATTCATACACGGGCAATCCGCTCGCGTGCCGCGCCGCGCTCGCCACGCTCGACCTGTTCGAGCGCGATGACGTGCTGGCTGCGAACGCGCGCAAATCGGCGCGACTGCGCGAATTGTTCGATCCGCTTGCGTCGCATCCGCTCGTGCGCAACCTGCGCCGGTGCGGCACGATTCTCGCGTTCGACGTGGCGCTCGAAGACCCGCGGCGCGCGGCGACGTTTTCGCGCCGCTTCTTCGAAAACGCACTGCAGCGCGAACTGCTGCTGCGCCCGATCGGCACGACGGTCTACGTCATGCCGCCGTATATTCTGGACAACGAAATGCAGGCGTTCCTCGCTACACGCACGCGCGAGACTTTCGACGCCACCGTCGCGGAGGACCTCTGACATGGCATTGCTCGATACCCTCGAACAGGGCTTGCGCGACATCGACGCTCGCGGCCTGCGCCGCCGCCGCCGCACCGCCGACACGCCTTGCAGCGCGCATATGAAGGTGGACGGCCGCGCGACTATCGGTTTTGCCAGCAACGACTATCTCGGCCTCGCCGCGCATCCGCAACTGGTCGCGGCCATCGCCGAGGGCGCGCAGCGTTACGGCGCGGGCAGCGGCGGCTCGCATCTGCTCGGTGGCCACTCGCGCGCTCACGCCCAGCTCGAAGACGATCTCGCGGCATTCGCGGGTACCTTCGTCGCTGCGCCGCGCGCGCTGTACTTCAGCACCGGCTACATGGCGAACCTGGCCGTGCTCACCGCGCTCGCGGGGCGCGGCACGACGATCTTTTCCGATGCGCTCAACCACGCCTCGCTGATCGACGGCGCGCGGCTCTCGCGTGCCGACATCCAGATCTATCCGCATGCCGACATGGCGGCGCTCGCCGCGCTGCTCGAAGCCTCCGACGCGAGCGCAAAACTGATCGTGAGCGACACGGTGTTCAGCATGGACGGCGATGTCGCGCCGCTCGCGCGTCTCGTCGAACTGGCTGAACAGCATGGCGCGTGGCTTGTGGTCGACGACGCGCACGGCTTCGGCGTACTGGGCCCGCAAGGCCGCGGCGCGCTCGCGCAAGCCGCGCTGCGCTCGGAACATCTCGTGATGGTCGGCACGCTCGGGAAGGCGGCGGGTGTTTCGGGCGCATTCGTTTGCGCGCATGGCACCGTGATCGAATGGCTCGTGCAGCGTGCGCGGCCGTACATCTTCACCACGGCTTCGTCGCCGGCGGTTGCGCATGCCGTGTCCGCGAGCCTGCGTTTGATCGAAGGCGAGGAGGGCGATGCGCGCCGCGCACATCTCAAGCATCTGATCGCGCGCACGCGTGCGCTGCTCAACGATACGTGCTGGCAACCTGTCGATTCGCATACCGCCGTGCAGCCGCTCGTCATCGGCGCGAACGAGGCGACACTCGCGCTGCAGGCCGCGCTGGAGCGCGACGGCCTGTGGGTGCCCGCCATTCGTCCGCCCACCGTGCCCGAGGGCACGTCGCGCCTGCGCATTTCGCTCTCGGCCGCGCATTCGGACGCCGACCTCGACCGGCTCAACGCATCGCTGCAGCGCGCGAGTCTGGAAGCACGCACAAACGCGCCGGAGTTCGCGCAATGACGGTTTCGCTTTTCGTCACCGGCACCGATACCGAGATCGGCAAGACCTTCGTGAGCGCGGCGCTCCTGCGCGGCTTCGCCCACGCGGGGTTGCGCGCCACGGCGCTCAAGCCGATCGCCGCGGGCGCTTACGAGCGCGACGGCGTCTGGCACAACGAGGACGCCGATCAGCTCGACGCCGCCGCGAGCGTGCTGCTGCCGCCCGAGATCCGCACGCCGTTCCTGCTCAAGGAGCCCGCCGCGCCGCACATCGCCGCCGCGCTCGAAGGCGTGACGCTCGACATGGCGCGCATCGTCGATTGCTACGAGGCGGCCTGCGAGCGCGCGGATGCCATCGTCGTGGAAGGCGTGGGCGGTTTTCGCGTGCCCCTCACGGCGACCGAAGACACCGCCGATCTCGCCGTCGCGCTCGCTCTGCCCGTGGTGCTCGTGGTGGGCATGCGCCTCGGCTGCATCAGCCACGCGCTGCTCACTGCCGAAGCGATTGTCGCGCGCGGATTGACGCTCGCGGGCTGGGTCGCGAACCGTATCGACCCGGCCATGACGTTCCCCGAAGAAAACATCGCCGCGCTGCGTGAGCGCCTCGCCGCCCAGTACGGAGCGCCGCTCGTCGGCGTCGTGCCGCACATGCGCGGTGCGAGTGCCGACGACGCAGCCGGACATCTGAACATCGACGCGTTGCTCGCACGCCTGCGCGCCAACGCTTAATGCACACTCAAGCACAGTCAAGCACAGTCACGTAAAGAAGGACCCCGACACCATGACGCAAACCCACATCGACATCACAACGCTTAAGGCCACCGCGCCGAGCGCCCAGGCCGCCGCCGAAGCCGCCGCGCGCTGGAAGGTCGCCGACGTCGCCGCGCTCTACGAGTTGCCGTTCAACGACCTGATGTTCCGCGCGCAGCAGGTGCATCGCGAGCATTTCGATGCGAACGCCGTGCAGCTTTCCACGCTCCTCTCGATCAAGACCGGCGGCTGCGAGGAAGACTGCGCGTACTGCCCGCAATCGGCGCATCACGACACGGAACTGGAGGCGGGCAAGCTGATGGAAGTCGGCGCCGTGCTGGACGCGGCGCGCGCGGCCAAGGCGAACGGCGCGACGCGCTTTTGCATGGGCGCGGCGTGGCGCAATCCGAAGGATCGCCACCTCGAGCCGATCAAGGACATGATCCGCGGCGTCAAGGCGATGGGTCTGGAAACCTGCGTGACGCTCGGCATGCTCGAAGATCACCAGGCGAAGGCGCTGGCCGACGCGGGCCTCGATTACTACAACCATAACCTCGATACGTCGCCGGAGTTCTACGGCAAGATCATTTCGACGCGCACCTACGAGGACCGCCTCGAGACGCTCGAGCGCGTGCGCGACGCGGGCATCAACGTGTGCTGCGGCGGCATCGTCGGCATGGGCGAATCGCGCCGCGAGCGTGCAGGCCTGATCGCCCAGCTCGCGAACATGGAGCCGTATCCGGAGTCGGTGCCCATCAACAATCTCGTGCAGGTCACGGGCACGCCGCTCGAAGGCACGGAACCGATCGACCCGTTCGAATTCGTGCGCACGATCGCGGTGGCGCGCATCACGATGCCCACCGCGATGGTGCGCCTCTCGGCGGGCCGCGAGCAGATGGACGACGCGCTCCAGGCGCTGTGCTTCATGGCGGGCGCGAACTCGATTTTCTACGGCGACCAGCTGCTCACTACGAGCAACCCGCAGGCGGAAGCCGACCGCAGGCTGCTGCAGCGTCTGGGCATCACGGCGCAGGCCGCGCAGCATCTGCCCGCCGACGACCACGCTCATCACGACCATCACGGTCATTCGCACGGCGGCTGCGGCCACTGCGAGTGACGTTTCGCACGTCGCCAGAAGCAAAAACGCCAGGCTGCGAAGCCTGGCGTTTTTTATTGTCCGACAGAAGGAAGGCGGGTTACGCGTAAGCCGCGCGCCGGCGCCCCGCGAGCACGAGATAGCACAGCGCGCCGATCACGAGCGAAGGCAGCGTCGCGCCGAGATTCGGCAGCCACTGGTTGAGCGCCTGATACGCGCCGAAACCAACCACCCACGCGACGAACGCGCTCACGTGCCAGCCGCCCGAATAGCCATAGGCGCCATTCAGATCGGCGAGGGCCTGGGTGTCGATGCGGCGGCGGCGCACGATGAAGTGATCGGCGAGCACCACGCCAAAGAGCGGCGCGAACACCGAGCCGATGAAGAGCAGGAAGTTCTCGTACTTCGCCATCGGCACGACGAGGCCGATCAGCGTGCACAGCGCGCCGAACGCCGCCGAGAGCCAGGGCACGCTGGCGCGCGTCCAGAACGTGCCGGTCGAGACCGCGGCCGAATGGATATCGGCGAAGGCGTTGTCGATCTCGTCGATCAGCACGAGCAGCAGCGCGAGGCCGCCGCCGGCCTGCGCGAGCGCCGTGGTGAGGAGCGCGTCGCCGCCGCCCGCGGCGAGGCCATAGATGGCGCCGAGCGCATAGAACCACAGGTTCGCGATGCCATAGCCGAACAGCGTGCCGCGGAAGGTTTCGCCCGCCTTGCGGCCAAAACGCGTGTAGTCGGCGATCAGCGGCAGCCACGAGAGCGGCATCGCCACCACCAGGTCGATGGCGCTGCCAAACGGCATTTCGCCCGTGCCGGGGCGGCGCATCAGCGCGCCCAGGTCCTGCTTCACGAGCAGGCTCCACGTGAGCCAGGCCGCGCCCGCGAGCAACAGCCAGATGCCCCACGTGCGCAGGAAGCGCCGCACGAACGAGAGCGGGCCGCTCACGGCGAGCAGCGTGGCGAGCACGCCGAAGATCACGGTCCAGACGAGCGGCATCGACAGGCCGAAGGCTTGTTTGGCGAGCGCATCGGCGGAATCGCGCATCACGATGATCTCGAACGAGCCCCAGCCCACGAGCTGCACCATGTTGATGACGGCCGGCACCGACACGCCGCGCACGCCGAGCGTCGGGCGCAGCGACGACATCGCGGCGAGGCCCGTGTCCGTGCCGATCACGCCCGCGAGCGCGAGCAGCACGACGCCGATCACGCTGCCGATGACGATGGCCATCAGCGCGTGGGGCAGCGAGAGGCCCGGCACGAGCAGCGCGCCCGCCTGCGCGACGAGCAGGCCGATGCCGAGTGAAAACCATAGCGCGAAGGCGTCGCCGGTGCGGAACTGGCGGCGCGCGTCGGGCACGGGCACGTTCGGCGCGTAGGTGGAGCCGGCCTCGCCGGCGTGCGAATCTTGAGTCATGTGGAACGCTTTCCTCTGTATCGTGTGTTTTGTCTGTTTTGTCCGGGTGCTTCGGCTCGAGCGGCTCTGCCCGCGCTTCGCGCCGCGGCGCACGCTGTCATAATGCACGACTGCATCCGGAGCGGCGGGCCGTTTTGTGGTGTCGGGCGCTGTGTCCCCGGATCTGCCACCGAATTTGCCACACACGTGCGGCCAGCCGGTAAGCCGTCATTATCGCGAAAACGTCATGTTTGAAGAAACCCGTGCCAACGTCCCGCTCGCCGAACGGCTGCGCCCGCGCTCCATCGACGAGGTCATCGGCCAGAAGCATCTGCTCGGGCCCAACAAGCCGCTGCGCGTCGCGTTCGAGTCCGGCGAAGCGCATTCGATGATCCTCTGGGGGCCGCCGGGCGTGGGCAAGACCACGCTCGCGCGCCTCATGGCCGATGCCTTCCACGCCGAATTCATCGCGCTCTCGGCGGTGCTTTCGGGCGTGAAGGATATCCGCGAGGCCGTGGAGCAGGCTCAGCTGCATCGCGCGCATGGCCACCAGACGCTCGTGTTCGTCGACGAGGTCCATCGCTTCAACAAGAGCCAGCAAGACGCCTTCCTGCCGCATGTGGAGTCGGGCCTCTTCGTGTTCATCGGCGCGACGACGGAAAACCCGTCGTTCGAGGTGAACAGTGCGTTGCTGTCCCGCGCCGCCGTGTACGTGCTCAAGAGCCTCGACGAGGAAGAGCAGGGCGAACTCCTTGTCCGTGCGAGCGAGGAACTGGGCGGCCTGACCTTCACCGACGAAGCGAAAAAGGCGTTGATCGGATCCGCCGACGGCGACGGTCGCAAGCTGCTGAACAACCTCGAAATCGTTGCACGCGCGGCCGCTCAACAAAAGAAAACCGAGATCGACGGCGAACTGCTCGGCAGCGCGCTGGCGGAAAACCTGCGCCGCTTCGACAAGGGCGGCGACGCGTTCTACGACCAGATCAGCGCGCTGCACAAGTCGGTGCGCGGCAGCAACCCGGACGGCGCGCTCTACTGGTTCTGCCGCATGCTCGACGGCGGCGCGGACCCGCGTTATCTCGCGCGGCGCATCGTGCGCATGGCGTGGGAGGACATCGGCCTCGCCGACCCGCGCGCCGGACGCATCACGCTCGACGCCGCCGAGACCTACGAGCGCCTCGGTTCGCCCGAAGGCGAACTCGCGCTCGCGCAGGCCGTGATCTATCTGGCCGTCGCGCCGAAGTCGAACGCGGGCTACAACGCCTATAACGAGGCGCGGCGCTTCGTAAGCAAGGACCAGTCGCGCGCGGTGCCGATCCATCTGCGCAACGCGCCGACCAAGCTCATGAAGGAGCTGGGCTACGGCCACGAATACCGCTACGCGCACGACGAACCCGACGCCTACGCGGCAGGCGAGACCTATCTGCCCGACGGCATGCGCGATCCGCGCTGGTATCAGCCCACGCCGCGCGGGCTCGAAGGCAAGATCGGCGAAAAGCTCGCGCGCCTGGCCGACCTCGACGCGCAATGGCGCGACGAGCACCGCGAGGAACTCCGCGAGAGGAAGCGCAAGGGCTGAATCGCCCCGAACAACGGCGATGCCCGCCGCGCCGGGCTGCCCCGGCCGGTGCGCTAAAATCGTCCCTTCACACAACGACACTGCGTCTCACAATCCCATGCTCGACATCCAGCTGCTGCGCAAAGACCTCGACGGCGTCGCGAAGCGCCTCGCCGACCGCGGCTACACCCTCGACGTCGCGGCCTTTTCCGCGCTCGAAGCGGAACGCCGCGCCATCCAGACCCGCACCGAAGAGCTCCAGGCGCGCCGCAACAGCCTGTCGAAGCAGATCGGCGCGATGAAAGGCCGCGGCGAGGACACCTCGGCGGTCATGGCCGAAGTGGGCGGCATCGGCGACGAGATGAAGACGTCGGCCGCCAAGCTCGACGAGATCCAGTCGAAGCTCTCGGACCTGCTGCTCGGCGTGCCGAACCTGCCGCACGAAAGCGTGCCCGCGGGCAAGGACGAGGCCGACAACGTGGAAGTGCGCCGCTGGGGCACGCCGCGCGCGTTCGACTTCGAGGTGAAGGATCACGTGGACGTCGGCACGCCGCTGGGTCTGGACTTCGAGACGGGCGCGAAGCTCTCGGGCGCGCGCTTCACGATGCTGCGCGGCCAGATCGCGCGCCTGCACCGCGCGCTCGCGCAGTTCATGATCGACACGCACACGCTCCACCACGGCTACACGGAAACGTACACGCCCTACATCGTCAACCCGGAAATCCTGTACGGCACGGGCCAGCTGCCCAAGTTCGCCGACGACATGTTTCGCGTGGAAAAGGGCGGCGGCGAGAACACGGTCACGCAGTACCTCATTTCGACCTCGGAAATCTCGCTCACGAACACGGTGCGCGAGAGCATCGTGGAAGGCAGCGCGCTGCCGATCAAGCTCACGGCGCACTCGCCGTGCTTCCGTTCGGAAGCCGGTTCGTATGGCCGCGACACGCGCGGCATGATCCGTCAGCACCAGTTCGACAAGGTCGAGATGGTGCAGATCGTTGCGCCCGAAACCTCGTACGACGCGCTCGAGCAGATGGTCGTCCACGCGGAAACCATCCTGCAGAAGCTCGGCCTGCCGTATCGCGTCATCACGCTGTGCACGGGCGACATGGGCTTTTCGGCCACCAAGACCTACGACCTCGAAGTGTGGCTGCCCGCGCAGAACACCTATCGTGAAATTTCGAGCTGCTCGAACACGGAAGCGTTCCAGGCGCGCCGCATGCAGGCGCGCTATCGCAACGCGCAGGGCAAGCCGGAACTCGTGCACACGCTCAACGGCTCGGGCCTCGCCGTGGGCCGCACGCTGGTTGCGGTGCTCGAGAACTATCAGGAAGCGGACGGCTCGGTCACCGTGCCGGAGGTGCTACGGCCATATATGGGCGGCGTGGCGCGTCTCGAAGGGTCGGCCTGAGCGCGGGAGATTTGCTTGCCCTCGAAACTTTTTGCACAAGAGGGCTTGCGGAACTCAAAAAATGTTCTATAATCTTCCCTTCTCCGGTTGCCGACCAACACCGGGGAGGCAGTAAAAAAGCAGTACACCGGAGAGGTGGCAGAGTGGTCGAATGTACCTGACTCGAAATCAGGCGTACGGTTTCCCCGTACCGTGGGTTCGAATCCCACCCTCTCCGCCAAATTCAGAAAACCCCTGCATGCTTGACCGCTGCAGGGGTTTTTGCTTTTCCGCGCGCGTTTCGGCGTGCTCTAGCGTCGGAGCGCATTTTCACTTGCGCAGGTGGCCGCGCATCTCCAGCGCATGCAGGTAGGTGCCCGAGATCGACGATCCTCCGTGATGCACGATCTTCTCGTCGATGAGCGCCCACACCGACTTGCCCGCCGCGCGCACGCGCCGGCAAAACGATAGATCTTCCGAGAGGTACACGCCTTGCTCGCCAACGGTGTCGAAGAACGCGTGGAACTTGCCGTCCGGC
This sequence comes from Paraburkholderia sp. EG287B, assembly GCF_040965595.1. Taxonomy (NCBI): domain Bacteria; kingdom Pseudomonadati; phylum Pseudomonadota; class Betaproteobacteria; order Burkholderiales; family Burkholderiaceae; genus Paraburkholderia; species Paraburkholderia sp. EG287B. Next base: position 404,091 of record NZ_JBFRCG010000005.1, read on the forward strand.
AGATAGCCCGCGTACTGCGCGGGCGGCCGGTAAAGCGCCGTATGCGCCGCGGCCGCCTCCAGCGCGTCGCGCCGCACGAGGAAGATGCCCGTGCCGACGTGGCTCACCTCGGCCCAGCCGTCGGACACGACACTGCTGCCCGCTTCATCCGCGAGAATCGCCGTGTTGTAGTCCACGGTCTTTTCCTGCCATTCGCGCAGCGTGAGCCCCACGTCGGCGCTCGTGATGCGCCTCTCCCGGTCGAAATAGCGGTACGGGCAGGCAATGCCGGCCACGGGCTTGTTGCCGGCGAGCAGGCGCAGAACCGCTTCGCGCGAGAAGTCCATGTCCGTATCGAGAAAGAGGACATGGCTGAACTCGGGATGGCTCAAAAAATAATTCGCAAAGAAATTGCGCGCGCGGATGATGTGCGACGAGGCCGTATGGATGTACTCGTAGCGGATGCCGCGTTCCTTGAGCGCCTCCATGAGGCGCGCGAGGGCCATGGCGAAGTCGAAATGCACCGAGTTGTCGTAAGTGGGCAGCGCGATCAGGAGGTGGGGCGCCGCGTTCGGCGTGGAGGAGGTGGGGGTGGGATTACTTGGGGTCATGATCGGACTGCCTGCGCGCGATGTAAGATATTTCTCATTCTTGACGGCGGCTTGTGCTCGAACAATCGGAGATCTCTGAAAATTCCGCGTCCGGTGTCATCGGGATGACATGGTTTGCGGTTGCTGCGCTAGCGACGCCGCAGCGCCGGTACAATCGCTCCTTTGAATTTGCGGCGCAGGGTTCTCTGCCACCGCCGCGCCCACTTCGGTCCATCGATGCCTATCACCTACAAGTCTGCCGACGATCTCGCCCGCCTGCGCATTTCGGGCCGGCTCGCCGCCGACGTGCTCGCGATGATCGGCGAGCACGTGAAGCCGGGCGTCTCCACCGACGACCTCGACGCGATCTGCAACGACTACATCGTCAACACGCTCAAGGCCGTGCCGGCCAATGTCGGCTACCTCGGCTTTCCGAAGACGATCTGCACGTCCGTCAATTCCGTGGTCTGCCACGGCATTCCCGATCGCGGCGAGGTGCTCAAGGACGGCGACATCATCAACATCGACGTGGCCGTGATCAAGGACGGCTATTTCGGGGACACGAGCCGCATGTACTGCGTCGGCACGCCGAGCACGGTCGGCCGCCAGCTGATCGACACGACCTACGAGGCGATGCTCGCGGGCATCCGCCAGGTGAAGCCGGGGGCGACGCTCGGCGACGTCGGCAATGCCATCCAGAAGCGCGCCCAGGCGGACGGCTTCTCGATCGTGCGCGAGTATTGCGGCCACGGCATCGGCAAGGTCTACCACGAGGAACCGCAGGTGCTGCACTACGGCCAGCCGGGGCAGGGCGTGCGCCTGAAGCCGGGCATGGTCTTCACGATCGAACCGATGGTCAACGCGGGCCGCGCCGGCACGTCGGTGCAGCGCGACGGCTGGACGGTCGTCACGAAGGACCGCTCGCTCTCGGCGCAGTGGGAGCACATGGTCGCGGTCACCGACGACGGCTACGAACTCCTCACGCCCTGGCCGGACGGCACAGGCCCCTACGAGGCCCCGTGAGCGTGGCTGTGCGGCCTCTGGGGCCGTCTGTCAAGGCTCGCGCGCAGGGCGTCGCGTGCCGGCAATTGTCAAATAAGGATTTGACTCTCAAGCCAGTTCGGTTAAAGCTACGCGTTAGCGCTTTATTGGGGTTTACGACTGCATGAGTCCGTCACTGACCGTTCGCCGTATCGCCGCCGATCAGGGTGCCGTGCTCCGCGAGCTTCGAACAGCTTCGCTGCGCGACGCGCCTTATGCATTCGGCGACACGCTCGAAGACGCGCTATCCGCCGATGCCGCCGTTTTCGACGCCGCGGCGGCCCGGCATGCGGTTTCGCACACGGGCACGTCGTTCATTCTCTACACCGAGGGCCATCCGGCCGGTCTGATCGGCGCGAGCTTCGAAAGCGCGCCGGCGCGCCGCGCGTTCGTCTCGGCGCTGTGGGTCGCGCCTGCGGTGCGTCATCTGAGCGGCGGCGAACTTCTGCTGAACAGCGCCATCGACTGGCTCGTGAGCGAAGGCGCCACGCAGGTCTACGCCTGGATCACCGACACGAACACCACGGCCATGCGCTTCTACGAGCGCCTCGGCTTCGTCGCCACCGGCGACCACGCGCGCAGCCAGCAGCAGCCCGAGCAGTGGGAAACGCTGCTCATGCGAGCGCTCGGCGAGCACACGAAGTCCGCTGCCTCGCCGTAACGCCCGACGTTCGCGCTGCCGCGCGCGGCAGCGCCCGCGTTTCGTTTCCCTCCGTACGACACACCGAACCCGATCGTCTATGCACGCGCGGCGCACTCGCGCTTCGCGCGCTTTTTTGCGCCATTTTTGGTGGTGCGTTGGTGCGTATCCGGCAGCGAATTTGGCCGAATACACCATTAAAAATAATGGCCGTGTGCGTCCGCGCCTGTAAAATACGCAAAATTTTTAGCCGAACGCCATGTCGCCCAGGAAATCGCCATATTTTGAACTGAAGAGCGGTTCAGTCGATACGCTTCTGTTCGTGGTCAAGACGACCGAGCTCGATGCCATGCGCGCCGAGCTCACGCGGCGCTTCGAGGCGACGCCCGAATTCTTCGCCAACGACACCGTCGCGATCGACGTGCGGCGTCTCGCCGACGGCGAGCAGGTCGCGCTCGGCGACATCGTGCGTCTGCTCGAAAGCGTGCGCATGCGCCCGATAGGCGTGGTTGCACAACCTGAACAGCACGGCTGGGCCGCTGCGGCAGGCATGCCGTTCCTCGAGGCCCGCGACCGCCGCGGCGCGGGCGCGAAGCAGGCCGCCGAAGAAGGCGCAGGCGAAGGCGAGGCATCGAATGCTTCGGCCGCCGCATCCGCCGCCGCCCCGGCCGCGCCGCAAGCCACCGCTGCGCAGCCCGAACTCTTTACCACCGAAACGGACCCGGCCGCCGCCGAAGCGGGCGCTGCGGCAACGGTCAACGCGGCGGCGGCGCTCGACGCCGGCGCATCGGGCGCGCGCGCGGAACCCACGCTCGTGATCGACCGGCCGCTGCGCTCGGGCCAGCGCATTTACGCGAAGGGCGACGTGGTCGTGCTCGGCCTCGTTTCCAACGGTGCGGAAGTGATCGCCGAGGGCAACATCCACATTTACGCGCCGCTGCGCGGTCGCGCGCTCGCGGGCGTGCACGGCAACCACGACGCACGCATTTTCTGCACGAGCCTCGAGGCGGAACTGATTTCGATTGCGGGCATCTACCGTACCACGGAAGTTCCACTCGCCGACGACGTGCGGGGCAAGCCGGCCCAGATCCGGCTCGAGGAAGAAAAGCTGTTGATCGAACCGTTGAGGCTCACCTGAGTCGCAGCTCGAGCGTCGTGCGCAGGCGAGCAGGGGCATGAGCGGCACGCGATGAGACCAAACTGAGAAACTGACGAACGCAAGGTAAGGGAATGGCAAAAATCATTGTGGTGACTTCGGGCAAAGGTGGTGTCGGTAAAACGACCACGAGCGCGAGTTTCGCATCGGGCCTCGCGTTGCGCGGCCACAAGACCGCGGTCATCGACTTCGACGTGGGCCTGCGCAATCTCGACCTCATCATGGGTTGCGAGCGCCGCGTCGTGTACGACCTGATCAACGTGATCCAGGGTGAGGCGAACCTCAATCAGGCGCTCATCAAGGACAAGAAGTGCGAAAACCTCTTCATCCTGCCGGCCTCGCAAACGCGCGATAAAGACGCGCTCACGAAAGAAGGCGTGGAGAAGGTGATCGAGGACCTGCGCAAGATGGACTTCGAGTACATCGTGTGCGATTCGCCCGCGGGCATCGAGTCGGGCGCGCTGCTCGCGATGCACTTCGCCGACGAAGCGCTCATCGTGACGAATCCGGAAGTGTCTTCCGTGCGCGACTCGGACCGGATCCTCGGCATGCTGTCGTCGAAGACCAAGCGCGCGATCGAAGGCAAGGACCCGATCAAGGAGCACCTGCTCATCACCCGTTACAACCCGAAGCGCGTGAGCGAAGGCGAGATGCTCTCGCTGAACGACATTCAGGAAATCCTGCGCATCGAACTGATCGGCGTGATCCCCGAATCGGAAGCGGTGCTGCACGCTTCGAACCAGGGTCTGCCGGCAGTGCATCTGGACGGCACCGACGTCGCCGAGTCGTACAAGGACGTCGTGTCGCGCTTTCTCGGCGAGGACAAGTCGCTTCGCTTCACCGATTACCAGAAGCCGGGCCTCTTGCAGCGCCTCTTCGGTAGCAAGTAAGGGAGGCGAACGTCATGTCGTTTCTTTCGTTTTTTCTCGGCGAGAAGAAGAAATCCGCCTCGGTAGCGAAGGAACGCCTGCAGCTCATCATTGCTCACGAGCGCGCAGGCGGCCATCCGCCCGCCGACTATCTGCCGGCCCTGCAACGCGAACTGGTCGCGGTGATCTCGAAGTACGTGAAGATCTCCGATGAAGACATTCGCGTGAGCCTCGAACGTCAGGACGATCTCGAAGTGCTCGAGGTCAAGATCGAGATTCCGCAGGCTTGAGTTTCTACGCGCGCAGCCGCTGCGCTGCGCGCGTCGTTCGTCGTATCGCTTCGTTGTTCCTTCGCGCCTTCCTCTCTCGCGCCGCGCTTCGGCCCGCTCGCCTGCCTTACCGAAATATTCCGTTTCACTTCACCCCGCGCCGTTACACCGCCGCTGTCAGCGCAACCCCGTACTCGCGCATTGATCGGGTAACGCCAATCATGGCGTCCACATTCAAGGGTGATCAACATGAACAACTCCATTCGCCTCTTCATCGCCAAGGCCGCGATCGTTGCCGCTGGCACCTGCGCGGTCGCGGCGCCGGCGCTTGCCGAAATCGTCGTGGTCGAGCCGAGTGCGCCGCCGCCTGCCGAACGCGTGGAAGTCGTGCCGGCGCCGCGCGTGGGCTACGTGTGGGACAAGGGCCACTGGCGCTGGGACCACGGCCAGTACGTGTGGATGAGGGGCCACTGGCAGGCTGAGCGTGTCGGCTATCACTGGGTGCCGGGCCACTGGATCGCCCACGGCCCGAACTGGCGCTGGGTCGAAGGCCACTGGGCTGCCTGATCGTTCAAGCCTGAGGGGAGCCCTATCATGAGTAAAAAACTGCTCGCGGCGGCCGTACTCGCGCTTATGCTGGCGGGCTGCATCGTCGTGCCGGCGCGGCCCATGTACGTGAGACCCGCGCCGGTCGTCGTGTACTAGTCGTCGACCGCTTTATCGATCCCTCGACGGATCGTCCCGACCGGGCCCGGCGCGCATTGGCGTGTCGGGCCCGGCGCGTTTTGCGGCATGCATTGTCGATGCCCCGCGCGGCTTCGGTAACAAAGGGACAGATTTCGCTCATCCAGGATCGCCGATTCGCAGGCCGGCGCAAGGTTCGTCCGCTAAAATCCCGGCTAATCCCTTGAAGACTGGAATTTCGGGCCCTGCGGCCCGCAGCACAATGAAACGAGTTTTGATTGTCAAAGTGACTTCGCTCGGCGACATCGTCGAGGCGCTTCCGGTCGTGGCCGACGTGCAGCGCGCCTTCCCCGGCGTTAAGGTCGATTGGGCCGCGGACGAGGCCTTTGCCGATATCGTGCGCTGGAACGCCGGCGTCGACCGCGTGCTCTGCGCGCCGCTGCGCCGCTTCAAGAAGGCGCGCCGCTGGAGCGATTTCAAGGCCATCTGGGCGTCGATTTCGGAACTGCGCGCCTACCGCTACGACGCCATCGTCGACATTCACGGCGTGTACAAGAGCGCCATCATCGCGTTTCTCGCCCGCGGGCGGCGCCGCTTTGGCTATCTCTCGCAGGACCTCGGCGAACGCGGCGCGGCCTTCGCGTACAACGGCCGCTTCGGGCCGCGTCCGAAGTGCGATGCGTGGCACGGCATGCGCATCAGCGCGGGCGAGGCGCTCGGCTACACGGTCGACACGCCGCCCGAATTCCAGATGCGCGTGCCGCGCGACGGCACCGCGCTGCCCGCGCCCGACGCACCCACGGCGCTGCTCTTTCACGCGACTTCGAAAGACGAGAAGAAGTGGCCGGTCGCGCATTGGGGCGAACTGGGCAATGCGCTGATCGCCCGTGGCCTGCGCATCGAACTGCCGTGGGGTTCCGATAACGAGCTCGCCACGGCGCGCGAGATCGCGGCGCTCATCCCGGGCGCGACGGTGCTGCCGCGCCTCACGGTTTCCCAGGTCGCACAGCGCATCGAGGATAGCGCGCTCGTGGTCGGCACCGACACGGGCTTCGTGCATCTCTCGCACGCGCTCCTCAAGCCGACCGTGATGGTGTTCGTTTCGACCGACGCCGAACACAGCGGCGTGCGTGCGCCCAATCGCTCGATCTCGATCGGCGATGGCCATCACGTGCCGCCCGTGCAGGTGGCGATCGATGCGGTCGATCGCATCTACCCGGCGCGCGACGGCGGCGCGTCTATGCAGTCGTCGCGCGTTCACGCCGCTTGAGTTTTCGCGGGGCGGCACGCGCGTTGCGCCGTGCTTTCCCCGCCGTTTCCCATTACGAGCTTGTTAAAAGTGTCGTGCTTGTATTGCAGGCGCGCGCCTCGCAGCGCATGCAAAAGGCTTTGCGCGCCGATGCTGTTACACGGGCCACACCGCTGCTTACAAATTGCAACGCCTCATGCCTTCGCCGTCGTGTTCAATCGTAACCGTCCAGCCCGATATCGCGTGGCCGGACACAGACACTGACTTGAAGGGAGAGACCACTGTGAAACGATTGACGCTTACCCTCATCGCCGGCGCATTGCTCGCGGCTTCGCTGGGCGGCTGCGTCGTGGTGCCGGCCGGCGGCTACTACGGCGGCGGCTACCATCACGGCTACTACTATCGCTGATCGCCGCCGGACGGTGCCGCACTAGCGGTACCCGCGGCACGGCGGCCTTCAGGCAAGCAGCATTTCAATCGCGACGACCGCGGCAATTGCTGCGGCGTTCGCCGCCAGCGCTTCGAGCAGGACCGCACGCCAGGTCGCGGTGCGCAGTCGAAACGCCAGCAGGAGCGAGATGCCCAGGGCGAGGCCGATGATCAGAACAATGTCGGCGTTGCTCAGATGCAGGTTCATCGTCGGCTCCCCCAGGAAATCGCTCCCCGCTTGTTGATCCGAGTATAGACACGCATCGCGCATACCCAAAGCGATCAAAAAGGGCATAAAAAAAGCGGAGACCGCCAGGCGGCCTCCGCTTTTTTTATTGATGCGGCGATGCGTTACGAGAGCGACGTATGGCGCGTCTCGCGCATGCACAGGACGCCGAACAGGCTCACGCAGGCGGCGATCGACACATACGCGCCGACCCACGAGAGTCCGCCGCGCGCGGCCAGCACCTGCGCGATATACGGCGCAACCGATGCGCCGAGAATGCCGCCCAGGTTGTACGCCACACCCGCGCCCGTGTAGCGCACGCTGGTCGGAAACAGCTCGGGCAACAGCGCGCCCATCGGCGCGAACGTGGCGCCCATCAGGAACAGCTGGATCACGAGGAAGAGCAGCACGAGCGGCGTCGCACCGCTGCCGAGCAGCGGCTCCATCGTGAAGCCCGAGAGAATCGCCAGAATGCAGCCGACGATCAGCACGGGCTTGCGGCCGAAGCGGTCGGACAGCCAGGCCGAGATCGGCGTGGCGATGCCCATGAACACCACCGCGATGCACAGCATGCCGAGGAAAGTCGGGCGCGGAATGTGCAGCGCCGTCACGCCGTGCGAGAGCGAGAACACCGTGGCGTTGTAGAAGAGCGTGTAGCACACGACCATGGCGAGCGCGCCGAGCAGCGTCGGCCACCAGTACTGCGAGAGCAGCGTCGCGACCGGCACCTTGACGCGTTCCTCGCGCTCGACGGCGGCCTTGAAGGCGGGCGTTTCGGCGATCTTCAGGCGCACGTACAGACCGAGCGCGACGAGCACCGCCGAGACGATGAACGGTACGCGCCAGCCCCAGTCGCGGAACTGCTGGTCGGAGAGCGTCGAGGCGAGGCCGAAGAACAGGCCATTCGAGGCGAGGAAGCCCACCGACGGCCCGAGCTGCGGGAACATGCCGAACCAGCCGCGCTTGCCTTGCGGCGCGTATTCCGTCGCGAGGAGGGCGGCGCCGCCCCATTCGCCGCCCAGGCCGATGCCCTGGCCGAAGCGCAGGATGCACAGCAGGATCGGCGCGAGGCTGCCAATCGCGTCATAGCCGGGCAGGAAGCCGATCAGCGTGGTGGACAGGCCCATGACGAGCAGCGACGCCACCAGCGTCGATTTACGGCCGATACGGTCGCCGAAGTGGCCGAAGATGAACGAGCCGATCGGCCGCGCGACGAACGCGATGCCGAAGGTGACGAACGCCGAGAGCGCCTGCGCCGTGGCCGAACCGTGCGGGAAGAACACGGGGCCGATCACGAGCGCGGCGGCCGTTGCGTACACATAGAAGTCGTAGAACTCGATTGCGGTGCCGATAAAGCTCGCAAAGATCACACGCGCGGTGCTTTGCTGCTTCGCTGCGTCTGCCTGATCGGCGCGCGCGGGCGAAATGGGTGAGGTGGACATCCAGGGGTCTCCAGTCGTTGTGACGCGCTCGCGCCTGAGTCTTGCGGGGCTAGCGCGGGCGTCTTTGTTCAGGCTCGCAGCGTGACGGGGCGCGTAGCTGGCGCTCGACGCCGCGGCAGCGTCCGTCAGGCGGCGACGCTTCGCCAGTATGCATCGCACGGCGCGAGCCGTGCGCGTCGATTCCTGACCGGCCAAAGCGCGCGCCGATAGGCGCAACAGGGCGAAAGCGCGGTCGAAGCCTCGCGCGGCCGCGCGGATGGCGCGTGGCAAGAGGCATGGCCGGCGGCCGCCGGCTGGGGATAGCGAAAAATTATAACGACCGTGCGCGCCGTGCAGCAAGGTGGGCGTAAGCAGGCGCGCGCGTCAGGCATCGGCACGAAGCGTGTGGGTCACTGGTAGTTCTGCGCCTGCGGCGAGGCGAGCGTGCGCAACTGGAACTTGCCGTTGTCGTTGAAGAGCCAGTCCTCGAACATCTCGAGCTGGCCCGCGGAATTGAGCAGTCCGCCGGGCGGCGGCGGCAGCGGCGCGGCGCGGCGCAATGTGGCGAGGGCGGTGGCTTCGGCTTCGTCGTCGCCGTTGGTCCGGTACACCGACGACTTCACGATCTGGCCACTGCGATTGACCGTGAACGACACGACCACGAGCGAGCGCAGCATGGCCTGGGGCGCGCCGTGCAAAACGTAGGACGGGTTGTGCTCGACGATGTGTTTCGCGACCGTGGTGCGGTAGTCGTCGAGTGTGGCGCTGTTGATCGCCGCGGGGGGGATGACGAGAAGCGGCCTTGGCGGCGGCGTGATCGTGCAGGCGCCGAGGCACCCGAGCATCGCGAGCAGCAAAACCAGACCGAGGCGCCGTGCGAGGGAGGCGCTGTGTGCGGATGAACCGCAAGACCACTGGACGCGGATGAGCATGTCGAACAAGCTCGGAAGCGGAACCTGAATCGAGCTTAGACGATACGCAGCGGGAAGCAATCAGAACTGTCCCGCGTAGTCACGGGACGGGCGAAATGGCGGGTGCCTGAGGCTGCTTATTCGACCGGGAACTGCGCGCAGGGATCGGCCGCGGTCGTTGCGCAGGCGTACGAGTATTCGCCGCTCTTCAGGAACAGCTCCTTGCCGACCTGGAAGTTGTCACGCAGGTTGGGCGAGCTTTCCCACGCGATGTAGCTGGAGCACATCACGGCGAACAGGACGACGAGCGAAAACGCGAATTTTTCGAGCAGTTGGTATTGGTGCGGCATGGCGATCTTTCCCATCTCAATGGGCAGGATTTTACCTCATGATTAGGGTTTTCACCTAGTGAATTGAGCGCAATTTGCTGAACCGGTTTTTGGGTTTGACCCTTTAATTGCGATTGGCGTGTCGATGCGCTCGGCACGAGCATGATTTGCCAGCGCAAAATAACTCGCAGTCCTGATTATTTGTGGCGCGATGTCGACCACGCATTTTCGCGTAGCGCAGGGGCGGGTATCTCGTTGATCAGTGCCGCTTCGGCCTGGCGGCCGGCATCTTGACGACACGCTGGCGCTGAGACGCGCCAGGTTTCACGAATTGGCGGAGGCGGTGAGATTCGAACTCACGGAAGGGTTACCCCTTCGCCGGTTTTCAAGACCGGTGCATTCAACCACTCTGCCACACCTCCGGAGCCGCGCATTGTAACCCGAAACCCACACGCGGCGGCAGTCGCCCAGTCGATCTGCGTCGACCTCAGTGCGGGTCTTTCAGGAACATCGCCTGCAAGTCGTTGAGGAAGCGCTGCCCCAACTCGGTCGGCGCGATCTTTTCATAATCGCGCGTGATGAGCCCGCGCCGCTCGGCTTCCTGCAGCGCCGGTTCGATCGTCGTGATCGGCAGTCCCGTGCGCTCGATGAAACGATGCACCGGAAACCCTTCCACGAGTCGCAACGCATTGAGCATGAACTCGAACGGCAAGTCGCGCGCGCTCACTTCGTGCTCTTCCTGGACCGGTGTGCCCGCCCGCGCTTGCTCGATAAAGGTCGCCGGATGCTTGTAGCGCGCCTGGCGCACGATGCGGTTCGGAAACGAGAGCTTCGTATGCGCGCCGGCGCCGATCCCGAGATAGTCGCCGAAGCGCCAGTAGTTGAGGTTGTGCCGGCATTGGCGATCCGGCTGTGCGTAAGCCGAGACCTCATAGCGCCCGTATCCCGCGCCCGACGTGCGCTCGTGAATCCAGTCCTGCATGTCGGCGGACTGGTCGTCGTCGGGCAGGGCGGGCGGAAACTTGGCGAACAGCGTGTTCGGCTCGAGCGTCAGGTGATACAGCGACAGATGCGGCGGCTTGAACGAGAGCGCCGCCTCAATGTCGGCCTGGCATTCGGCGAGCGTCTGCTGCGGCAGTGCGAACATCAGGTCGAGGTTGAAGTTGTCGAAAGTCTTCGCCGCGACCTCGACCGCACGGCGCGCCTGCGCGGCGTCGTGAATGCGTCCGAGCGCCTTCAGATGCGCCTCGTTGAAGCTCTGGATGCCCACCGAAAGCCGGTTCACGCCGCTCGCGCGAAACTGCGCGAACTTCGCGGCTTCGAAGGTGCCTGGATTCGCTTCGAGCGTGATTTCGGCGTCGGCGTCGAGCGGCAGCAGGGCGCGCACGTCCGAAAGCAGTCGATCGAGACCCGCTGCGGAAAGCAGGCTGGGCGTCCCGCCGCCGATGAACACCGTATGCACCTGGCGGCCCCACACGAGCGGCAGCGCCTGCTCGAGATCGGCGCGCAGCGCGTCGAGGTAATCGTCTTCGGGGAAGCGTTCGCCCTTCCATTCATGCGAGTTGAAATCGCAATACGGGCACTTGCGCACGCACCACGGGAAATGCACGTAGAGCGCGAGCGGTGGCAGCGAAGTCAGGCGAATGCTGCCGGGCATCGTGAACGACTGGACCACCTCGATGCCAATTCGATGCTGCTGGCTCACGCTTCCTCCTGGAGTCGCGCGAGCAGTTGGCGCAAGGCGATGGCGCGATGGCTCGACGCGTTCTTGAGCGCCGGATCGAGCTCGGCAGCCGTGGCCTCGAGCTCCGGAACGTAGAAGTAAGGGTCGTAGCCGAAGCCGTTGTCGCCGCGCGGCGCGTCGAGCACCACGCCGTGCCAGCGGCCTTCGGCGATGAGCGGCTCGGGGTCGTCGGCATGGCGCACGAGCGCGAGCACGCAGTAGTAGTAGCCGCGGCGATCCGCGTGATCTTTCAGGTTCGCGACGAGCAGCGCGTTGTTCGCCGCGTCGCTCTTCTCGCCGCCCGCGAGCTGGGCGTAACGCGCCGAATACACGCCCGGCGCGCCGCGCAGCGCGCGCACGCACAGGCCCGAGTCGTCGGCGAGCGCGGGCAGGCCCGTGAGTTTCGCCGCGTGGCGCGCCTTGGCGAGCGCGTTCTCCACGAAGGTGGGGTGCGGCTCCTCGGCCTCAGGCACGTTGAGCGCGCCTTGCGGCACGAGCTCGATGCCGGCCGCGCCGAGCAGCGCCGCGAACTCGCGCAGCTTGCCTGCGTTGTTCGAGGCGAGCACGACGCGCGAGAGCGCGCGAGCTGCGCTTTTAGCCGTCGAATCCGGCTGCAGATCAGCCATGCGAAATCTCCAGCGCCGCCTTCTGCTTCTCGATCAGCGAGCGAATGCCGCTTTGTGCCAGATCGAGCAGCGCGTTCAGTTCGTCACGCGAGAACGGCGCGCCTTCCGCCGTGCCCTGGACTTCGACCATGCCGCCCGAGCCCGTCATGACGATGTTCATGTCGGTGTCGCACTGCGAGTCTTCGTCGTAGTCGAGGTCGAGCACGGGCACGCCCTCGTACACGCCGACCGAAATCGCGGCCACGTAGTCGGAAATCGGCGAGCGCTCGATGCGGCCCGTGGCCAGCAGCTTCGAGACGGCGTCGTGGGCCGCCACGAACGCGCCCGTAATGCTCGCCGTGCGCGTGCCGCCATCGGCTTGCAGCACGTCGCAATCGAGGTTGATGGTGCGCGCACCGAGCGCTTCGAGGTCGAACACGGCGCGCATCGCGCGGCCGATCAGGCGCTGGATTTCCTGCGTGCGGCCCGTTTGCTTGCCGCGCGCGGCTTCGCGGTCGCTGCGCGTGTGCGTGGCGCGCGGCAGCATGCCGTATTCGGCGGTGAGCCAGCCCTGGCCCTTGTCGCGCAGGAACGGCGGCACGCTTTCGGACACGCTCGCGGTGCACAGCACCTTGGTGTCGCCGAACTCGACGAGGACCGATCCTTCGGCGTACTTCGTGTAGTTGCGGGTGATGCGGACTTCGCGAAGCTGGTCGGCGGCGCGGCCGGAGGGGCGCTGGATGGATTGGGTCATCGTGAAGGTGCGCGAGGGCACGAGAGGGAAGGGGAAACCATGATTTTACCGCCTCCGCGCGCCACGCGACGGGCGCGGCCCGAAGGCGGCGCAAGCGCGGCAGGAGGGCAGAAAGGCGGGCGCTCCGGCCAGAAGCGGCGCGCAGCCCGCGCTTGCGAAGGCGCGCCCTCAAAAATGGGATAATGCGGTTTCTCCGCCCCGCGCTTTTCGTCCATTCGTGACAACACGCCGGGCGCCTCGATTTCCTCGCCGTGACCCGCGCGCGCAGCGCACGACGCCACGGCTTTCTTCGCGAGACGAACCATGATTTACAGCATGACCGGCTATGCCAGCGCCACGCGCGAGCTTGCTGCGGCTTCGGGCACGGGCGGCGCGAGTGTCTCCGTCGAATTGCGCACGGTGAATTCGCGCTTTCTGGACCTGAACTTCCGCATGCCCGAAGACGTGCGCGTGTGCGAGCCCACGCTGCGCGAAATGCTGATGACGAAGCTCTCGCGCGGCAAGGTCGACATCCGCATCAACATCCAGAAGAGCGAGCAGGGCGCCAACGCGGGCGCGCTCAACCGCGACGCGCTCGATCAGCTCGCCGGGCTCGAGCGCGCCGTGCTCGAAGCGTTTCCCGACTCGGGCCGTCTGCGCACGGGCGAGATCCTGCGCTGGCCCGGCGTGCTGGCGGAAAGCGGCGTGGCGCCCGAGGTGCTGCGCGACGCGGTGCTCGGCTGCGGCAAGCAGGCCATCGCCGATCTGATCGAAGTGCGCGCTCGCGAAGGTGCGCAGCTCGCCAACATGCTGCTCGCGAACGTGACCGAAATGGAAGCGATCGTCGCGCGCATCACGCCGCTCGTGCCGGAGCTGATCGCGAAGCACCAGCAGAAGATCGTCGAGCGTCTGCAGGAAGCGCTCGGCATCGCCGCGCCGGACAGCAACGGCAACGGCGGCAGCATCGGCAACATCTCGCGTGAAGAAATCGCCGAGCGCATTCGCCAGGAAGTGACGATGTATGGCATTCGCATCGACATCGCCGAAGAGCTCTCGCGCCTCACGGCGCATCTGAACGAAACGCGTCACGTGATCGAGAAGGGCGGCCGCGTCGGCAAGCGTCTCGACTTCATGATGCAGGAGCTCAACCGCGAAGCGAACACGCTCGGCTCGAAGGCGGCGGCGAAGGAACTCGCCGACGCCTCGATGACGCTCAAGCTGCTCATCGAGCAGATGCGCGAGCAGGTCCAGAATCTCGAATGAAGGAAGCAACGAACATGACCGACCAAAGCAGCACCCCCAAAACGGACGCGAAGCAGGACAAGAAGCGCAATCCGTACGCGGGCATGTACCCCGGCAACCTCTTCATGGTGGTGGCGCCTTCGGGGGCGGGCAAGTCGACGCTCGTGAACGCGCTGCTCGCTGAAGACAGCGCGATCCGCCTGTCGGTTTCGTACACGACGCGCGCGCCGCGTTCGAAGGAGCGCGACGGCGAGCACTATCACTTCACGACCGTCGACGACTTCCTCACGCGCCACGCCGCGGGCGAGTTTCTCGAGAGCGCGGAAGTGCATGGCAACTACTACGCCACGTCGCGCGTGTGGATCGAAGACCAGATGAAAATCGGCCATGACGTCCTGCTCGAAATCGACTGGCAAGGCGCGCAGCAAGTGAAGAAGCAGTTCCGCAATGCGGTGGAAATCTTCATCCTGCCGCCGTCGCTCGAAGCGCTCGCCGACCGACTGAAAAAGCGCGGCGAAGACGAGCCGAACGTCATCACGCGACGCCTGCTTGCAGCGGGCAGCGAGATCGCGCATGCGAGCGAATCGGAGTATGTCGTGATCAACGAGAACTTCGATCGCGCGTTGCAGGAGCTGCGTAACATCGTGAGCGCCACGCGCCTGCGCTTCGCTTCGCAATACGCGCGGCATACCGAGCTCTTCGTGCAGCTCGGTATCCACCACCCGCAGCCCGGCGCGTCGGGCACATAAGGTAGAATAAGAACCTGCTGAGAATGAGAAGGAACCCGACATGGCCCGCATCACCGTCGAAGATTGTCTGAAACAGATTCCGAACCGCTTCGAACTGGCGCTCGCCGCGACGTATCGCGCCCGCCAGCTCGCACAAGGTCACACGCCCAAGATCGAGAGCCGCGACAAGCCAACCGTTGTCGCGCTGCGCGAGATCGCGGCTGGCCAGGTCGGCCTCGAAATGCTGAAGAAGGTGCCCGTCTAAGGGCGCGTTCCGAGGCATTGTCGATCGCCATGTAGTTCGTAGCGCCGCAGCCGCCTAACCGTCAACGCCAAACCTGATACGGAGGGGAACATGAGCATCACGCCCTCGCCGGCCACCGAGGTGGACCAGGAAGCCGAGACTGCGAGCCCTGCGCGCAATTACATCGACGCGGTCCTCGAACAGTCGTTTCGCCATCTGTTCGGTCCGACCGCGACGCCGGAGCAGCCCCGCAAGCACGGGGTCGTCTCCATCGCCAATCTGACCGCCGCGCTCTCCGGTTACCTCACTCCCGAGGAAATCAAGGAGGTCAAGGCGGCGTTCCACTTCAGCGATGAAGCCCACCTCGGGCAATATCGCCAGAGCGGCGAACCCTATATCACCCATCCCGTCGCCGTCGCGGAAATCTGCGCCGGCTGGAAGCTCGACGCGCAGTCCATCATGGCCGCGCTCCTGCACGACGTGATGGAAGACCAGGGCGTGACCAAGGCGGAACTCGCCGAGCGCTTCGGCGCGAAGGTCGCGGAACTGGTCGATGGCCTGTCGAAACTCGACAAGATGGAGTTTCGCAACCGCGAAGAAGCGCAGGCGGAGAACTTCCGCAAGATGCTCCTCGCGATGGCGCGCGACGTTCGCGTGATTCTGGTGAAGCTCGCCGACCGGCTGCACAACATGCGCACGCTCGGCGCGGTGCCGCCCGAAAAGCGCCGCCGCGTGGCGCGCGAGACCATCGACATCTACGCGCCCATCGCGCACCGTCTCGGCCTGAACAACACCTATCGCGAGCTGCAGGACCTGAGCTTCGCGAACTTCAATCCGAATCGCTACGCCACGCTCGAAAAGGCGGTGAAGGCCGCGCGCGGCAATCGCCGCGAGGTGGTGAGCAAGATTCTGGAAGCGGTGCAGCGCGCGATTGCCGACGCGAAGCTCGACGCCGAAGTCACCGGCCGCGAGAAGACCATCTTCAGCATCTACAAGAAGATGCGCGACAAGCAGCTGTCGTTCTCGCAGGTGCTCGACGTGTACGGTTTTCGCGTCGTGGTCGAGTCGGCGCTCGAGTGCTACACCTGTATCGGCGCGCTCCATGCGCTCTACAAGCCGGTGCCGGGCAAGTTCAAGGACTACATCGCCATTCCCAAGGTGAACGGCTATCAGTCCCTGCACACGACGCTCGTGGGCCCGTTCGGCGCGCCGATAGAGTTCCAGGTGCGCACGCGCAAGATGCACGAGATCGCCGAAGCCGGCGTGGCGGCGCACTGGCTCTACAAGAACGGCGGTGCCGATCTCAACGACGTGCAAAAGCGCGCGCACCAGTGGCTCAAGTCGCTGCTCGACATCCAGAGCGAGGTGGGCGACTCGAGCGAATTCCTCGAACACGTCAAGATCGACCTGTTCCCGGACGCCGTGTACGTCTTCACGCCGAAGTCGAAGATCATGGCGCTGCCGCGCAGCGCCACGGCGCTCGACTTTGCCTATTCGATCCACAGCGACCTCGGCAACCAGTGCGTGGCCGTAAAGATCAACAACGAGCTGCTGCCGCTGCGTACGGAACTGAAGAGCGGCGACATCGTCGAGGTGATCACGGCGCCGTACTCCAAGCCGAATCCCGCGTGGCTCGGTTTCGTGCGTACCGGCAAGGCGCGCTCGGCGATCCGGCACTACCTGAAGACGATGCGTCTCACGGAGTCGGTGCAGCTGGGCGAACGGCTCGTCGATCAGGCACTCAAGGGTTACGGCTACCAGCTTTCGGAAGTCACGCCGGAAGTGTGGGAGAAGCTGGTCCTGTGGACCGGCAACAAGAACCGCCAGGAAATTTTCGCCGACATCGGTCTTGGCCGGCGCGTGGCGGCGGTCATGGCCAAGCGCATCGAAGTGCTGATGAGCGGCCAGGACGCCGACGACGCCGAGCATCACCATCCGCCGCGCGACCCGAATGCGCCGCCGGCGCCGCCGGTCGTCATCACGGGCACCGAGGGCATGTCGGTGCAGCTTTCGGCTTGCTGCCGCCCGATTCCCGGCGACGACATCATGGGCTACATCGGCATCGGCCTTGGCATGGCGATCCATACGACCGACTGCCGCGTGGCGCAGCGCATCCACCGGCGCGACCCGGGCCGCTGGATCGACGTGGCGTGGGCGCCGCAGCCGGGGCGTCTGTTCGACGTCGCCGTGAAGGTGCTGGTGAAGAACACCAAGGGCGTGTTCGCGCGCGTGGCGGCCGACATCACGTCGGCGGACGCCAACATCGTGCACATCGCGATGGACGACGATCTGGCACAGGAATCGAACATGTTGCGCTTCGTGATCCAGGTGAGCGATCGCGTGCACCTCGCGAACGTCATGCGCCGCGTGCGCACGAATCCGGACGTGATGCGCATCGCGCGCGAGCGTTCGAGCGACGACGGGCATCATCGCCACGACGGCGGCATGCGCATCGAGCGCGAGCGCGCGGATTATTGACGGCAACGCTGTTGCGTGGCACGGAGCGCTCCCATCGCGCGTCCCGCGCGGTAATCTATCGTTATCTCATCGGCCGCATCTTCGCGGCAGCCTGACCGCGCCTGCCGGTCACGTCGCCATCTTCCTTCGAACCGAAACGAGGGACTCGCAATGAACGTAGCTGAACTAACCGGCCTCGCACTCGACTACTGGGTGGCGCGCAGCCTTCCGGACTTCGTGCGCGAAATCTATTTCACCGACAGTGGCGAGACGGTCGCCGTGCGCGGCAACGACCGCGGGCGTCCGTGGGATGGCCGCTTCATGCCCACTGATTCCTGGGAGGCGGCCGGCGTGGTGCTCGACCGCACGAGGCGCGTCGAGCTGCGCGAAGGCGAGCCGGCTTCCTGCGTGGCCGAGTTCGAGGGGGAGGCGGGCGCAGTCCTGGAGGCCTACGGAGAAACCACGCGCGAGGCGCTGCTGCGGGCGTTCGTCGCGAGCCGCTTCGGTAAGACGGTAGGGGAGATGCTGCGGCAGCCCCAGGCGTTGCTGGGCATGGGCATGGAGCCTGTGGCGGAGCCTAGCGCGATCGGCGACGTGGAGGATCTGCCGCGCCCCGATGCCCAGATCGGCGACATCGGCACGCCGCCGCGCTAGGGTGCCGCTTCTCGCGCGACACCTGGAGCCCCCAATTCTGCAGCTGAAAAGACAAAGGGCCTTTCCATTCGGAAAGGCCCTTTATTTGGTGGCGCGGCTGGCAGGATTCGAACCCACGACCCCTTGGTTCGTAGCCAAGTACTCTATCCAACTGAGCTACAGCCGCACGCTAAAACGATACTACTTACAACACTATACTGCTTGAAACCCTTCCCGGATCAACAGACGGGAAACGCTTCGAATGAATGGCGCGGCTGGCAGGATTCGAACCCACGACCCCTTGGTTCGTAGCCAAGTACTCTATCCAACTGAGCTACAGCCGCACGCAGAAAAGAGATTATAGCAGGGCTTCAAAAAAAGGGAAGGCCCTTTTCGTGATTTGTCTTGGGGCGAGGTTCGTGTACGCTGGTAGTCGTGAGTCAATCAGTACAGGTAACGCAGTGATCCCATCATGAACAAGGCCTTTGTCAAAGAATCGACCGACGACGACGACGATCTCGAAGCCGGTCTCCCGGAGATTCCCGCCGGCACGAAGAACTACATCACGCCGGCCGGCTATGAGCGCATGCGCAGCGAGCTGCTGCACCTGATAGACGAGGAACGGCCCGAAGTGGTCAAGCTCGTCTCGTGGGCGGCCTCGAACGGCGACCGTTCCGAGAACGGCGACTACATCTACGGCAAGCGCCGGCTGCGCGAAATCGACCGGCGCATCCGCTTCCTCACGAAGCGACTGGATCTGGCCGAGGTCGTGGACAGCAGCCGGCAGGAAAGCGTGGATCAGGTGTTCTTCGGCGCGACTGTCGAGTATGGCACCGAAGACGGCGAGGCGCATACGATCACGATCGTCGGCATCGACGAGGTCGATCTCGACCTCGGTCACGTGAGCTGGGTTTCACCCGTCGCGCGGGCGCTCCTGAAGGCGAAGATCGGCGATCAGGTCACGCTGCACACGCCGGCTGGGCCGGAGCCGATCGACGTGCTGGACGTGCGGTATCCGTCGCCGCACGCCTGAATGAACCCCTTGTCGCAGAAATAAAAAAAGGCACCCGAGGGTGTAATGCCGTTCAGTTAAGGTCCCGTTTCAGGTACCGAACGGTGTAGCGGAAAGGTCTGGACTTGACGGCCCGTGCGCAAGAGCGCCCGGGCCGTTTTTCGTTGGCGAGCTGCTTGAGCCGCTGGCGC